>NZ_JFYC01000003.1:0-325729 GCF_000588535.1 Acinetobacter sp. 742879 | reverse complement strand
AAGCCGTAACGGCCAATCGCCCAGAAAGAGCGTTAGTCGTTCTTCATAACAATGGGGCATTTAGTAATTTTGGTATTCAGTCACGCTATGGCTTTATTTTTAATGCTTTTGGAGTAAAGCCTGCAAGTGGTGTGATGGATACAAGTCTACATGGACAACCAATTTCGAGTGAATTCATCAAAAAAGCGGACCCAGATATTCTCTATATCGTGGACCGAACTGCTGTGATGGAACATCGCTCAAAAATTAATGCCGCCAGTGTTGAAAATCCATTATTACGTCAAACCAAAGCGTGGAAAAACGGTCGTGTCATTTTTGTCGATGCTGATGCCTGGTATACCACGGCTGCAAGCCCAACCTCGCTCAAAATAGTGATGGAAGATGTGAAAAAAGGCTATCAATAAATTTTTAGGCACATCACTTAATCAAATTTTACAGCATAAATTTTCACTATTTTGCTTTGTATTTTAAGCAGATAGTTAATAAAAAATGAATCACAACATTAAAGGTCTTTCAATGAACAACGTTAGCGATAACCGTAATTTTAAAAGTGGGAATGATCAAAGAATTAATCACCGTTCTTTTGTATTAAATGGTATTGCATCTGCACAAATGGCCCTTCGATTAGGCTATGCATTAGGCACTGTATTTGTTCTATGTGCATCAAATACCTATGCTGCTGTTATTGATAATTCAACAAAAACTCTAGAACAACAAAATGCTCAAACAAATGTAGCAGCTTTACCCGCAATTACCGTAAAAGCTGAACAAGATGATACTTATGCAGGTGGGCAAGTTTCGTCAAAAAGCTCAGTTGGCTTTTTAGGTAATAAAACCGCTATGGAAACCCCGTTTAATACCATTGCGTATACAGAAAAATATATTGCAGATCAGCAAGCGAAAGATATCACTGATGTGATTGCAAAAACGGATCCATCTATTTTTTCAACTGGCGCTTACGGCGTAATTGCAGAAAGTTATGCTATTCGTGGATTTAGATCAAGTTCTGTGGCTGCTGGCCGCGATACTTCTATGGGCGGATTATATGGTATTGCTCCTTTATACCGCGCTTCACCGGAAATGTTTGAACGTATTGACGTGTTAAAAGGCCCTTCAGCAATGTTAAACGGAATGCCTCCAGGTTCAACTTTAGGGGGAACAGTTAACTTGGTTCCGAAACGTGCAGGAGATTATCCCTTAACTCGTTTTACAACGACGTATATGTCGGATTCACAATTCGGAGGCCATCTGGATATTGGACGCCGTTTTGGTGAAAACAAAGAGTTTGGTGTGCGGTTCAACAGTGTATATCGAGATGGTGAAGGACCGATTAAAGAGCAGGAAAAAACCACTCATCTATTTTCACTTGGTTTAGATTGGAAAGGCGACAATGCACGACTTTCAGCCGATTTATATACTAGCCGTGACCATGCTGACGGTATAAATCGTGGTTTAACCATTTTACCAGGTGTCAATTTACCCAAAGCGCCAAACCCCGATACTTTATTGAATCCAACGTGGACGGCCTATAACACGCGTGATACGGGAGGTATGATTCGAGGCGAATATGACTTAAATGATAAATGGATGGCGTATGCAACGGCGGGGATGAGGAAAACAGAAAATAAAACTTTGGGGGCTGCTCAAACTGAAATACAAAACGAAGCGGGAGATATAAAATTCAATATTGCACATTTAGGTTTCAAATATGAACGTAAATCTGCTGAAGTGGGTTTACGTGGTAAATTTGATACAGGTGCTGTAAAACATGCTCTGGCATTAAATGCAACACATTACCGCGAAACGGATGACGAAGCTGGTATTAGACAAGGATTTCCTGAGGGAGATCGTGTAACTAATATTTATAATCCGAATTGGGGCAGTAAACCGAATCGCGTTCCTATTGCACCTATTTTTAGTAATAAAGAAAATTTAACAAGTGTTGGTTTAGCCGATACGATGTCGGTTCTTCAAGATCAAGTCCAATTAACCTTGGGACTGCGTTATCAAAATATTGTCACCGAAAGTTTAAATGGGCAGGGCGTCCGAAATATTAACGGTCGTTATGATAAAAACGCTATTACACCTGCAGCTGCAATTTTGGTAAAAGCAAATGATCATGTTTCATTATATGCAAACTATATTGAAGGATTAAGCTCAGGGGGAACCGTACCTACCGGACAAAACTACGAAAATGAGGGGCAAATATTTTCTCCTTTTAAAACTAAACAGATGGAAACCGGAATTAAAATTGACAGCGGTAACTTCACCAATACGTTTAGTGTATTTCAGATCAAATCTAGAAATTCGTATGTAATTAAAAGTACCGATGAAAAAATCAAATCTATTTATGGCGCTGATGGAGAACAACGTAATCGCGGAATTGAATGGGGCTTTTATGGTTCACCTGTTGACAGTATTCGTGTAATGGGAGGATTAACTTATATTGATCCTAAAATTACAAAAACCAGAATTGAAAGCGAGTTAGGAAATGTTGTTGCCGGTGTTCCAAAAGTGCAAGCTAAGCTTGGTATTGAAGGTGATGTGTCGTATATCCCTGGCTTAACTTTGACTGCCAATGCGACAGCTGCGTCTAAACAATATATTTATAATGATAACTCAACTTCAGTACCTGGACGTGAAGTGTACGGAATTGGCGCACGTTATAATACGAAAATAGCTCAATTTCCTGTCACTATTCGCGGGAATATTGATAACCTCACCAATAAGTCATATTGGTCAATGCCTCAATTTACAAATTTAATGCTTGGTGCACCACGTACTTATTTATTATCTGCCACAATTGATTTTTAATTTGATCTAAAAAGAACATATAAAAAAACTGCCAAATTTGATTTGGCAGTTTTTTATTAAGCGTTTTTATTTTGGTAAACCATAGTGCTGGAAAGAAGACTGTTTAGGAATTCGATAAGCATTACGCCCCAGTAATTGATTAATAATTACTGAGTTTCGGGTTGCTCCGATTCCTAAGTCAGGAGAACCTACACCTTGCTGAAAAATCTCGGCATTTTGAATGAAAATTCGACCTTGTCCTTGATCACAACGTAAAGCCGTAAAGTCTTCTTGAACAATACAATCATTTTTATCATCAACAGCTAAAATAGAACCTTTCATATTTTGGAACCATTCAGGCCAATCATGAACATAGCCTGTAGCTGCGACAAGGGCATCAGTTTCTAATTCGCAACGTTGATCGAGTTGGGTGTGCAAACAGGTTAAACGCAGAGAACCCGATTCAAGTTGTTCAACCGATTCAACTTCGCAGCTTGTGTATAGACTTAAACCGGATTTCTCACCAGCCACTGAACGCTCATAAAGAACATCATATATATCACCAATGGTTGAGAAGCTAATCCCTTTATAGATCAGGCCCTGACTAGCAGCAATGTCACGACGTTTATCTCTAGGCAGGCTTTGGAAATATTGCATATATGCAGGGGTAAAACATTCTTGCCCAAGTTTAGAATATTCCATTGGGTGAAAGCCGGCAGAACGTGTGATCCAACGAATAGATGCGCCTGCTTTTACTTGTTCTGGGGTAAGTGAATTAAATAAAGCAAGTACGCATTCTGCTGCACTTTGGCCCGAACCAATAACCGTGACCTGTTTACATTGCTTGAGTTGTTCCTGAATTTTTGCAAACTCCGCAGAATGTTTTACCAAAGGGTGTTTGCATGTTTCTAGCCATGTAGGAATGCGAGGTTTAGTCCCAATACCAATCGCCAGATTTTGGCTTATATATTTTTGTTTTTCGCCCGAGGCTGATTCACTTTCTATAATAAATTTATCGAGCTTGGCGTCATATTCCACATGACTTACGTTTTCTCCAAATCGACAATCAGTTAATTGTTTTGAAGCCCAACGGCAATAATGGTCGTATTCACGGCGTGGAATTAAAAAACTGTCGTAATAATAAAACTGATGTAAGCGATCATGTTGATGTAAATAATTAATATAGCCTAAGGGATGGCAAGGATTGGCCATTGTAACCAAGTCGGCAAAGAAAGGAACTTGTAATGTCGTGCCTTGCAATAGCAGTCCTTCATGCCATCGAAATTCTGGTTTGCGTTCTAAAAATACACTTTTGATTTCGGGATGATGAGACAAAAGAGCAGCTAAACCTAAGTTGAATGGCCCAATACCAATTCCGGTAATATCTATTTTTTTCATGTTTATACTTTATCTGTTTCCAAAATGATGAAAGTTAAAAATACGAATTAATGTGGTGTTAGTAATTTCTCTACATCAGCAATATTGCGACATTGAATAAGTTGAACAGGTGAGAGCTGAATCGCGTATGTTTCATTAATACGTTTTGAAACGACCTTTAAATGATGTGGACGCAGCCCGAGATGAGTAAAATGAGTTGAACTGTCCACTTCCTTATTTGGTGTGTGGCCTATCACTTCTAAATAAATATCGAGTAGTTGATTTTGCTGTTTAGCATTATTTTCAAGTGGTATAGATGAATGATCGAACTCGTTATTCTTAAAATATAGTCGTTTATTTTGAAGCTCACTGAAAAAATTACTGAGATCAAAACTGAATATTTCTGAACCAATAATTTGTTTGATTGCCAATTGTAGCGCGTCCAAGAAATCCTCAATCATATGGGGAGGAAATGCTTCTTGAGCATAATCAATATCGAAAATTAAAGCGCCGTCATTTCTTGTGCTAAAGCGAATATCAATTGCAACTTGAGGTGTTTGAGTAAGGCCATCTAGTTGCTGAATAGGATGAGATTCAGATAATACAGGCCATGACAAACCATTTGTAATTACAATCGGCAATACTGGAGCAGTGCCAACTTTTTCAAATAATAGTCGAGCGAGATCAACGCCTGAAAATGAAAGATGCTGTAAACCCTCTAAAACTTCCGTTTGCAAGCGGTTTGCTTGTTCAGCAAATTGATGTGAGGTTTTCCACTCAACAGCAATAAACGTAGAACTATTGGAAAATGGTCCGGCATAGAGAGGAAGTGTAGGAACAGCAACGCATAGAGATTTGTCAGTGCTCCAATGAGATAGCACTTCCAAAATAATCGCCATGATGACTGAGTTTTTAAACAGTGAATGTTTCGCTCCAATTTTAGACAACTGTTTAAATTGATCTTTTTCTATAATTAGACTGTTACGTTGGTAAAGTGAAGTCGGTAAATGTTGTAAGGGTGTTTTCCAAGGAAGTGCTGGAATAGACGATAATTTAGAAAATTTTCTTTCCCAGTAAGCCATATCTGCCTGATGAACAGATACGCTATTCTCAGCTTCATTTTCTTCTATTTGTTTTTGGATATCATGTTGTTGTCCATCGAATAGTTCTAACATAAGTGAAGCTATAGATCGGCCATCTAAAATTAATGCATCAAAGCGGACAAAAATTGTTAATAGATTATTTTTTAATAAAAATACAGTGATATTCCAAGGCGGCTGATTTAAATCAAATAGCTCATGCGTATAACTATTTTTATAGGACTCGATGTGGTGAGAAGCACGTTCAGGTTCCCATGTAATTAGGTCTATTTCTTTTAAATTGACACTCACTTGATCGCTTACATATTGTACTAATCTATTTTTATCAATATAAGTTCGTAAGCTGTCATGCCGACGTACCATTTCTGTCAATCGTTGTTTTAATAAAACAAGATCCATTTTGCCGTGATACTGCCTAAACTCTTGCATGGCAACACCACCTAAAGGAAGGGCTTGAGTTCGGCCTAATAGGTAGGCTTGTTGTAATGCATTTAATGGTTTTTGGGACGTACGATCTGACGAGGTATTTTGTGCTGGGCTTATAATTTGTGTATTAAGTTGCTCAGGATGTGCGGCAAGATTTTTAAGTAAATGAATGAAAGATTCAAATAAATTTGTGGTCCATTCTTTGGGTAGAGCATCTAAACGTATGTCCCAATTAACTAAAATACCGTCATCTACATGAGCAACTTGTGCATCAAGTGCAACTTGTGGCCCTTGTGAAATGACCCAATTCATTGAGCCAAAAACGCGAAGGACACGTTCAGAAAGCAAATTATCATTTTCTAAGTTGAGTGCTGCTGTAAATACCACGGGAGCAATCTGTGCACTACCATGATAACGAGACAGATCACGTAGAACATTCACACCCGAATAATGTGAATGCTCTAATAACTCAAGCATTTGATTTGCTATTTGTTTGCAGAATGCAGCTAAGGTAGTTATTCCTTTCATATCGACATCAAGGATGACTAAATTAGCAAAATCACCAATAGAGCCTTCGACATTTTTTAAAACCGGTTCGCGCCAAAAAGTAGGAATATTCAATCGGAAGCTGTGATCTTTGGTTGCATGACCAAGTGTATAGGCAAATAAACCTAATATCAGGTTAGTCACAGTAATGTGTTGTTCTCTAGCAAGTTGTTGTAATGCTTTTCGTTCTTCCGGCGATAACCATGTACTTAAACGATCACTTTTTGCTGTTTTGAATTCTTGATGAATGAAAGGTAGAGACGGAGCAGGGCTAATATGAGGCAGACGTTGTTTCCACCATAAGCGGTCTCGTTGGTTTAATTTTTTTAGGTCAGGGTCCGTCCGTATTTTTTGATACCAGTCAAAAAAATTAGGCGGACGGGAGAATGATATTTCTGGGTCTTCATAAAACAAAGAAAGATCTTCCATCAAGTTCAAAAAACTGGACGGATCTATAGCAATCATGTCCGTATCTACATGAAAACGGAAAATATTATTTTTAAGAACACTTACAGAAAATCTTGCAGTTTGACCCTGACTTAAATCAAGTTTTTGATGGGTCCATTGCTCACGTTTTTGCATGAGCATTTGCTCAATTTGATGATCACTAAACTTTGAAAAATCATCGACTTCTAATATCTGTTGAGCCTTCTCAGCCATGATGTTTGCGATGCCATCGGCACTCAAACTTAACCTCAAAATAGAGTGTTCTTTATAAAGTCGTTGAAGTGCTAAATGTAATTTTTGTAGATCAATAAATTGACCGTCAAATTCTGCATAGAGGTGGGCAGCAACCCCACCTAAAGTTGCGTTGCCAGAGCGACCAAACCAGCAGGCCGCTTGCATCGAAGTTAATTCACACATTGAACGATAACTCGGTTGACAAATTAATCTTGTTTCAGCATCATACAAACAAATGAAAATGATTACCAGTTGCATTTGTTAATCATTTCCAATTTGCTGTGAATATATAGCTTGTCCGTCTTAAGAGTTTTCTTTTGTCGGTATTCAAATTAAATATTTATGCCGATATGTAAGAAAATTTAAGAAGAATCAATAGCTTGATAACCATTAAATTAAATTGAATATTTAGAATGTCATGAAAAAACAGTTGATTGAGTTTGTTCGCTGGTCTCCAGAGAGAGCGCAACACTATCGAAATAAAGGTTATTGGATTGATCAACCTTTGACGCGCATTTTAACGGTAGGGGTTCAATCGCATCCGCATTCGCCGGCAATTATTTGTGGTGAGCGTCAGTTGAGTTATATTGGGCTGGACCAGCTATCAACAAATTTAGCTTCTCGACTAGCTGAAAAAGGCTTGGGCAAGGGTGATACAGCTTTAGTACAGCTTCCCAATGTTGCAGAGTTTTATATTGTCTTTTTTGCCTTGCTTAAGGCAGGCGTGGTTGTGCTCAATGCGCTATATAGTCATCGTCAATATGAACTAAATGCCTTTATTAAACAGATTCAACCTAAGCTTTTAATTGGTTCGCGTCAGCATGAAGTCTTTAGCAATAATCAATTTATTGACTCACTTCATGAAGTAAATTTAATTCCTGAAATTATTTTGATGCTCAATCATCAAGCTACCGATTTCGGACTATTAGACTGGATTGAAACACCAGCAGAGACCTTGGTCGATTTTTCATCTACACCTGCTGATGAAGTTGCTTTCTTTCAACTGTCAGGTGGAAGTACGGGAACACCAAAACTTATTCCACGCACGCATAATGACTATGACTATAGTGTGCGGGCCAGTGCCGAGATTTGCGGTTTAAACTCAAATACCCGGTTATTGTGTGCTCTGCCAGCACCTCATAACTTTATGTTGAGTTCACCCGGTGCATTAGGTGTTTTACATGCAGGTGGATGTGTTGTGATGGCACCAAATCCTGAACCGCTCAATTGTTTTTCTATTATTCAAAGACATCAAGTCAATATGGCATCTTTAGTGCCGAGTGCTGTCATTATGTGGCTAGAAAAAGCAGCTCAATATAAAGATCAAATCCAGTCTTTAAAGTTGCTTCAAGTGGGGGGAGCAAGTTTTCCTGAATCTTTAGCCCGTCAAGTTCCTGAAGTCCTCAATTGTAAATTACAACAAGTATTTGGAATGGCCGAAGGCTTGGTCAATTACACCAGACTCGATGACTCCGATGAGCAAATCTTTACGACACAAGGGCGTCCTATCAGTTCTGATGATGAAATCAAAATTGTAGATGAGCAGTATAGGGAAGTTCCAGAAGGTGAAATAGGAATGCTTGCGACTCGGGGGCCTTATACCTTTTGTGGTTATTACCAAAGCCCTGAACATAATTCACAGGTTTTTGATGAGGACAACTATTACTATTCGGGCGATCTCGTACAGCGTACTTCGGATGGTAATTTACGTGTAGTAGGAAGAATTAAAGACCAGATTAATCGTGGTGGTGAAAAGATTGCTTCGGAAGAAATAGAAAAACTTATTCTTTTGCATCCAGAAGTTATGCACGCAGCTTTGGTCGCAATTGTTGATGAACAATTCGGTGAAAAGAGTTGTGCCTTTATTGTTTCTCGGAATCCTGAACTTAAAGCTGTTGTGCTCAGACGCCATCTCATGGAGTTGGGTATTGCACAATACAAACTTCCAGACCAGATCAAATTAATCGAAAGTTTGCCACTGACTGCAGTCGGTAAGGTGGACAAAAAACAACTTCGCAGCATTTTAAATACATCTACAACATCTTAATAAATATTGAGCAGCATATGGCTATTTCAAAAATTTCTACTTATCTCATGCCCAAACGAGAGAGTTATCCAAATAATAAAACAGACTGGCAGTTAGATCCTTCTCGAGCAGTTTTATTAATTCATGATATGCAGCGTTACTTTTTAAATTTTTACGATGCTGAAAGTGAATTAATTAAAATGGTTGTTAATCATTTAATTCAACTCAGAAGTTGGGCACATCGGAACAATGTTCCTGTTGTCTATACAGCACAGCCCTATGAACAACCAGCGGCAGATCGTGCATTACTGAATGCCATGTGGGGGCCGGGTTTGCCAGCCTCAACAATCGATCAGCAAAAAATTATTGATCAACTTTCTCCTGCTGAACATGACATTGTCTTAACGAAATGGCGTTATAGCGCGTTTAAACGTTCGGATTTGCTTGAAAGAATGCAAAACTGGAATCGTGATCAGCTCATTATTGGCGGTGTCTATGCTCATATCGGTTGTATGGTTACGGCAATTGAAGCTTTTATGAGCGACATACAACCCTTTCTGGTTGGGGATGCAGTTGCCGATTTTTCAGAAGAAGAACATCGCTTAGCTTTGAAATATGTATCTTCACGTTGCGGTCAAGTTGTGGATACCGAATCTGTAGTGGGGCAGGTGGCAACAGGCATTACACGACCTTGGTTAGAGAAAAAGGTCCAGCAGCTTATTGAAGAAGATGAATTAGATCCAGAAGAAAACCTGATTCTTTATGGACTGGACTCATTACGAATTATGCAGTTTTCTTCGGAACTCAAAGCGCAGGGAATCAATATTAGTTTTGAGGAATTAGGACGCACACCCACTTTATCAAATTGGTGGTCATTGGTTGATGCACGGCAACGGATTGCAGGGTAGAGGGTTGCCTCATAAGGCATACGACAAATCCTGGTCGCTAAATTTTACATAAAATTTATATCTTTGATAGCGACTCCTTAGACGACTTGTAATCGTCATATTAACGGAGAAAAAAATGCTTTTATCGCCTGCTGATCAAGAGAAAATAGAGACATTCTGGAATTACTGTTTAAAACATCAATATTTCAATATTGGATATCCTGAATCTGCAGATTTTGATTATTCCGCTTTATTCCGTTTTTTCAAATTCTCTATTAATAATTGTGGTGATTGGAAAGACTATAGCAATTACGCATTGAATTCTTTTGATTTTGAAAAAGATGTGATGGCGTATTTTGCTGAAATTTTTCAAATTCCCTTTGAAGAAAGCTGGGGATACGTAACCAACGGTGGCACAGAAGGTAATATGTTTGGCTGCTATCTGGCGCGTGAGCTATTTCCAGATTCCACATTATATTACTCAAAAGATACGCATTATTCGGTGGGAAAAATCGCCAAATTATTGCAGATGAAATCTTGTGTAATCGAATCGTTGGATAATGGTGAAATCGACTATGATGATTTAATCCGTAAAATAAAAACCAATAAAGAAAGTCATCCCATTATTTTTGCAAATATTGGTACGACCATGACGGGCGCAATTGATGATATTGAAATGATTCAAGAGCGCTTAGCGCAAATCGGAATCATGCGCCGAGATTATTATATTCATGCCGATGCTGCCTTAAGTGGCATGATTTTACCTTTTGTTGATCATCCTCAAGCGTTTTCCTTTGCTCATGGCATCGACTCGATTTGTGTGTCTGGTCATAAAATGATTGGTTCACCAATTCCGTGTGGCATTGTTGTGGCCAAACGCCAAAATGTAGAGCGTATATCAGTAGATGTTGACTATATCTCTACACGTGATCAAACCATTAGTGGTTCTCGCAATGGCCATACTGTCTTGTTGATGTGGGCGGCAATACGTAGCCAAACCAATTTACAAAGACGACAGAGAATTCAACATTGCCTCAAAATGGCCCAGTACGCGGTTGATCGCTTTCAGGCCGTTGGGATTCCTGCTTGGCGAAATCCGAATTCAATCACTGTGGTATTTCCATGTCCTTCTGAACACATCTGGAAAAAGCATTATCTGGCAACCTCTGGAAATATGGCTCATTTAATTACTACGGCACATCACCGAGATACACGTCAGATTGATAACTTAATTGATGACGTTATTTTTGATTTACAAGGTGCCTCTAAACGTACAGTTGGTTTTTAGTCATATCAACCAAAATGATTTAGACAAATCCATATTAATTTTTACAGTCTAGAAAATGATCTAAAAATATTTTGATAGGGTGGTTAGGAAGTTTTTGATGCAATTAAAGTTTTTAAAAAAATACTTTTTATATGATTTTCTTATTCATGCTTTTTTAAAGCCGGAAATGGCAATTCTTGCTGGTCAATTGAAGCGAGATTTTATTTTAAGTACCGCTTTTTTTATGAATATAAAGAGAGATAAGCATGTCTGATTTAAAGTTATCTCATCTGATGACAGACTCTTCCTTGGCACCTGCACTCAAGCCAGCATTTCCTAAATTATTTGCAGGAACGCTTGCTGCCGTATTTTCTGGTTTAGCCATTTTAACTGCCCTGTGGGGCATGATTCAGTTGATAGGTTATTTATCTTCTTATTGGGTGATCTTTTCAGCGGTTTTTTGGATAGTCGGGGCGGCATTGGCAGCACTAGCTTCATGGTTAGTGCATGATGCAGAGGCTGGATTTTCGGCACGATTACGTCGTCAAATTGCTCATCATTTAATTCGGTTACCGACCACAACCCTATCAAAGCAGGGTGACCAAAACTTAAAACGACTGGTTTCAGACGATATCGCAACCTTACATCACATGGTGGCGCATTTACCGTCGGAAATTGCGATTTTTGCTGTAATTCCTTTAGTTTCTATTGTTTTATTAGTTGTGTTGGTTGGCCCGATGGCCCTTTGGGTATTATTACCTGGTGCAATAGCTTCACTTTATTATTTAATTATTGTCCCCCATGTATCAAAACGGGATGGCGCTGCACGTATGCAGGTCATGTTAGATATTATTGGTTCAGCTGATGATTATGCACGTGGCATTCGTGATAATAGAATATATGGGCAACAATCAGGTGCTTTAACAGCCTATACTCAATCAGCACAAAATTTCACTCAAAATATGGTGTCTTGGGTGAGTAAAGTCGCAACACTCGCTGCTGTTGCCACTGCATTACTACAAGCTGTTGCAACCTTTGCCATAGCCTATCTCGTGGCTTATCAATACGACAGCATGACCTTGGCTGCAACACTTTTCTTTAGTTTGGCCATCGTGACACCTTCACTACGTTTAGGGCATGGTCTTGATTATGTCGCTGCTGGGCGAGCTGCAGCTAGTCGTTTATCTGCATTCTTAAAAGAGCCAGTACTCTCATCGGGCAATCTACAACAGATTGAGCAAGATGTAACACTTGAAATAGTTAATGCAAGCTTTGCAATCGAAAATCAAAAAGTATTGGATCGATTAAGTTATGCATTTCCAAAAAATTCAATTACTGCAATTACAGGGCCAAGTGGAGTTGGAAAAACAACATTGCTACGAACACTTGCTGGGTTAGCCGTATTGCAAGAAGGTATCGTTCAATTAGCAAAAACAGATATTTTGCAATTACATGAAAAACTAAGACATGAAAAGGTTTTGTTTATTCCACAAGGTGGAGATGTATTACCGACCACAGTAAGAGAAAACTTGTCCTTATCTGCCGTTAATGCAAATGATGAACAACTTGAGCAGGCATTACTCAAGGCCCAATTAAAAGTAGATTTAAATGCAGATGCAAATTTACTTTCAGGCGGTGAAAAACAGCGCCTAGGAATAGCGCGAGCGTTTTTATCTTCAGCTCCTATTATTTTATTAGACGAGCCAACGAGCGCACTCGACCAGACCAATGCGACAAAAATAATATTGGAATTAAGCGACTTAGCTAAAAACCAGAATAAAACCATCGTCATGGTCACTCATGATCTTGTCTTAGCTGCTCATGCCGACAGCAGGTTAGTGCTTAACGGCCCAACTGACTCAGGGAAATCTTTATGAATACTCCTGCTAAATTAAATAAAGATCAGATTTTTTCGATGCTTCCTCGTGCAGCAAAACAAAAATTAATTATTGTTGGTATCGGATGGATCATCGTTGCAGCAATTGAAGCAACCGCATATACCGTATTGGCATTTGCAATTGTCAATCAATGGTCACCAAGTTGGGTTCTCATCAGTGCAATTGCAGCAATATTAGTGACAGTGGTGGTCACTCGTGCTGGCTTCCTCACGGGTGTACGTTTAGCTGGGGACCTATTTGCTGAGTTAGGCAAATCTTTAGCTCGTGCTAAGCTCTCTTGGTTTACCAATGAACAGCGTGCTCAGATTAAGACAATTGCTGGACAGGGAATTCCTGGTTTTATGAGTATTCCTGCTCATCAATTGCAAACCTTTTTACATGCGCCTTTTATGCCTTTGTTTCTAACAATAGGAATAGGCCTGCTTGCCGGAGCAGGGGTAGCATTTGTCGCTTTAGGCTTACTTTTACTCTCTTTATTTGCTCAATTCCTAGCACAACGTGCACTCATGCATATTGATAAAAAACGTAATACTGCCGATTTAGCTGCTTCACAAGCAACGTTGGAATTGGTTGATCATGTTGAGTTATTACGCACAGCCGCGGGACCAGAACGTGCGGTCCAAAGGCTAGAACATCGTTGGGAAGAGCAAGAAGAGACATTAGTACGGATCAACCGTGCTGCTGCATTTGCAAGTTTTGTTGCAACCTTGGCAAGTGTTTTACCGATTGCTGGGATGGCAACATATCTGGTGATCGCTGGAGTCAATCATGCTGCTTTGGTATTGGCATTACTCGTCTTAATTGGACGTGCAGCAGCGCCGTTAGGTGAACTTGCTACCGCAGGGTTGCATATCAATGATTTATTTGCTGCACTGCGCAATTTTAATCAGATTACACATCCACCTGAGTTGCCTGAGCCATTACACCCTCAAATTCCTATTGGCCATCATATTTCGGTACAAGGTGTTAGCTATGCGCCAGCACTTGAAAATATGACTCTCGACATCGCATTGGGGAGCAGAGTATGGGTTACCGGACCAAGCGGTAGTGGTAAGAGTACTTTACTTGAATTGCTTACACGGTTTGATGATCCACAAAGAGGAAAAATTACCCTTGGTGGCATAGCTCTTGATCAAATGAAATATGAAGATTTGGTCTCGAATATTGCTTATGTCACACAAGAACCTATTTTGTTCACAGGAACACTGGCTGAAAATATCCGTTTAGGTAAACCTGATGCAACTGATGATGAAATAGAAAAGGCTGCAAGAGATGCCGCATTAGGGGCAATGATTGACCGTAGTTCAGAAGGAATTAATCAATCGGTGGGTAAACAAGGCACCGCATTGTCTGGTGGTGAACGTCAGCGGGTCGCAATTGCCCGAGCATTACTCAAAAATGCGCCGATTTTAATACTTGATGAAGCAACCTCTGCCTTGGATGAAGAGACTGAGCAGGAAATTGTTACAACGATATGTGCTCTTTCTTCTACGGTTATTTTTGTCACACATCGTGATTCAGCTATTTGGCAACCGACTCAAACTATAAATTTAGCTTCAACCTCTGTTTAAAAAAAGCGCAGAAACCTGATTTAAGCATTTTTTATAAAAGAAAAATGCTTAATATTTGGAGAATTCTTAAATGAATAAACCTCAATATAATATGTTCTGTTTACCGCCTGCGGGGAGTAGTGCGAGTATTTATCATCCATGGAAAAAGCAGGTTTCTGACAATATTCGTATTATTCCTATTGAATATTCGGGTCATGGTATAAAAATAAATGAACCACTGATTGATGATCCTAATCTATTGGCTATGCAAATTGCCAATGAAATACAAGCTTACTCAGACACACCGTTCATTTTATTTGGACATAGTGTGGGAGGTGGCTTGATTTGGAAAGTACTCAATTATTTGAATGGAAAAACCATAATTGATCAGTTGAGATTAATTGTTATAAGTAGCCGACCTGAGCATCACTATATTCAACATATGCGGTACAAGCATGAGCTAACTGATGAAAAAATTATTGATGAATTAAAACGATACAATAATTTTCCTGATGAAATTTTAAATAATCAGGATGCACTCACATTCTTTCTCAAAATCATTCGTAACGACTTCTATCTTAGTGATCAATTGCTTAGCGAGAACATACACAAGACTGAGGTTCCGATCGTTGCATTTTATGGCAAACAGGACCCTGATATTCCTAACAAAAGAATGATGGATGCATGGCAACAACACACAGAAAATTGGTTAGGAAGTATTGAGTTTGAAGGGGACCATTTCTACTTTCTCAATCCCGAGACCCGAATAAAGATGCTTGAAAACATTGCTGCTATCGTTGAAACATTGACCGTGAATATTGAATAAAGTACAGGCTATGAATAGGGAGAAGCAGTTAAGTAGAGGGGTTAATTCATGTCTGGATGAAATAAATATTCAATATGAAAAGCTAACAGCTTTCGGGCTAGATATACATAAAGTCCAGCTCAGTGAAATCAAAGAAATACCTCAGCTTGATCATATATATCAGGAGCTGAATATATTTCTTCCACCGAAGATAAAAAACTCACGCTTCATTCGACAATTAGAGTTCTTGACGGGACGCTTAGCAGCAAAATATGCATTACAAAGCCTTAATTTACAAGATTCTATTGTCTATCAAGGTAGACATGGGGAACCCCTATGGCCCGAAGGATTGATAGGTGGGATTAGCCATGTTGGATCAAAAAAATCATGTCATGCCATCGCATATGCTAGAAATAATACCACTAGAGAAAAAATATTTGGGATCGATATAGAGTCTCAAAAACATTATATTTTTTTTCAAAAGAAAGATGAATTTTATGATGTTTTTCTAAATAAAAACGAACAAGCAGAAATTGAAAAGCTGCAAAAAAAACAAGCATATTTATATTTGGTAATATTCTCTGCTAAAGAAAGTATCATTAAAGCAATTTATTTAAAATATAAGCAAATTGTTGATTTTAAAAATATAAATTTTAAACAACTAGATGGCGAGTTTCTTTATTTTTACCTTAGTCAAGAAAGTTCAATCGAGATAAATCTAGAGATTAAAGTTCAATTTTTTTATACAAATAACGAGATAATTACAATTTCTTGCGTTGAAAACTAATTTTATTATTGATAATAATAATCATTTGCATTAATGTGTGTTTCAGTATTTTTATACTCCTATATTTAAAAAGAAGTACTACAGAATTTGCTTGAAAAAAATCAATGTGAGAGGTGATATACAGATGATGCAGACTCAAATATCAGTAGAGCAAAATTTAGATCATATCGGTCAAAAGAAATTTTCATGTTTCTCTACGAAAAATTATTATCTCGAAGTGAACGAATTCGTTAAAACGCTAAATACACCTGCAGCAAATACCGCACTATTTAATGATGAGATTGCAAAATGTTTTGAAGAAATTAAAAAGCAAGGCCATCAAAATCCAGTTTTAATTGGTGCTATACCTTTTGATATTACAAAGAAAAGTAGCTTAAATTTTTATGCTGATCATAAAAAAATAACACAAGCATCTTCTACGATTAACTCATTAAAAAATCGTAATAACATTGAGATAATTAATAAATCATTACTCATTCAACGCCAAAAATTTGAAGGTACAGTACAGTTAGCATTAGATGCTTTTGAGAAAAAGGAGGTAGAAAAAGTTGTTCTTTCTCAGGCTGTTGAATATGAGTTCAACCGTCATCAAGAGCCAGAAAACTTATTGGCTGCTTTATTAAAACAAAATCCAAATGCTTATAATTTTGTGATTCCAGTAGAACATAATAATTATATTCTAGGCGCAAGCCCAGAACTGCTTTTATCAAAACAAGGTCGTATAGTAACCAGTAATCCTTTGGCCGGTTCTAGGCCCAAATCACCGATTTCTGAAAAAAATTTCGTCAGCCAACAAGAATTAAATCATTCTGAGAAAGACCAACATGAACATCGAATTGTGGTTGAAAATATTATTAGAAATTTAGCCACTCATTGTGTAGAGCTTAAGGTTTCTGAATTCCCAGATATTTTAGAAACATCAACGATGTTGCATTTATCATCAGAATTCCAAGGTGTGCTTAAGCAACAAGCTCCGAATGCTTTAAATCTTGCATTAGAATTACATCCAACCCCAGCAGTCTGTGGCTCACCAACTCATGTTGCTAAGAAATTTATTTTAGATCATGAAGGTTATGACCGACATTATTACACGGGGTTAGTAGGCTGGATGGATGCCGAGGGTAATGGAGAATGGGTAGTGACGATTCGCTGTGGTCTACTCAGTGAAAATAAAATGCGCTTATATGCTGGTGCTGGAATTGTTGAAGGGTCAGATGCTGAAGCTGAATGGCTAGAAACAGAAGCTAAGATGCAAACCATGCTAAATATTCTAAATACAAAAATTGCTGTGTAATTATTAAACCTAGGCTGGTTTTATATTTATAGTCAAAACAATAACTAAATATTCCACTGAGATATATTAAAAATTTAATAAAAAAAGCCTGCATAAAGCAGGCTCTTTTATTTAAGAGGATTATTCTAAGAATTTAACAGTTACGCCAGAACGTACTTTATTACCTAAATCGTTTGCATCCCAGTTCGTTAAACGGATACAACCGTGTGAAGCTGTTTTAGAAATTAAAGACGGGTTTGGTGTACCGTGAATACCAAAAGATTTTTTACTTAAACCAATCCAGATATTACCTACAGGAGCATTTGGACCTGGTGGTAAAGAAAGCGGTTTTAAGTTTTTACCTTGTACAAAGTTAGAAGGTGAGTAGCTATACCAAGGGTTACGTGCTACACCAACTACCTTGTAAGTACCGGTCGGAGAAGGCGTATCAGTACTGCCAATTGTTGCAGGAAATGACGCAATCATTTGGTTACGGCTGTTGAAGAGGTAAAGTTGTTTTGCACCTTTATGCGCAATAATCAAATGAATGTCTTCTGGTAAATCATTGCGTACGTTTGGAACAATGATTTTTTCACCCGCTTTTTTGAATGTCGCAGTTGGGTTAATTTTCTTTAAGAAAGCTTCATCAATGTGAAACTTCTCACCCAACATTTCGCTAACACGAGTGTAGTACAAACCTTTCATTTTGGCCTGTAATGCGTAGTCAGAAGGAATCGACTCAGCATATGGACCTTTTAAATCAGCATCAGAAATTGTGTATTCAATAAATGCTGGTTTTGTTTGTTTAGCAACTAATACATCCCAAGTTTCTTTAGTCAGTTCACCAGTAGGTGATAAACCATTCATTTGTTGGAATGAAGAAATTGCTTTTAAAGTGTTTTTACCGCTCATGCCGTCAATTGCACCTGGCGATGCATGTGCATTATTGAGCATAACATGCGCACGTGCGTAAACTGGAAGCTGGCCTTTACCAATATTTTCAGACCATTCAGCCGAGTTTAAGCTATCTAAAGTCCATGATGCAGCAGGTACTTGTGCTGTAGCAGAGGCAGTTGTGGTTTTAGCTGTTACTGGTGTAGATGCAGCAATACCAGACTCGGCATTTGGGTCTTCAGTTTTTTGCAAATTTTGTAATGTTGTTGACGCTCGATTTAGGTCATTTTGTTCTTGAGCGGTAATTTGTGTCGAAGCTTGAGCTTTTACAGTTGAAGCTGCATCTACTGCTAAAGGATCAATCGGATCTTCTACAGGAGCTGATACCTTTTTAGGGTTCAGGGGTTGCTCAGTTGTTGAAGCAGCAAAAGCAACATTAGCAATAATACAACTTAAACTCATAGCGAGTAATGAGCGAACAAACATGTAATTCAACCTTAAGAATTTTCATATAAGCAATAGGGGCTTGATCTAATCTAAAAGTGCATAAAACTACCAATAACTCATCTCTATGAGTTCAAGATTGGCAATTTAGTGGTTAAAAGAATATCAATAGACCCGATGTAACATGTTGCAAGTATTGCAGAAAACCTTGCTGCTTGCAGTAGACTTTTGTGTAAATATGCATTTTTTAGTAGATTGACGAGTTTTTTGTGTGAAATTGAAATTATAAAAATCTTTATGTTTTTGATATGATGCTGCCACATAAAGAATATAGAGATTGGTAATGACGACTTTGAAAAATGATCGTTTCCTACGAGCTTTGTTACGCGAACCTGTAGATACCACACCGGTATGGATGATGCGTCAAGCAGGACGTTATTTGCCTGAATATCGTGAAACACGTTCAAAAGCAGGCGACTTTCTATCTCTATGTAAAAATACAGAATTTGCTTGCGAAGTGACTTTGCAGCCTTTACGCCGTTACGACTTAGACGCAGCGATTTTATTTTCAGATATTTTAACAATTCCAGATGCATTAGGTTTAGGGCTTTATTTTGAAACGGGTGAAGGCCCTAAGTTTCAAAAAACGGTACGTACTGAACAAGATGTGGCGAATTTACCCAAGTTAAATGCAAAATCAGACCTTGATTATGTAATGAATGCGGTAAGTACAATTCGTTCTGCTTTAGGTGGCCAAGTTCCACTGATTGGTTTCTCTGGTAGTCCTTGGACGCTTGCAACATATATGGTTGAAGGTGGTTCAAGTAAAGAGTTCCGTTTCACCAAGCAGATGATGTACGCACAACCAGAAGTTTTGCATGCCTTACTTGATCATTTAGCAGATTCAGTCATTGATTATTTAAATGCTCAAATTGATGCAGGTGCTCAGGCTATTCAGATCTTTGATAGCTGGGGCGGGGCATTAGCACACCGCGAATACGTCGAATTCTCTTTAAATTACATGAATAAAATCATTGCAGGTTTACAGCGTGAGAAAGACGGCCGACGTATTCCTGTTATAGTGTTCACCAAAGGTGGTGGTCAATGGTTAGAACCAATGATTACCACTGGTGCGGATGCATTAGGTTTGGACTGGACTACTCCGCTTAATACAGCTCGAAATGTTGTCTCTGGACGCGTAGCGTTACAAGGCAATCTTGATCCTGCTGTTTTATATGGCTCGGCTGCTTCAATTGAAAAAGCAGTGAAGGCGATGTTAGACGATGCCTATGCAAATGGTGAAAAAACAGGTTACGTTGCTAACTTAGGCCACGGGATTACCCAATGGGTAGACCCTGCACAGCCAAAAATCTTTGTAGATACAGTGCATGAGTATAGTGCTAAATATCTAGGATAGTTTTTGTGCGCCATCTCACTTTACCAATTCATTTTATCGGCAAGGCTGTTTCGGCAGCCTTGTTTGGTATTCTGCTTTTAATTGCTTTTGCTTTAACAGCGCCGATGGGAAGCCATGAATATATGGGTTTTTATCGCTATGATTATTTACTTATCTATGCATTGTTAATCCAGATCTGCTTACTTTATTTAAAGCTTGAATCATGGGCAGAAGCCAAAGTTATTGCTTTATTTCATGTCATGGCGATGGTCATGGAAATATTTTTAACGCATCCCGCGATTGCATCATGGCAATATCCTCAGCCTGCGGTATTTAAAATTTTAACTGTGCCTTTATTTGCAGGCTTTATGTATTCGGCTGTAGGTAGTTTTTTTGCACGATCAATTCGACTGTTTCAAGTTTCTTTTGAAAAGCTCCCAAGTTTTGGAACGATGCTTTTACTGGCATTTTTCTCATATATAAACTTTATGAGTAAATTTTTTGTACCTGATATCCGATATATTTTATTTGCGATCAGTATTTTTATTTTTTGGAAGACTAAGCTTTATTTTCAGCTCAATGAACATAAATTTAAAATCCCGATGTTGCCTGTATTGTTTACACTCGCTTTTCTCATCTGGATTGCTGAAAATATTAGTACTTTTTATAAAATCTGGCTCTATCCAAGTCAGGTAGATGCTTGGCATATGGTGGGCTGGGGTAAACTGGGGTCATGGTATTTATTATTACTCTTAAGTTTAGTACTGGTACTTAAAATATTGGGTCATCGAGATAATCAAGGTAACTGGAATTTAAGATAAATTTTTCTTTTGCACTTTTTATCATATTGTTTATTTTTTAATTGCTAATTCACAACCATCTCGCTATCTTTAATAGCGTGTAATAAAAATTACACATAACAATACAACACATAAGAAACAATCAATAATGATTTTGGAGATTTACATCTATGTTAAAAAAATTAGCTTTAGCTGCGTTATTAGCGGCTGGGTCAAGTGTTGCAATGGCTGACAACGACGTAGGTTGTGGTGTGGGTACACAAGTATGGGCTGGCAAAAAAGGAGTAGCGCCTAAAATTCTTGCTGCAACAACAAACGGTATTTTTACTAACCAATTACTAGGGATCACTTTCGGTACTTTAGGCTGCCGTCAAGGCGGAACAGTAACTGCTCAAGTGGTTACATTCACAAATGAAAATGCTGAAGCTTTAGCGCGTGATATGGCAGTAGGCCAAGGTGAAAGCCTGAACGTACTTGCTGAGTTAATGCAAATTAAACCTCAAGACAAAGACCGTTTCTTTAAAGTTTCAAAAGCAAACTTTGGTGAAATCTATTCTGCAAATAACCAAAATACGCTTCAAGTTTTAGCATCATTACAAACTGTAATGGCTAAAGACGACGTTTTAAAAGCTTACGTATAAGTTTGAAACTGAAAACCCTGTCGTATGGCAGGGGTTTTCTTATATTTAATGATAAAAATTGATGAGCTTAATGAAGTCAGTTGTTTTAGTTTTTGCCTCTTTGGCAGTGAATATTGCGTATTCAGCAGATATAAATCCATCTATTCAAAAATATTGGTCAATCGCAGGACAACAAAATCTAGATCAAGACATTACATGGCAAAGGCTCATGTATGCCAATAAAAATCAGAAAAGTGAGGTCACTTATTCTGGCTATTTCCTATCAGAAAATGGAAAAAATAATTTAAAAGAAGAACTGAAAGCGGATATCTCGGCATTATTTATACCTGCTCAAGATAATCAGTCGGTTCGTTGTAAGTTTCCGGCACGTAGTCAATGGCTCATGCAAAAAGTCGGCATTCAAGAAAATGAATTGCCTCAAGTAAAGTGTACCGAATTTGAAAACTGGATTGGGCAAATTAAGCCCTACAAAGCGACATTAATTTATGCGACCGATTTTATGGGCAATCCGAGCTCCATGTTTGGGCATACTTTATTGCGTTTAGACCCCAAAGATCAGCAGCAATTAAATTTAGTTTCCTATGCTGTAAATTATGCAGCAACGGTGGCAGGCAACGACAACTGGTCATATGCATGGAAAGGTTTAACAGGGCAGTATCCGGGTGAATATTCACTAATGCCTTATTACCGTAAAGTAAAAGAATATGGCGATTTTGAAAGCCGTGATTTATGGGAATATGAGCTAAATTTAACTCCTGAGGAAACACGTTTCTTGGTGTCTCACATTTGGGAAATGCAACTTGTGAGTTTCCCATATTACTTTGTGAGTGATAACTGTGCCTATAGATTGTTGGGGTTAGTGGATTTAGTAAAACCTGAATCTAACTTACAAGAAAAATTTACTTATGCCTCCATTCCAATGGAAACCATTAAATCGATGCAGCAGGAAGGACTTACCAAAGCTCCTATATATCGACCTGCTTTAGAAACTCAATTATTGGCACAAGCTCATCAGCATGGTGCCTCATTGGCGAAGGTGGCTCATCAAATTACGATGATGCCGACACAGCAGTCTTCTCAAATTTTAAAATCATTTAGTGAACAAGATCAGGCTAAAATCCTTGAGATGGCTTACGATGATTTATACCTCCAATTTATTAGCCGAAAAATAGAAGAAAGCATTGCTCAGCCGCAGTTACGTCAGCTTTTAGCGCTCAGAAGTCAGATTGATTTAGACAAACAGCGTCAAGAACCAAAAAGACCAACAAAGGAACCGACTCAAGGCCATAACGCACGTAACTTTTCCGTGAAAGCTGGTGAGGTGCAAGGTGATAAGTTTATCGAACTTGGTCATCGGCAAGCCTACCATGACTTAATAGATCCTCAAGGCGGATATCGTGCCGGTACTCAATTACTATTTTTAAATGGTAACGCACAGTGGCGAGATGATCATTTAAAACTCGAACGTCTTGATTTGTTAGAAGTGAACTCTTATAACCCGATTCAACCTTTTAAAACACCGCTGAGTTGGGGATTTAATTTAGGTTGGCGTCAGGAAGCTATTCATGATGGAAGCTTTAGTGAAGACAAACAACACGGTGTAGCAAGCTTTAATGCTCAGGTCGGTTACAGTCTTGCTGACTATGAGCGCAAACATATTTGCTATGGGCAACTACAGACCTACGTACAAACGGGTTCAAATCTAGATAAAGGCTGGCGTGTGGGAATGGGCCCGACTTTAGGTTGTATGAACCAATGGTTTGAGCGTTTCAACTCTGTCGTGCAAATTGAGTTACCCTATTGGGAAGATCAAAACCAATGGAACTTGAGAGTAAATACGCAGTGGCAATATGTGATTAATCACAATAATGCCGTTCGATTAAATTGGGATTATGAACAACAAAATCATCAAGACTGGATGAAATCAAGTCTAGGATATGTTTGGTTCTTTTAAATAGCATTACGAATAAAAAAAGGGAAAAATGAATGAAATCATTTCTCCTTTTTTGTTTTAGCAAAGGATTATTTCTTTATTGCATTTAACACGGCATACGCTGCTTTAATGCGTTCTTCATTCGGAATACGTTTATTGGTCAACATGACTAAGCCAATATTTTCTTTAGGAATGAACACGACATATGTTCCAAAACCGTTGGTCGAACCAGTTTTGTGGAACATCTTAACTGAAGGTTCTTTGGAAATGGCAGTCACTTTATTAGGCTTCATCACAATTTGTTCTGAATTACTGTCTAATAAAGTTTGTAAAGGCGCTGGATAAGAAAATTCTTCCCAACCAAGTGCCTGATACATGGTGCCGACTTGATAGAAACCTTGATGTGTTTCATTAATTGCACGTTGAATATCTGCTGGATATTTTTGTGGATTTAGGTTGGCATTAATAAAACTCAGCATATCTGGTAGCGTCGATTTAACCCCATATGCTGGAGCATCTAGCGGACCAGGGTTAACACGAATTGGCTGATTTTCTTGGTTATAGCCAAAAGCATAGTTTTGCATCTGAGTTTTAGGAACATTTACATAGCTATGTTTTAAGCCAAGATCTGGAAAAATTGTTTTTTCTAAGACTTGGTCGAAAGGTTTATTCATAGACAATGCCACAACTTTTCCAAATAAACCAATGCTTGGATTTGAATATTGTCTATATTCACCGATTGAGTTTTTAGGTTTCCAGTCTTTGAAAAAAGTTAAAACTTGTTGGTCTGTTTGTACTTCATCTGGGAACTGCAAGGCAAGGTTACCACTTGTATACGTTGCGAGTTGAAGTAAGTTAACTTGGTCAATCGGTGTGTTTTTTAGTTCTTTCCAATATTTACCAGGCGTATCGTCAAAAGAGATTTTTCCTTTATTTTTTGCATATCCACCTGCTGTTGCGGTAAATAATTTACTAACTGAACCTAGCTCAAAAATGGTACTGCTATTTACAGCTTTTTTATCTTGAACAGATTGAAGACCATAATACATTTCATACTTTTTATTATTTTGAATAACACCCACAGCCATACCTGGCACATCATATTTTTCTAATAACGGTTTAAAGTTCTGATCTACCAGTTTTTTAATTTCTTGTTCTTTTGATGGATTGCCCGCATAAATTGATGTATTAAAAATAAAAAGAGGAGATAAAAGTAAGCAAGAAATCTTGTTAAATCGCATGATTAACTCATAAATTATTTAAAATTAAAGATGCGTACTTTTATAACAAAAATCACCTAATTTAATTGTTATGTTTTATAGGTTAAGTACTTTAAATAGATATAAAAAAAAAGCCCAACTTCGGCGGGCTTTTATTTTGGCAGTAAAACCGGATTAATAACTTTCTGGTACTGCACTTAAAAATTCACGACGCGCTTCTTTGTCGGTTTTAAAATCGCCGACAAATGAAACTGTACGGGTTGTAGATTCTTGTTTACCTACACCACGCATCATCATACACATATGTGCTGAATCGATGACTACAGCAACACCGCGAGCACCAGTCACTTCTGCGACAGCTTCTGCGATTTGTTGAGTCAGATTTTCCTGAATTTGCAAACGGCGAGCAAACATCTCGGTAATTCGTGCAAATTTAGATAAGCCAAGAACTTTGCCTTCCGGTAAATAGGCAACATGAACACGGCCGTAGAATGGGAGGAGATGATGTTCGCAAAGCGAATAGAATTCAATATTCTTCACCAATACCATTTCATGGTTATCTGATGGGAAAACAGCATTATTGGTGACTTCTTCTAAAGTTTTACTATAGCCAGAAGTTAAATATGAAAAAGCTTTAGCCGCACGCACAGGCGTATCTTTAAGGCCGGGACGATCAAGATCTTCACCGACGGCAGTCAGGATATTTGCGTACGATTGCTGCATTGACATAAGACGTATAAATTTACTCTATTAGACAAGCTCGGCATTGTATCAGAAACATGACCTGATGTTCATAAATCCTCGCACTATATTTATTTTGGTTTTGCGCAAGCTTAATAAAAGATGAATAAATTTCATGTTTTTTATCGTTAATAGTCAAGTGTTTGGACATGAAATGTGCGCTTAATATTGGTAAGTTCTAAATGATCGCGTAATGGCATCATATTTGCACAGAAGCATTATTATAAAGCATAAGGATAAAACATGTTAGAACGTCCAATCACCTTCTTTTTCCGTGGTGGTCAGCAGCAAGTAGAAAATGTAGTACCCACAATGACGGTTTTACAATTTCTACGAGAATATACCCAAACTGGTAAGACTAGGCAGACTGGTACAAAAGAGGGATGTGCTGAGGGCGATTGTGGTGCATGTACAGTAGTGATTGGTGAACTGGTCAATGACAACCTGCAATTACGCAGTGTGAATGCGTGTATTCAGTTTTTACCGACTTTAGATGGTAAGGCCCTATTTACAGTAGAAGACCTTCGTAGCTTATTGCCTGTACAAGATGGGACACTTCATCCGGTACAACAGGCAATGGTCGATATGCATGGCTCACAATGCGGTTTTTGTACACCCGGTTTTATCATGTCGTTATGGTCAATGTATGAAAATGAACAAAATTCTCCAAGCAAAGATAAAATCAGTGATTATCTTTCTGGAAACTTATGTCGCTGTACAGGCTATCGCCCTATTTTAGATGCAGCACAAAAAGCATATGACTATCCGCGCGTTTTATTAAACCGTCAAAAAATAATTGATGTATTAAAAGAGATCAGAACATTACCTGCATTACATTTAAATGATCATGGTCAACAATTTTTTGCACCAAAGACTTTGCAAGATTTTGCCGTATTGCGCTTGCAGTTGCCGCAAGCGCGTATTGTTGCGGGTAGCACAGATGTCGGTTTGTGGGTAACAAAGCAGGGCCGTGATTTGGGCGATATGCTTTATATTGGCCAGGTTGAAGAACTCAAAAAAATTGTAGTCACAGATAATGCTTTAACGATTGGGGCAAACGTCAGTTTGAGTGATGCACTCATTAAAATTTCAGATTTTTATCTCGACTTTCAAGAATTGCAGCGCCGTTTTGCTTCCATGCCGATTAAAAATGCAGGAACTCTAGGTGGAAACATTGCCAATGGTTCGCCTATTGGCGACTCAATGCCAGCATTAATTACGCTAGGTACACGATTGATTTTGCGTGTAGGTGTGCAGACCCGTGAAATTGCCTTGGAAGACTTTTATTTAGATTATCAAAAAACAGCATTACAACTTGGTGAGTTTGTTGAGGCGATTGTTATTCCGCTTCGCGAAGGGCAGACGCGTTTTAAATTTGCTAGCTATAAAATTGCCAAACGTTTTGAGCAAGATATTTCTGCGGTATGTGCGGCCATTTCATGTGAGTTAGATATTCATCATGTCGCTCACAATGTCAGAATTGCTTTTGGTGGCATGGCGGCTATTCCCAAACGTGCAAAATATGCAGAAACCATATTGGAAGGTCAGCAAATTACAGCAGAATTGATCGTTCAGGCACAGCAGGCCTTGTCGCAAGACTATCAGCCTTTAGATGATGGACGTGCTAGCTCGGCATATCGATTACACGTCGCGAAAAACTGTTTACAGCGTTTTTATGTAGAAAAAGTTTTGTCTCAAACGATCACTCGTGTGAATGACTTGATTGCTATGGTGGAGATCTAAGATGAATCAAACCATTGACTTAAGTGTTTCTAAAAAATCTGCTAAAGCAGGCGACTCGATTCCACACGAAAGTGCACATTTACATGTGACTGGGCAAGCAACCTATATTGATGATTTACCCGAGCTTGAAAATACCATGCACCTAGCTGTCGGATTTTCAAATTGTGCCAAAGGCAAAATCAGTAAGTTTGATTTGGATGCAGTACGTCAGGCTGATGGTGTCTATGCAGTTTTTTCTGCAAAAGATATTGAGGTTGAAAATAATTGGGGGCCAATTGTTAAAGATGACCCAATTTTTGCCGAAGAGCAGGTCGAATTTTATGGACAAGCCTTGTTTGTGGTTGTGGCCGAGAGTTATCAGCAAGCCCGTCAGGCAGTTTGCTTAGCAAAAATTGAGTATGTGCCCGAAACTCCAATTTTAACGATTCAAGATGCGATTGAAAAAGAATCGTGGGTGTTGCCACCTGTTGAATTTAGCCATGGTGAAGTTGAACAGGCTTTTCAAAACGCAGCCCATCAACTTTCAGGAGCGATTGAGCTGGGTGGGCAAGAGCATTTTTATTTAGAAGGTCAGATTTCATATGCGATTCCACAAGAAAATCAGAGCTTAAAAATTTATTGCTCGACACAACACCCAACCGAAATGCAGTTACTGATTTGTCATGCATTAGGCATGAATATGCATCAGGTCAGTGTGGAAAGCCGTCGTATGGGCGGTGGTTTTGGTGGTAAAGAGTCGCAGTCGGCACAGTGGGCATGCATTGCATCTTTGGCAGCGAAAAAAACAGGTCGTCCGTGTAAATTACGCTTGGATCGTGATGATGACATGAGTGCTACAGGCAAACGTCACGGTTTTGCTTATGAGTGGTCTGTAGCTTTTGATGACAGTGGTGTTCTGCAAGGCTTAAAGGTACAACTGGCTTCAAACTGCGGTTTTTCGGCTGATCTTTCTGGGCCAGTGAATGAACGTGCGATTTGCCATATTGGCAACGCTTATTATTTAAATGCAGTTGAGCTACGTAACTTACGTTGTAAAACCAATACTGTTTCTAATACCGCATACCGTGGTTTTGGTGGACCGCAAGGCATGTTTGTCATCGAAAATATTATTGATGACATTGCTCGTTATTTAGGTTGTGACCCGGTTGAAATTCGTCAACGTAATTTCTTTGCCGAACAGCCCGGTGCTGGACGTGACCGTATGCACTATGGGGCAGAAGTCCGTGATAATGTTGCGCCAAAATTGGTAGCTGAATTATTGCAGACTAGCGATTATGCGAAACGCAAACAGGCTATTCAGGCCTTTAATCAGAACAATGACATCATTAAGCGTGGTATTGCGTTAACCCCATTAATGTTTGGTATTTCGTTTAACGCCGTGCATTACAATCAGGCAGGTGCACTGGTCTATGTCTACATGGATGGCACTGTCGCGATTACGCACGGTGGTACAGAAATGGGACAAGGGCTATATACCAAAGTACGGCAGGTTGCTGCACATGAGTTGGGTTTACCCATCGATGGCGTTCGTTTAATTGCAACCGATACTTCTCGTGTGCCAAATACTTCGGCAACTGCAGCATCGAGTGGCGCGGATTTAAATGGTAAAGCTGTTCAAAATGCCTGTATTAAAATTCGTGAGCGTCTGGCAAAACTTGCAGCAGACATAAGCGACAGTGACGCAGGGCAAGTCCAGTTTGAAGATAGTATGGTTTCAACAGCGAATGGTCACTCATGGACATTTCCAGATTTGGTTCAACGGGCATATATGGCACGTGTACAGCTATGGGACAGCGGTTTTTATAAAACGCCAGAAATTCACTATGATCAGGTCAACCATTTGGGGCGTCCATTTTTCTATTATGCCTATGGTGCAGCAGTCAGTGAGGTCGCAATAGATACCTTAACAGGGGAAATGAAAGTATTACGTGCTGACATTTTGCATGATGTAGGACGGTCGATTAACCCTGCAATTGATATTGGGCAAATTGAAGGTGGTTTTGTTCAAGGGATGGGATGGCTTACGACAGAAGAGCTGTATTGGCAGCCGCATGGACCACACGCAGGCCGTTTGTTTACCCATGCGCCTTCAACTTATAAAATCCCGACCAGTGTAGATATTCCTCATATTTTTAATGTCAAACTGTTCAATAATCAAAATCAGGCAGACACCATTTACCGCTCCAAAGCGGTAGGTGAACCCCCATTTATGTTGGCATTATCTGTTTTCTCTGCAATTCGTCAGGCGGTACAGGCGGCTATTCCCGAAAAAGCTCCGCTAGTGCTCAATGCTCCAGCAACTGCCGAAGAAATTTTACGTGCAATTGCTATTGGATGGGGACAAGCTTTGGCTGCTCGCCCACAGGCTAAAATGTAGAAGATTATGCAACATTTACAATGGTGGACTGATTTTGTAGCGTGGCAAGTTGATGCTCTGCCTATGGTATTGGTCACAGTAGTCCGCGCTGATGGTTCTACACCGCGAGAGGTTGGTGCATCCATGTTGTTGCGGTTTAATTTGCAACAGCAATGGCAGCAGTCAGATACGATCGGCGGCGGGCATTTAGAGTTTCAGGCGATTGATATTGCTAAAGCAATGTTAAAAGAAACGGAAACTAGTGTGAGGCGTATTGAACGCTTTAACCTCAGTGCTCGGTTAGGGCAGTGTTGTGGCGGAGTAATGTGGTTATTGTTTGAAAAAATATCACCCGCTACGGTCACATCGGATTTATCCGTGAGTTTGCAAGCATGGCGAGTTGGAAAGCGTATATCGCGTACCGTCTCACATCAATATGCATCCACTTGGCAGACTATGGATATGAAGCAACAACCAAGTTTCGAGTTTGATTCTGACAGTAGTGAGCAATGGCAATTTAGCCAGCAAATTCAGCCTTATGCCATGCAAGTACTGATTTGTGGTGCAGGGCATGTGGGTGAAGCAATTGTCCGTTGTTTATTACCTATTGGTGTTCGGGTGAAATGGATTGATCCACGTGATGATATTTTTCCATCCGATTTACTGCAACAGGTGCACTGTATAACGACTGATACCTTAGAAGCCGAGATCGAGCATTTTGACCGTTCAGGCGCAATTTTAATATTAACTCATGACCATCAATTAGATTTGCAACTATGTTTTTCAGCCTTAAAACCTACGGCAAAACCATTTGCTTATGTTGGGATGATTGGCTCAAAAAGTAAAAGGGCTATTTTTGAAAAACGCATGCAGGTGCGAGGTTATACTCCGGAAACTTTGCAACGTTTGGTTTGCCCGATCGGGATAGAAGGGATTTCATCGAAACAACCTGCAATGATTGCCATTGCAGTAGTTGCTCAATTATTACAAGTATTTGATGTAAAAAAATGATCCCAAAGGATCATTTTTTTTGTTCGAACTTAGGATTTTTTTCTGCACGTTTAAGCAGTACGAGAACGGCACCTGTACCACCTTGATTTTCAGGGGCACTTACAAAGGCCAAAACATCGCGGTGTTGACGTAACCATCCATTGACATAGGTTTTTAAGACCGCTTCTGGGCCTTTACCATGCACAATTTTGATGACATTTTGATTTTCATCTTTTGCCATCTGGATAATTTGTAAAACTGCGTCACGTGCTTGCTCAATCGTGCAGCCGTGTAAATCTACAGCTTCAAACCAACGCATCTTGCCTGCTTTTAAGTCTTCAAAAACTTTATGTTGCAGAGTCGCAATGCGATAGCTTAACGTTGCTTGGCTTGCGACCGGATTTAAAGCAGCTTGAGTATCTGATAACTCGGCATGCTCGGTATCACGGCCACCTTCTGCGGCTGCACGTTTCGCTAGCGTTTGTGCGTCGACTTTTCTGGCACGAGGTGTTTTTACATCGGCAACATTACTATTGTTGATGCGTTTAACGCCAGCAACAGCCTGTTGAAACAGATGTGTATCTTCCAATTCTTCAGACTCAGCCTGAGCTTTTTTAGTCTCAGGCTGATTTGTGATTTTGCTTGAATGAGGATTGGAGATTTGCTTTTTAAATTGCTTCAATAACTTCTGTTGCTCTTTAGAAAGCGATGAATCTTTATTACTCATATATCTTCATTAAACCGTTTGGGGTTGTCCAAAAAGGGCAGTAAAAGCTTGATCTGGACGAGGTTGTTTCATAAAACTTTCGCCCACCAAGAAGCTGTGAATATCATGCTCTTGCATCATATGTACATCATCTGGTGTCGCAATACCGCTTTCAGTGATTAATAAACGTGAGGTCGGAAGTAATTTTTTCAATCGAATGGATGTATTTAAATCTACATCAAACGTTTTTAAATTACGGTTATTCACGCCTAATAAACATTGCTCAGAAAGCTTTAAAGCGCGTTCCATTTCTTCTTCGTCATGAACTTCAACCAATACATCAAGTTGATGTTCAAACGCAGTTTTAGACATTTCTTCGAGTTGCTGGTCAGACAAACAAGCAACAATTAATAAAATACAGTCAGCATGCAAAGCACGAGCTTCAACTACATTATATGGGTCAATCAGAAAGTCTTTACGTAAAGCAGGGAGGGCACAATGATTGCGAGCAATCGCAATATTTTCATCTGCTCCCTGAAAGAAATCAACATCGGTCAGTACCGATAGACATGCTGCTCCAGCTTGTTCATATTGCTGGGCAATTTCGGCAGGATTAAAGTCTGCGCGAATAATTCCTTTTGATGGAGACGCTTTTTTAATTTCAGCAATTACACCAGGGCGTTTATGTTTTAAAGCATTTGCAAAGCCTCGAACTGGAGTCGCAGCTTTTGCTAGTTCTTCAACATCTTGCAAATTACGTTGCTTTAAACGCGCAGCAAGTTCCTCATGTTTACGGTCAACAATTTTACCTAAAATGGTATTTTGAATATTAATCATGAGAAATCCTTAATCTGCCTGAGATTGCTTTAATGTTTTGGTAAATTCAGCCAAAACACTCATTTTTTCTAAAGCCTGTCCGCCATAGATAATATCTTGAGCGAATGTAACAGCCTGAGCATAAGTTTTGGTAATGCCCGCCACATAGATGCCTGCACCTGCATTAAGCGCAATCATGTTTGCTGCTTTTTCTCCAATATCGGATTTATTTTTGCTTAAAGCATCTTTAATTAACTTTAGACTTGCTGTTGCATCAGCGACAACCAAACCACTTAAAGTTTGCGACTCAATTCCGACATCTTCAGGATTAAGCGTCCACTCAGTAATTTCACCATCTTTGAGTTCGGCAATAGCAGTGGGAGCGGCAAGACTTATTTCATCAAGACCATCTTTTGAATGGACAACCATGACATGTTCAGCACCAAGCTGCTTCATCACTTCGGCAATTGGACGACAAAGTTCATCTGAAAATACGCCAATCACAAAGCGTTTTACACCAGCCGGATTCGTAAGCGGGCCAAGTAAATTAAAAATGCTGCGAATACCAAGCTCTCGACGTGGTCCAACAGCATATTTCATTGCTTTATGGTGGTTTGGAGCAAATAAAAACCCTACACCCATCTCACGGATGCAGCGTTCGGTTTGTTGCATGTCTAAATCAAGATGAATACCTGCTTGTTCAAGCAAGTCAGATGAACCTGATTTGCTTGAAACGCCTCGGTTGCCATGTTTTGCAATGGTTGCACCTGCCGCCGCAATTACAAAGCTTGAAGCTGTAGAGACGTTAAATAAGTTTTGACCATCACCACCCGTGCCGACAATATCAACTAAATATTTGATATCGCTGACATCAATTTTGATGGCAAATTCACGCATGACACGTGCAGCAGCAGTAATTTCGTCAATACTTTCACCTTTCATGCGAAGGCCCATCATCAAAGCACCAATTTGTGCTTCGGTTGCCTCACCTTGCATGATGCTACGCATAATGTCTTCCATTTGCGGCTGAGTCAGGTGAATATTTTTTGTTATATGGTTAAGTGCTTGTTGAATATTCATAGGGATCACTTATGCATAAATATCTAAAAAGTTTTTAAAGATTTGATGGCCATGTTGACTCAAGATTGATTCAGGATGGAACTGCACGCCTTCAACAGGCAATGTCTTATGTTTAACACCCATGATTTCTTCCATTGAACCATCTGCTTCATTAGTCCAGCACGTTACTTCAAGGCAATCAGGCAGTGTTTGCTGATCGATCACCAACGAATGATAACGAGTTGCCGAGAATGGGCTAGGAAGATTACTGAAAATACCTTTATTGCTATGGTACATGTCAGATAAACGTCCGTGCATCACCGTTTTAGCTCTTACAATTTTTCCGCCAAAAGCCTGCCCAATACTTTGATGCCCTAAACACACGCCAAGTAGAGGAATTTTTCCGGCAAAGTGGTTAATTGCAGGAATTGAAATACCTGCTTCACTTGGAGAGCAAGGGCCAGGACCAATCACGAGATATTTAGGTTGCCATCGTTCAATATCCTCTAATGTGACTTGATCATTGCGAACTACTTTTACTTCCTGATTCAACTCGCCAAAATACTGGACGATGTTGTAGGTAAAAGAGTCGTAATTGTCGATCATTAGAAGCATGATGAACTTAACCTCATGATAATTAAAATATATTTAATGAGTAGTTAGAATATTACTCACATTCATACTCACTGTTTAGAAAAGACTTTTTAGGTTTGAAAAATAAGAAGCCGCTTTCTAATGGGCTAATATAGCAAAAAAAGAAGTAACCAGTTTAACTATTTCATTCGTTAGAAATTTGCAGAAAAAACGGCTTTAAAAAGTGAGGCTTTTTGAAATTATAGATAAGTACAAATAAGGCAGAATAAGCTTCTATTGTAAATAAAAAAACTATTCTGCCTTAAATAAAAAGAAGATTAAATCTTACGTGTGTTATAAATCAACCAATCTAAAACATCGCCAGACAAGTGTTCAGCTAGTCTTTCCTGAACAGTTTGGTGGTAACGATTTAGCCAGTCTTTCTCTTCATTCGTTAGCATATCAACAACGATACAATCTAAATGAATTGGGCAAAGGGTCAGCGTTTCAAACTCTAAAAATTCACCGTAAGTTTTTTCAAATCCAGAGTGGAGACGGTTTGCAACGAGGTTTTCAATACGAATACCGTATTGTCCTTCATGGTATAAGCCCGGCTCGTTAGAGATAATCATTCCTTCACGTAACTTACTATAAGCATGTATAGGCGCGTAATAAGAAAGTACTTGTGGACCTTCATGAACATTAAGCGCAAAGCCTACGCCGTGGCCTGTTCCATGTCGATAATCTAAACCATGTTGCCATAAAGTATTACGACAAATTGAATCGAGTAGCGGTGCAGCTAAACCTTCTGGATAAATCGTTTTTGCCAAAGCAATGTGACATTTTAAAACCAGAGTATAGTCACGTTTTTGTTGCCCTGTTGGCGTGCCGACAGGAACAACACGAGTAATATCCGTTGTTCCATCTACATATTGCCCACCAGAGTCAATGAGTAATAGACCATCACCTTCGATAAATGAATAGTGCTCTTCAGTTGCACGGTAGTGGGGTAGAGCACCATTAGCATTAAAGCCAGCAATCGTTGAAAAACTCGGTCCTATAAATCCATCTTGCTCAGCACGGAAAGCTGTAATCTTCTCATCAATAGTGAGTTCTGAAATACTTTCACCATGATGAAGGGCTTTCTCTAACCAGTGGAAAAAGTGGCAAAGCGCGACTCCATCTTTAACCATTGCGTGACGGATATGAGCAATTTCGCTTTCATGTTTACGCGATTTAAAAAGTGTACTTGGGTTGATGTCGTAGACAACCTGAATATCTTTTGCGATGGCTTGTTCATGAAAAATCGAGACTTTGGCTGGATCTAAAAGTACCGAGGTATCAGAAATATTCGATAAAAACTTAGCTGTATCTTCGTAGTCACGAATCTCAATGTCATCAGCTTTGAAAGCTTGTTGAGAGGTTGAATCAACTTTGTTGCTATCAATGAATAAAACAGCCTGTTGAGTACTGATATACAAATGTGAAAGGAATACAGGGTTGTACTCTACATCTTGTCCACGTGCATTTAAGACCCAAGCAATATCATCTAAAGATGAAATAAAATGACCCGCAATATTCTTGTTAGCTAAGCTCTCGCGAATTGCCTGAATTTTTTCTTTACGAGAGAGGGCATTTAACCCTTCAGGCATTAAATGGATTTTTTCTGATGGAAGTTCTGGATGGTCTAACCAAAACTCTCCGACTAAATCTTGCTGGGTTTCAAGTTTATAATTATTAACTCGTGCAGTATGTTCGAGTGCTTTGAATTGTTGAATGGATAAAGTATGCCCATTTACCACAATGACTGATTCTGATTGTAGATTTTTTTCAATCCAAGCGAGATGTGTAGAAGTTTCATCACTGGTCAGTTTTTGTAATTGAAAGCCAGTTTCAGCGAGTTGTTGCTCGGCTTGTACCCAATAGCGACCATCCACCCATAGACCTGCAAACTTTTGGGTCACCACAAGCGTACCAACAGAACCACTAAAACCGCTTAACCACTGCCTTACTTTCCAATAGTCTGGTAAATATTCTGACATATGGGGATCGGCACTCATCACAATCAAAGCATCAACATGCTGATTGCGCATGAGTTCACGAAGTTTCTCAAGTTTTTCTGGAACAGTTAAAACGCTCATATAGTTTCCAACTCAGGTTGAACTTTACTGGTACTTTTGTTCATTAATCTATTAATAGGTTTCTTTAATAAAAATAACACGATTGCACCAACGACTAATGCCAAAACGCATCGCATAAAGAGATTCGGTAAATGATCAATATTATCTGCTGATACATGCCCGCCAATAAGACCAGCGATGAGATTACCTAAAGCTGTGCCAGTAAACCATAGCCCCATAATTTGACCGCGTATAACATCAGGTGCAAGTTTAGTCATGGTTGATAGCCCAATTGGGCTTAAACACAGTTCTCCTATGGTAAGTAAAAATAAAGTTCCTACTAACCAAAATGGTGAAACTAGCCCGCCAGCAATTGCGAAACGACTAGCAAAAGACATAACAAGAAAGCCACCTGCTGCGAATAACAATGCAATAATAAATTTGCTGATATAGCTTGGGTCTTTATTTGATTTACCTAGTCTTGCCCAAAGCCATGCTGCAACTGGGGCAAAAATAATAATAAATAGGGCATTAATTGATTCAAACCATACAGTTGGAATCTCAAATCCAAAAAACATACGATCTGTATAGTCTTGTGCAAATAAAGTAAAAGTTGTGGGCTTTTGTTCAAAAGCTGACCAGAATAGGGCAGAGGCTGCTAATAAAACAAAACAAATAATAATTTTAAATTTGTCATGCTGCTCTAAATTCAGGAAAAGCAGTAAATATGCAAAATAAGCAATAATCCCAATACCAATCCCAACTGTTAAATAAGTTGCTACCTCGACCGGATTGATATGAATGACACCAAATAAGGTAAGAACAATAACGACTGCAACAGATAGTAAGAAGGAGAAAGCAATCTTTGGTGCATTTTTGTTTTGTACGACAGGTTTATTCCAGTTGTCATTTTCTTGACGTAACTCATTAAAAGTTTGTAGCTGAGGAACAGCCAATACACGAAAAATAAGTAATGCAACTAACATCCCAAGGCCACCAATTCCAAAACCTAAGTGCCAGTTATGATCACGTGCTAATAAGCCTGTTAGAAGAGGAGCAATAAAAGAACCTAAATTAATTCCCATATAAAAAATGGAGAAACCAGCATCTCGTCTACTATCCTGAGCTTTATATAATGTTCCGACAATCACTGAAATACAGGTTTTAAATAATCCGGTACCTAAAACAATAAGGACTAAACCGAAATAAAAAAAGAATTGATCAAAAATGGTAGTGAGGGCAATAGATAAATGACCTAGTGCAATAATAATAGAACCATACCACACCGATCGTGCCTGACCTAACCAGTTATCGGCAATCCAGCCACCAAAAACGGTCATTAAATACATAGATCCAGCGAATAACCCAACAATTGCGGCTGCAGTTGGACGGTCAAGACCTAAACCACCGTCATTAACCATTGCAATCATATAAAGAACGAGTAAAGGCCGAATACCATAATAAGAAAATCTCTCCCAAAGCTCTGTAAAAAATAAAGTTTTTAATGGTTTTGGATGGCCGAAAAAAGCTCTGTCATATTGTTCGAGTTCATGCTTCATTTCAAATCCTTTGAACATATTTGTAGTTTAGATAAAACAAAACTTTTAGTTTGTTTAATTATAAAAAAAAGTTATGTTTTATTTTTTAGATTTTTTAAAATGAAAAAGCAAGTTGGTCATGTATAAAAAAGGTATATAACAAATGGTAAAAAATTAGAAAGTTGAAATTATCAGTTGAAAAGATTCCTCTTGGCGCACCAAAGCTGATCAGGCCAGCACTAGCGTAAAATTACGATAAGAAAAATTAAATTAGCACTTTAAAACCTCAACCTTTCTATAGATGGGCAGTGAAGAGTGGTAATTGATGTCATATAAAAAAATTGTGTAGAGTTACTTAGAAATCGTATTTATGTTCAAACTTTTTTAGCAAAGGCATATTGTAAATACCATGGTCTAATTTAGAAATTAACAGTTCCATCGGGAATAGATTATTATTTTTAAGCATTACAGTAAGAAAGTCAGATTTCTATATAAGAAAGTATTATGATCACAAATTACTGTTAGATATTGATGCGGCGATTCATATTAGCGCAACAATTTTGCACTAAATTAGGGCGATTGCGAGCTATTCTTGTATGCCATAATTTGAAAATGTCTGAATATGGTGCATTTAACTATGCAAACAGTATAATGGGTTCAAGACAAGGGGCCTAAATCATGGATAGTTATAAGCAATTCAATGTTTTAGGTAAGTCTTATAAAGTTGGTATGAGAATTGCTATATAAATACCAGCAACTAACACGCACTTAACAAGTGCAACAAAATTTCATTGGAGCAAAATGAGCATGGCGAACAAGGTCCTTCAACTCATACAAGAAAGTGGCGCAAAATGGGTCGATTTTCGCTTTACTGATACTAAGGGTAAAGAACAGCACGTAACTTACCCAGCTGATTCTATTGATGAAGATACTTTTGAAGACGGTAAAATGTTTGATGGTTCTTCAATCGCTGGTTGGAAAGGCATTGAAGCATCTGACATGATTTTACGTCCAGATGCGGAAACTGGTTTTATCGACCCGTTCTTTGCTGAACCAACTGTAGTTGTGACTTGTGACGTTATTGAACCTTCAACTGGTCAAGGTTATGAGCGTGACCCACGTTCGATTGCTCGCCGTGCAGAAGAATACTTAAAATCTACAGGTATCGGTGATACTGCATTCTTTGGTCCAGAACCAGAATTCTTTGTATTTGACGAAGTGAAGTGGGACATCGATATGTCTGGCGCTCGTCATACATTAATCGCTGAAGAAGCTGCTTGGTCTACTGGTAAAGACTACGAGTCTGGTAACTCTGGTCACCGTCCACGTGTTAAAGGCGGTTACTTCCCAGTTCCTCCAGTTGATTCTTCACAAGATATGCGTGCAGAAATGTGTGCAAAAATCGAAGACATCATGGGCCCAGGTCGTGTAGAAGTACATCACCACGAAGTTGCTTCTTGCCAGTTAGAAATTGGTGTGAGCTTCAATACACTTGTACGTAAAGCTGATGAAGTTCAACAGTTCAAATATGCTGTTTGGAACGTTGCACATCAATATGCAAAAACAGCTACGTTTATGCCTAAACCAATGGTAGGCGATAACGGTTCTGGTATGCACGTTCATATGTCTATCTCTAAAGATGGCAAGAACTTATTTGCTGGTGATGAATATGCAGGCCTTTCAGAAATGGCGTTGTACTTCATCGGTGGTATCATCAAGCACGCTCGTGCATTGAATGCAATCACAAACCCATCTACAAACTCATACAAGCGTTTGGTTCCTCACTTCGAAGCACCAATTATGCTTGCTTACTCAGCGCGTAACCGTTCTGCTTCTATCCGTATTCCATACGTTTCTAGCCCTAAAGGTAAGCGTATCGAAGCTCGTTTCCCAGACCCAATGATGAACCCGTACTTAGGTTTCGCTGCATTGTTAATGGCTGGTATCGACGGTATCCAAAACAAGATCCATCCGGGCGAAGCTGCTGATAAGAACTTGTATGATCTTCCTCCAGAAGAAGAAGCAAAAATCCCAACAGTTGCTCATAGCTTAGATATGGCTCTTGAAGCACTTCAAGCAGATCACGAATTCTTGTTAAAAGGCGGCGTGTTCACTAAAGAAATGCTTGATGCATACATCGAACTTAAAACTGAAGATGTACGTCGTCTTAACACGACTACTCACCCAGTTGAATTTGATATGTACTACAGCTTGTAATACGTATTTCGTAAAAAAGCCTGCATATGCAGGCTTTTTTATTGCCTGGAATGTTGATTGAATTCTCTACGTTTTTTATCAAAAAATTGGAGTAAACTAAGTGCGAGTTTTCATGTGAGCAGATTATGCGTAAACGACAACCAGTACTTAAACAGGAAAAGGCTTTAAATCCTGAGTTGAAAACATGGTTGTATGCTTCTGGTTCTCTGACTCAACAACTCACTGAGCTTGGTGGTGGCCAGTTCAGTGTGAAGCCCTTTAAAGAGCACTTTCAGCGTTTAACTTTGGCAGATAGTCAATGGATGAACATACCTCATGCTCATACTTCATGGGTAAGGGAAACCTATTTATATGGTTGTGAGGCAGAGCCGTGGGTGAAAGCAAAAAGTATTTTTCCAATTCAAAGCTTACAAAAAAGAGCGCGTATATTTCAGCACATCGGTTCTAAACCGATTGGCTTTTTCCTATTTCAAAGAACAACTCCGCTTTGTGACCGTCGTGTCATTCGTTTGCCAGAAGGCTGGACGCGACAAAGTTGCTATACTTGGCATGGATGTAAATTTATCGTCCAAGAAACATTCTTACCGGCTTTTGAAGCTTTTTTAAATCAGCAGCACGACAAGGAATTACTATGACGACTGCAACAGGCACAACATGGCGTCAGCGTTTAGAGGCTTATTATTATCTATGTCGATTTGATAAGCCAATTGGTACTGAACTGGTGTTTTGGCCAACCATGTGGGCACTTTGGGTTGCATCAAAAGGAATACCTGATTTAGGTATTTTATTTGTCATGATTTTAGGCGTGATTTTTATGCGCGCTGCTGGATGTGCGATTAATGACTTTGCTGATCGTAAAGTAGATGCCCATGTTGAGCGTACTAAAACGCGCCCTTTAGCAACGGGAGTTATTCGCGCAAGGGAAGCCGTATACGTATTCTTGGGCCTTGTTTTAGCAAGCGCATGTCTTTTGTTCTTTTTACCTATAGAAACTTTTTATTGGTCATTTGGCGCATTATTTTTAGCGTTTATTTATCCCTTTATGAAACGCTATACCAATTTACCCCAAGTATTTTTAGGCGCAGCATTTTCATGGTCAATTCCTATGGCTTTTACCGCGGTAGGTAAAACTCCAGATTTGACTTGCTGGTTGCTCTATTTTGGTAATTTGGCTTGGACTGTGGCTTATGACACTCAATATGCAATTACAGATCGTGAATATGATTTAAAGATTGGCGTGAAATCTACAGCTATTCTTTTTGGTCGATATGACATCCAGATTATTGCTCTTTTACAAGCAGCTAGTCTTGTTTTGATTGGTACTGCACTATATTTAGAAAATATCTTATTCCCATGGGCAGTTATTGCTTTAGTTGTAGTGGCATTCGATTTTGTATATCAAACAATTAAAACCAAAGACCGCAACCCTCAAGTATGTTTTTGGGCATTCCGTCACAATCGCTGGGTTGGATTAATCATTTTTCTAGGAATATTTTTAAATTTCATATAGTAAAAATGACCGTGAGGTTGAAAAGTGTTCTATGCAGAGCACTTTTTTTATGTCTTAATATTTGTGCATAAAAATATGCGGAATAAATAACACATAAAAAGGATATTCTATGAAACGGTCAAAAATTGCTTTAGCTATAACATTATCAATTTCAGCATTATTTCTTACAGCATGTAATGACGATGATGATGACTATATTGGTGTTAATCCCGATAAAACTTATGTTTCTGAAAAAGCCTATTCTAAGGATACCTTAAGTGGCGCTTCATCTATAAAAGTAATGACTTATAACATGGTGAATGTACAAGGGAAAACAGCTGAAGCAACCGCTTTAGTCATGTTCCCGAAAGTTGCTCAACCAAAGGATGGTTATCGCGTAGTGGTATGGGAGCACGGCACTGTAGGAGTAGGGGATAGTTGTGCACCAAGTAATAATACGATTAATCCACGCTTCAAAATCTTAGCTGATACTTTATTAGCTGCTGGATATGTGATTGTGGCACCTGACTATGAAGGTTTAGGTACTAGAGGGATGCATCCATACCTTAATTTGGGAAGTGAGGCTAAATCTGCAATTGCAGCAGTTAAAGCTGCTAAAGATCATTACGGTAGTCAATTGAATAGTTCATGGATGTCGATTGGACAATCTCAAGGAGGCCATGCTTCATTAGGAACAGCTGAATTTGCTAATAACGACAGTAACTACAAAGGAGCGGTTGCAACAGCACCAGCCTCTAGTCTTGGCTATATTATTTCTGTAGTTGCTCCGCAAGCAATTAGAGACATTCTTCAAAAAGAGCAGGCTGGTACCGCACCTGTTGGTACGGCTGTAGAAGTATATGCTGAGCTACTTGCATATGCTGCATATACCACAGTGGGTATTACTGCTTATGAACCTAAATTTAATTATCGTGAAATCTTTCAACAACGTTCTCAAAGTATAGCTGAGTTTGCAGAAGGCACTACGGGTGAAAATGGAGTCTGTTTAACTGATTTGCATAATAAATTTGCAGATGATATTCGAGATTTTCTTGCGACTAATACTGGTAAAACAGTTCTAGATTATCCAGGCCTAGCTGGTAATTTCCAGGAGAATCCAACGGTGCAAAAATTCTTGGTAGATAATCAACCTGCTACAAAAAAAATTAATTCACCAGTCATGATTGTTCAAGGTACTGCGGATATGGCTGTACCATATCCTGTTACTAATGCCTTACAAGAGGGACTTAAAAAAATGGGAACTGATGTGACATTTGTACCTGTTGTTGGAGCTGCCCATACTCAGGCGATTGTATGTAGAAATGCTGAAATTTATCAATTTGTTCAATCTAAGATGCCAGCTAAAACAAATATAGTGCTTGATCCATCAGTAATAGATGCTAGTAAGAATGTTGAATGTACTGGAATAGCACAATAATTTTTTATATTTAAAATATTCAAATTAAAAGGGTCTTAAAGAAGGCCCTTTTTTTGTTATATTGTTACGCATTCTGAAATCGATACTATTTGAGTTTGAAGAACTTATGAGCCAGCAACCTATTGAAAAAAAATCTGTTCCTTGGTTATTAATGGGATTGGGTTTACTTATTCCTTTTCTGATTATTGGAATACTTTTCTTGGCTGCAAAAAGTGATGCTAAGAATAAAAAGCAATATGAACAGCAGCGTTTAGAAATGGCAAAAAGAATAGCTGAGAAAGAAGCTGCAAATTCTGAAACGAAATAGCTTGTTAATGAATATCCTTTTGTAATTGGCGTACAGTTGGAATATTGGTGTAGCGTTTTACAAGGTAGCCTGCTTCAGTGAGCATTTGATCACGAATACGGTCTTCTTCTACTTTTTCAAGATGGGTAGGGTCATCTAGCTCAATAATAGCAATCACTTCCATCTTGTCATTTAGCACGACAAAGTCAGTAACTTTACGATTGAACTGACTACGAATTTTATAGTCATTACTGGTAATTAAAGCACTAAAAGCCACTTGTGCTAATACATGATAATTTGGGAAACTTTGTTTTAAACGTATAAACATTTGAGTTTCAAAGTTTGTAATGACAGGACGAGCAAAGAATTTTTGTTTTGGAAATAAATAAGGACGTAAACAAACGAGAAGAAAAATACAGGTGCTTACGCAACCTAAAACAATAAAAAATAAGTGACTCGATTCGAACATGTGAAGGCATCATACAAATAAAAACCCACTCATGATGAGTGGGTTTTTAAGAATCTTGGCTCTCCCACCTGGGCTCGAACCAGGGACCTGCGGATTAACAGTCCGTCGCTCTACCGACTGAGCTATGGGAGAATCTGGAAAAGGATTTTAGGCAGGAAAGAGGGCTGGGTCAAGCCTTAATAACAGAATTAGAGTGAATATCTAATCGTTTGGTTTAAAAATATTCGAAACATTGATTTTGTTCAAAATAATGAAAAATTATTAAATCTTAGAAAAGAAAAAAACCCGCAATAAATGCGGGCTTTTAGAATCTTGGCTCTCCCACCTGGGCTCGAACCAGGGACCTGCGGATTAACAGTCCGTCGCTCTACCGACTGAGCTATGGGAGATTAGTAGATGGCTCTCCAACCTGGGCTCGAACCAGGGACCTGCGGATTAACAGTCCGTCGCTCTACCGACTGAGCTATTGGAGAATCTGATGCGCATTTTATGGATGAAATCTAAAAGCGTCAATAAGAATATTAAAGAAAATGAATCGTTTGCTTGATTAATATGCTTTTGCTGTATTAAAAATAAAAAAACCACCCAAAATAGGGTGGTTTTTCATAAAGAAATAAAATTATTTCTCTACACCAGCTGGTTGGCCTGCAAGTTTTGCATTTGCATAGTCCCAGTTCACAAGGCTTTCTAAGAAAGTTGCGATGTATTTAGGACGTAAGTTACGGAAATCGATGTAGTAAGCATGTTCCCATACGTCAATTGTTAATACAGCAATTTGACCATGTGCAAGTGGAGTGTCTGCATTAGAAGTTTTAGTAATAGATAATTTACCATTTACTTCATCAGCAACTAACCAAGCCCAACCTGAACCAAATTGAGTTGTTGCAGCAGCAGTAAATTCTTCTGCAAACTTTTCGTAGCTACCAAAAGCTTCGTCAATTTTAGCAGCGATTGCGCCAGTAGGCTTACCACCACCATTTGGCTTCATGCTGTTCCAGTAGAAAGTGTGATTCCAAACTTGAGCAGCATTGTTGAAAATACCAGCTTTAGATGCATCACCAGCAGTCGCTTTAATGATTTCTTCTAAAGTTTTACCTTCAAGGTCAGTTCCTTTGATTAAGTTGTTTAAGTTAACAACATAGGTATTGTGGTGTTTATCGTGATGGTATTCTAAAGTTTCTTTACTAATATGTGGCGCTAAATCATCATAGCCATATGGAAGTGCAGGTAAAGTAATGGTTGTCATGTTCCTATTCCTTGCATTTGCTGGGTTATACAATTAAGTGGCTCTATTGTAAATGATTCTGGTAACAATAGGGCATCGTTTTAAAGAACTATACACAATAAAGATCTAATTAATACGCATAACACAGATTGAAAAAAAGACTTAATTAAATCGGATTATTCAATTCAAAATATTCAGCTTCAATTGAAAACTGTTTTGAGATCGCTTGTGCCAAACGCTGAACTCCATAACGCTCAGTAGCATGGTGACCACAGGCGAAATAGTGAACCCCTAATTCTTTTGCTTCATAAAAAGTTCGTTCACTGACTTCACCTGAAATATAAGCATCACAATTTTGCAAAGCAGCTTTAGCAATAAAATCTTGAGCGCCGCCTGTACAGAAGCCTACTTTTTGAATGCTTTGCTTTTCTGCTGGCAAATGAATCACTTTAAAATCAAAACTGTTTTGAAGCTGTGCTTTAAACTCATCTACAGAAACTGCTTGCTCTAAATAACCAATATTACCAATCGGATGTTTCTCGGTTAAATCGAGTGGTTCTAAATTCTTCAAGTTTAGTTTTTCTGCAATCGCTACATTGTTGCCCAAAGTTGGGTGTGCATCTAAAGGTAGATGATAAGCGACTAATGAAATATTATTTTGAATGAGTTTTTTAATGCGGTTGCCTCGCATTCCAGTAATTGGATACGGTTCACCCTTCCAAAAATAACCATGATGTACGAGTAATAAATCTGCATTTTGAGCAATTGCTGCATCAATCGCATCTTCGGAAGCAGTAACCGCACAAACGATACGTTTTACTTCAGTTGAACCTTCAATTTGCAGGCTATTTGGTGCGTAATCTTTAAATTCTGCCGCTTTTAAGGTTTGGTCGCACCACTGAATAATTTCATGCAAATTTGCCATGATATTTCCTGAATTGAGTAGTAAATAATTGCTAAAGCTATAGAAACATATTTTGTTGTGTAACTAAAGCTAGACAAATCTTTTTTGACTTTTTTATGTATATCGACATATTTAATTTAAAATGCTTAACTGAAAACTCTTTTTGTTCAATATATTAATTTAATTAAAAACTTCTTTGCGTAGAGGATATGAACGTGCGCCGCACCTTTACATGGTTACCTTGGGTGTTACTTATTATTGTAATTGCCAGTTTTATTGCATGGCAAAAATACCATCAGCCGAAACCAACTGTTGCAGTTGATGGGGTGCAAATGCCTGCTGAGAAAGTTGAACCACTCGTTGATACTTCGAGAGCGGGCGGGGGGGTATCTTATAGCGCTGCAGTAAAAGTTGCAGCGCCAGCAGTTGTTAATATTTTTACGACCCAGAAAGTTAAACAAAATCATCCATTATTAAGTGATCCGGTATTCCGCGAATTTTTTGGAAATCAGGTTCCAGAACAACAACAGCAAAATGAAAATAGCTTAGGCTCTGGGGTTATTGTACGAGCTGATGGTTATATTTTGACGAATAATCATGTGATTGCTCAAGCTGATCAGATTGTAGTTGCATTACATGACGGCCGTCGTGCAGAAGCAACGATTGTTGGAACAGACCCTGATACTGATTTAGCCGTAATTAAAATCGATTTAGATAAATTACCTGTGTTGCCATTTAAGCTAAGTGGTAATGAAGTAGGTGATGTTGTCTTGGCTATTGGTAACCCATTTGGCGTAGGTCAAACGGTAACTCAAGGTATTATTTCTGCGACTGAACGCTCTGATTTAGGCATTAATACCTATGAAGACTTTATTCAAACAGATGCCGCAATTAATCCAGGTAACTCTGGTGGAGCATTAATTGATGTGGCTGGGAATTTAATCGGGGGAAATACTGCTATTTTCTCTCAGTCAGGTGGTTCTTTAGGAATTGGTTTTGCAATTCCTGCTAAAGTTTGCCAACAAGTTTTAAACTCGATTTTGAAAGATGGCCGTGTAGTCCGTGGATGGTTAGGTATTAGTTTAGTACCACCTACACAAGAAGACGTATTAGCACCTAAACAGCAAATTGGTGTTGTGGTTGCAGATGTCTTGAAAAATGGTCCAGCTGCATCAGCAGGTATTAAGATTGGTGATAAAATTATTCAGGTGAATAATCAACAAATCACTTCAGCATCTCATTTGATTAATTATGTTGCATTACAAGCGCCTAACAGCGAAATTAATGTAATGGTCGAGCGAGATGGGAAGCAACAAAACTTTGTGGTGACAGTAGGGGAAAGAAAAAACCAAAATACTCAATCACAATTTATACCGCTGCCTAAACAGTAAAGATAAAAAAGCCTCGTAATGAGGCTTTTTTCTTGGTGTTAATTAAGTATGAGATAGTGCTTGATGCTGATGTTTGAACTCAGTTAAAGCATCAATACGGTACTGAATGAGCATTTCACCAATCTCAGCACCTTTAATGTTTTCAGGTAAATCCTGAACTTTAATAGAGCGAACGATTTGCATCGCATCTAACATGTACTGAGCTTGTGGATAAGGTCGGTCTTCTAAACCTAATCTTCCTTTAGCGTCACATTCACATGCTTGTACAAAAGCTTCCACTCTCTCAGGGCGACGTAGTACGTCTAGACGCTGTAATAGACGCCATACTGTTCCCGGTTTTAACGACATAATTTGATGACATTTTAGATGTTCTTTACATACTGATAAAGCCAACTGTCGAGTTTGAGTTGGAACTTTTAAACGTTCACATAATTCGGTAACAGGTTTTACTCCACGTTCTTCATGCATGATGTGACGAGGGAGTTCGTTAGCTGGAGTTAATGCTTTACCCAAATCATGTACTAACACAGCAAATCGAACATCAAGCGAATAGTTTGACTTACAAGCTTGCTGTAACGACATTAAGGTATGTATGCCGCAGTCCACTTCTGGATGATATTCAGGGCGCTGTGGTACACCAAATAATGCGTCAATTTCAGGGAAAAGATGTTTCAACGCCCCACAGTCACGCAATGTCTGAAAATAAACATCCGCATGATCTTCTAAAAGTGCGCGAGAAGTCTCTTTCCATACACGTTCTGGTGTTAAGGCATCAAGCTCACCTGATTCGGCCATGGTTTGCATAAGCTGCATTGTCTCTGGCGCAATCTGAAAACCATATGAAGAATAGCGAGCCGCAAAGCGTGCAACACGTAAAACACGTAAAGGATCTTCAGCAAAAGCTTCTGAAACATGACGCAAAGTTTTATTTTCTAAATCTGTTTGACCGCCATATGGATCGTATAATTTGCCATCTTGATCCATTGCTATGGCATTGATGGTTAAATCACGGCGGATTAAATCTTCTTCTAAACTTACTGTGGTATCGGTAAAAAATTGAAAGCCGTGGTAGCCTTTACCAGATTTTCTTTCAGTACGTGCAAGTGCATATTCTTCTTTCGTTTCGGGATGAAGAAACACAGGAAAATCTTTGCCTACAGGTTGAAAACCTTGGGCGAGCATGTGTTCCGGCGTTGCACCGACAACAACATAATCTTTTTCTTGATAGGGATGCCCAAGTAAAAAATCACGGACGGCACCGCCTACTAAATACACTTGCATGAAAAAACCTCTATTCTTCAAGCAATCATGCTACAGAATAGAGGTTTTCTCAAGTCATTAGAGATGCTTTTCGTAAAAAGCAGTTTCTAAATTACTTTTCTTGTTGTTGGATTTCAGCAACAGTTAAAGCAGTCATATTGATAAGACGACGAGTCGTTGCTGTCGGCGTTAAAATATGAACAGGTTTTGCTGCCCCAAGTAAAATTGGACCAATAGTAACGTTGTTACCAGAAGTCGCTTTCAACAAGTTAAACGAAATATTTGCTGCATCTAGGTTTGGCATAATGAGCAAGTTTGCCGAACCTTTGAAACGTGAGCCAGGGAATGCAAATTGACGAATGTTTTCGTCTAATGCTGCATCACCATGCATTTCACCTTCAACTTCAAGCTCAGGAGCTTGCTCAGATAAAATACGATAAACTTCACGCATTTTTTGAGCACTTGAGTCAGTCTGGTCACTACCAAAACTTGAATGAGAAAGTAGGGCTACACGTGGAGTAATACCAAAACGACGTACTTCTTCAGCTGCTAAAATAGTCATTTCAGCAAGTTGTTCAGCAGTCGGGTTTGTATTTACGTATGTATCAGCAATAAACAAGTTACGATCTTCAAGCATTAATGCATTTAGCGTGAAGAAGTTATTCATACCCTCTTTTAGACCGATGACATTGCGTACAAAATCAAGGTGAATGTTATAGCTACTGTAAGTACCACATAACATACCGTCTGCTTTACCAAATTTAACCAGTAAAGATGCAATTAAAGTTGAACGGCGACGAGCTTCACGTTGAGCATATTCAACAGTAATGCCTTTGCGTTGCATTGTTTGATAGTAGTCTTTCCAAAACTCTTCATACATCGGGTTTTGTTCTTGATCTACAATCTCAATGTTTACGCCATGTTGTAAACGTAGGCCTAATTTTTTGATATTAGCTTCAATTACAGCAGTACGACCTACTAAAATTGGTTTAGCTAAATCTTCATCAACTGCGATTTGCACTGCACGTAATACGCGCTCATCTTCACCTTCAGCATATGCGATGCGTTTAGGATCAGTTTTTGCTTGAGCAAAAATCGGTTTCATCAAGAATGCAGAGTTATAGACGAACTCAGATAATTTTTGACGATATGCAGAGAAATCTTCGATCGGACGAGTTGCAACACCTGAGTCCATTGCAGCTTTAGCAACAGCAGGAGCAATTTCCAAAATTAAACGTTGATCAAGTGGACGTGGAATTAAATAGTCACGACCAAATGAAGCAGATTTCTCACCATAAGTAGCTGCATCTGCTTCTACGTGTGCCATACGTGCAATTGCATGTACACATGCAATTTTCATGTCTTCATTAATTGTTGTTGCACCAACGTCAAGCGCACCACGGAAAATGTAAGGGAAACATAATGCGTTGTTTACTTGGTTTGGATAGTCAGAACGACCAGTTGCCATGATTACATCAGGACGTACTTCATGTGCATGTTCAGGTAAAATTTCTGGATCTGGGTTTGCTAAAGCAAAAATAATAGGGTTCTCAGCCATCTGTTTCACCATTTCTTTGGTGAGAATACCAGCAGCAGAAAGACCTAAGAACATATCAGCCCCAGCCATTACTTCATGTAACTGAGTTGCTTTGATATCTTGAACATAACGTTTTTTCGATTCATCCAAGCCTTCACGTGAAGTAGTGAGTAGACCGCGAGAATCGGCAACAATGATATTTTCTTTATTTACGCCTAAAGCACAAAGTAAATCTAAACAAGAAAGGGCAGCAGCGCCTGCACCTGAAGCTACAATTTTGATTTCGTCAATTTTCTTATTTACAAGTTGCAATGCATTAAGCAAAGCTGAACCTACAATGATACTTGTACCGTGTTGATCGTCATGGAATACAGGAATTTTCATGCGTTCGCGAAGTTTCTTTTCGATATAGAAACATTCTGGCGCTTTAATATCTTCGAGGTTGATACCACCGAAAGTTGGCTCAAGAGAGGCAACAATATCTACAATTTTATCTGGATCGTTTTCTGCAATTTCGATGTCAAATACGTCAACACCAGCAAACTTTTTGAAGAGTACGCCTTTACCTTCCATTACAGGTTTAGACGCTAATGGTCCAATATTACCTAAACCAAGAACAGCTGTACCGTTACTGACTACGGCAACCAAGTTTCCGCGAGCTGTATATTTAGCAGCAGCAGATGGATCACGTTCAATCTCTAAACATGGCGCAGCAACTCCTGGTGAGTAGGCTAGAGCCAAATCTCGTTGGTTGACAAGTTGCTTACTTGGGGTGACGCTGATTTTCCCTGGGTTTGGATATTCATGGTAATTTAAAGCGGCCTGTTTTAAAGATTGATCGTCCATCTGAGTCTCTATTTGATACAAAAAAGCAAACTAGTCAAATTGCTCATTTAGGGAGAGGCAACTCACTTCTTTAACTACGCTTTAATTTTTACCAATTAAGAGAATAGTAGACGAATTGCCAATAGCCCCGTGGTGAGCTAAATGCTAAAGAATATAACACTACTTCTTTATTTCTCACAGTCAAAAACGCTCATTTTTGGAAAAAGCAGCATAGGTAAAATAGATGATTGGAACAATTAAGAAATATGCGGATTTGTTTGTAGATAAGGAATAATCTGCTCGGCAGGAATAGGGCGACTAAAGAAATAGCCTTGTAAAAAATCACATTGCTGTTTTTGTAGATAGGTGACTTGTTCTTTTGTTTCTACACCCTCAGCAACTAGTTTAAGTCCCATACTTTTACCCATCGCGATCATTGCATTTACAATTGCTTCTTGTTTGTGATCACCAATTTTCGAAATGAAAGCACGATCAATTTTTAATACGTCAATTGGGTACTCTGTCAGATAGGCTAAAGATGAATAACCCGTACCAAAGTCATCTAAGGCAATGGAGATATCTCGTTGTTTTATAGCATGTAATAGCGTTTTTACATTGGCAGTATTGTCTAAAAGGGCTGACTCTGTAATTTCAAGTTCGAGATCTGAACCTTGAATATTATATTTTTGCAAAACCTCATCTAAGTCATTGAGTAATAAGCCTCGATGTATTTGTTGAGCGACAATATTTACAGAGACTTGAATATTGATATAACCCGCATTTTTCCACTCTTGGAGTTGCTTTCCAACTTTATCTAAAACAACTTTCCCAATATCTGAAATCAGGCTACTACGTTCAGCAAATGGTATGAACATATTTGGCAGGATTAATCCTTTTTCAGGATGTTGCCAACGAATGAGGGCTTCAAAACCGATAGTAGATTGATCGTGTAGATTAATTTTGGGTTGGTAATAAACGACAAATTCATCATTTTGAATGGCTTTACGTAGCTCTTGCTCTAAATCGGCAGTTTTATATGAGTGATTTGTTTTATTGCAGTAATAGCAAATTGTATTACCACCTAAACGTTTTGCCTCGGAAAGAGCTTGCTCTGCATGATTGTTGAGATGATCAATTTGTCTGCCATGTTCAGGAAAACATGCAACACCGATAGATGCGGTAATAAAATATTCGTGATTATCAATGTAAAAAGGTGCATTGAGTGCTTGTAAAATGTTTTGGCAATATTGCTCAACATTTGGATGAATTGGCGAAATCTCATAAATGATTGCGAAATCATCACTATTTAAATAGGCGACTAAAATCGCATTGATATTGATTAAGCGTAATCTTTGTGCGAACTGTTTAAGTAATTCATCACCACTATCATTATTTAAAAACTCATTGAAAGCTCGGAAGCGGTCAATATTTACCCGTATTAATGCTAAATTTTTAATGTTATATGAAGGGTTTACAATATATTGGTGTAATTGATTGTAGTAGTAAAGGCGGTTAGGCAAGTGGGTGAGGCTATCGTAGTTTTTTAAGTAAGATAGATGTTGCTCTTGGCGCTTTTGCTCAGTGAGGTCACGTGCAAATCCAATATAATTGGTAATTTGATTGAATTCATCTTTGACCACATTGATATGCAACCATAAATATACGCTTTTGCCAGAACTAAACTTTTCATCAAACTGGCCCATATATTCTCCTGTCTCCAGAAGTTGTTGCGTTATTGATGTATGAAACTGTTGTTGTAGTTCTTTTTGATTGATTGTTATGCTAAACAATTCTTTATTAACAAGTTCTGATTTAGAAAATCCTGTTAATTTTTCATAGTAGGGATTTACATCAATATAGTTTAAGTGCTCATCTAAAATAAATATTCCTTCCGCAGCTTGCTCGAGCACAATTGCAGATAGTCTTAGATGTTCTTGATCCTTTTTCTCTTGATGTATATCACGGGTCATTCCCACCATACGAAGCGCTTTTTGTGTCTTTGGATCTCTGGTGATGACACGGCCTACATCATGAATCCATCTCCAAGAACCATCTCGACGTAAAATTCGAAAGGTGATATTAAAATGATCTGTAACGCCTTCCAAATGTTGTTTTAAACGTTCATCAAAAAGTTTTTTATCGCTTGGGTGTATACGCTCTAATATGGTATTGAGATGAATAATGGCGGTTTGAGTTTGTTTTTGTTGATCGAAAAACGTAATTTCTAATCTTTGACTTTCAATATCCCAATCCCAAGGTCGAATACCCGCAGTTTCATGTGCAAAAGCTAAATTATAGTGATGGCTTTCGAGTTGCTCATTCATTTTGGTGAGATCATAGGTACGTTCTCGTACTTTTTGCTCAAGCAAATGATTATTAAATTGAAGCTGGGCTTCAATATCTTTGGACTTATTCACTTCTTGTTGGAGTTGTACACATAATTCTTCAGCCCATTGGGTATGCTGGTCTGAAATTTGAACAAGCTGTTTGTTTTTTAATAATAATTGAGAGATCTTTTGGTAATTGCGTTGAGTTGCATATGCACAAAGCACAGTTGCTACAAAGGTGAGGTTATAGGCGAAATAAAAAGGTAGCTGAGTTATGGGATTATGTGTGAATTGAGCAATTAATAGAGGGAGGGTACTAGGAATAAATAAGAGATAAAAATATCGGGGTTGCTGTGTTAAAAAAGTAAGGCCAATGATATGAGCCGAAGTAATAAATAAAGCAATTAAAATATGAGCATCTGGTAGTGCAATTAAGTCAGGAGGTAGATAAAAATGAATAATTGTGACATTTATTCCAATTAAAATTCCTGAGAATAAACAAATACTTTGTAAGACACGATCAGCTTTTTTGGTAAAATCAATCGTGCGATAGTGAGTTAAAATATTTGGAATAAATAATAAGCAGACAAGAGCGACGACGGTAAGGCCAATAGACCAGCTAAATATTGTTATTGCAGATGAAAAATAATAAGAAAAAATACCATATGAAATAAGGCACAGTAATATCAGGCTAATTAAATACCAGCGGATATATTGAGTTGAAAGTTTCAGCTGTTCAATTTTTGTTTGATGCTGTAGATATTCTTCCTGAAGCCCAGACATAAGATTTTTCTATCCTATTTTTTTACATATATACAGAAAGAATCTGATTTATCAGTGAAAAAGAATTTGAAATTTTATTCATACAATAAAAGTAAGTTAACTTTAAATAATGATTTAATCAATGTGCAGAGAACTTAGGTGGATAAAAATCGATAATTTAAAATAGACAAGGCAACAACAGGGGCAGTTTCTGTACGCAAAACTCGGTCACCAATGCACCAGTTCATAAATCCAGCTTGATTGGCTTGGTTAATTTCACTTTCACTTAGGCCCCCTTCTGGGCCAATCAATAAGGCAAGTTCAGGCTGTATTCCCGCCAATACATCTTTTTGTTCTTTTTCTGGTGCTAAAACAAATTTAGATTGTGGAAGCTCAGAAGAACTTAACCATTCATGAAGAGAAATAGGCGCTAAAACTTCTGGAACCAAATTGAGGCCACATTGTTCACATGCTGCAATTGCAACAGCTTGCCAGTGATCTAATTTTTTTTGATCTCGATCGTATTTTAAGCGCATTTCACAACGCTCACTAGTTAGCAATTGAATCTGACTTACACCCAATTCAGTGGCTTTCTGAATGGCATAATCCATTCGATCGCCTTTACTCATGACTTGACCTAAAATAGCTTTAAAAGGGGCATCACGGTTTGCAGGGTTAAAATTCTCAATTGTGACAAATGCATTTTTTTTATTAATTTCGGTCAAAGTCGCGAGATATTCCCCACCTTGTCCATTAAATAGAGTCGCTTGTTCTTGTAGTTGTGCACGTAAAACACGCACCCAATGATGGAATACTGATTCTGTCAGTTGAATTGTTGAGCCAACTGTAAGTTCAGTTTCGATAAAAAAACGGTTCATTGGGTACGCCTTACAAAATTAATTTAAACCAAGATCAACAACAAGTTGACGAGTTGGTTCGATTTGATTCATTGAATAGAAGTGTAAGCTTGGCGCACCACCTGCAATAAGGCGTTCACACAACTTAACAACAACTTCATGACCGAAAGCTTTAATACTTTCACTGTCATCACCATAGGCTTGTAATTGCTTACGGATCCAGCGAGGAATTTCAGCACCCGTACCGTCTGCAAAGCGGATTAAGTTACTTGCGTTGGTAATTGGCATGATTCCTGGAGCCACCGGAATGTTAATTCCAGCTTGCTCTAAACGCTCTATAAAATAAAAGTACGAATCTGGATTAAAGAAGAATTGAGTAATTCCTGCATTGGCACCAGCTTGTACTTTTTCAATAAAACGTTGAATATCTGAATCAAGATTTTCAGCTTGAGGATGCATTTCTGGATAAGCTGCAACTTCAATATGAAAATGGTCACCTGAGTGCTCACGAATAAAACGTACTAAATCCTGTGCGTAAGGAAGTTCCCCAAGTCCAACCTGACCAGAAGGTAAATCACCGCGTAAAGCAACAATACGGTTAATACCTTGAGCTTTATATAAATCCAGTAACTCAGCAATACGAGCTTTATCATCACCAATACAAGAAAGGTGAGGTGCAACTGGTGTACCTTTACCATTGAAATCATCAATAGCAGCCAGAGTACGTTCGCGAGTAGAACCACCAGCCCCATAAGTAATTGAGAAAAACTCAGGGTTCAGAAGTTGTAATTCTTGGTGAACAATACGAAGTTTTTCAGCACCAGCATCAGTTTTTGGTGGAAAAAACTCAAAAGAAATAGGTGTACGTTTAGTCATGTCAAATCCTTGTAAACAGCGAAACATTTTAGAAAAAAGGGCAGTCGGTTCACCGTCTGCCCTTAAGTTCTTAGTATTTGTAAGCGTCAGACTTGAATGGGCCCTCAACAGCTACGCCTAAATAATCAGCTTGCTCTTGAGTTAACTGGGTAAGTACACCACCGAAACCTGCAACCATTGCAGCAGCAACTTCTTCATCAAGTTTCTTAGGAAGAACTTCTACACGAATTTTTTCAGCTTTTTCACTTGCAGGAAGGTCAGCAAATTTCTCTTGGAATAAGTGAATTTGACCTAAAACTTGGTTAGCAAAAGAACCGTCCATTACACGTGATGGGTGACCAGTTGCATTACCTAGGTTTACAAGGCGACCTTCAGAAAGAAGGATAAGGTAGTTATTTTCATCTTCTGAACGATAAACTTGGTGAACTTGTGGCTTAACTTCAACCCACTTGTAACCACGTAAATAAGCTGTATCGATTTCTGTGTCGAAGTGACCGATGTTACATACAACTGCACCAGCTTTTAAGCTGTCTAACATTGCTGCATCGCACACGTGGTAGTTACCAGTTGTTGTTACAACGAGGTCAGTGTTGCCAAGAAGATCTTGGTTAATATCTTCTTTTTTACCTGTTTGTACGCCGTTTTTGTATGGAGATACAACTTCATAGCCATCCATACATGCTTGCATTGCACAAATTGGGTCAACTTCAGTGACACGAACGATCATGCCTTCTTGACGTAAAGATTGAGCAGAACCTTTACCCACGTCACCATAACCCACTACAAGTGCACGACGGCCAGACAAAAGCATGTCAGTTGCGCGTTTGATTGCGTCATTTAATGAGTGACGGCAACCATATTTGTTGTCGTTTTTAGATTTAGTAACTGAGTCATTTACGTTGATTGCAGGAACTTTCAAAGAACCGTCTTTCCACATTTCGATAAGACGTTGAACACCTGTTGTAGTTTCTTCGGTAATACCGTGAATACGTTCTAAAAGAGCAGGGTATTTTTCATGAACAAGAGCAGTTAAATCACCGCCATCGTCCAAGATCATGTTGGCATCCCAAGGTTGGCCATTTACATTAATCTGTTGCTCTAAACACCATACGTATTCTTCTTCAGTTTCACCTTTCCAAGCAAACACTGGAATACCGCGAGCAGCAATTGCAGCAGCAGCGTGGTCTTGAGTAGAGAAAATGTTACATGATGTCCAGCGTACTTCAGCACCTAATTCAACAAGCGTTTCAATAAGAACAGCTGTTTGAATGGTCATGTGAATACAACCAAGGATTTTTGCGCCAGCAAGTGGTTTAGAAGCCGCATAGCGTTTACGTAAGCCGATCAAAGCTGGCATTTCTGCTTCAGCAAGTTTGATTTCTTTACGGCCGTAGTCAGCAAGAGAGATGTCAGCAACTTTGTAATCTGTAAATGAAGCATTAACCGCGTTCATCAGGATCTCCTAGGAAAAAATAGTATTGATCATTCTGTTCGCGGATGCCGTTGTTGGTTAAAACGAATGTTTAACCGATCGTCGAGCCTGGCAAATTGATCTTTAGTGCCGATCAATTGTCGCAGCATCCCTCGACTAGCGAAACATTGTACTTGGAAAAGCTTTTAGTGCCAATCCAGTTTTGTTTATTATCTGCGTAATTATCACTTTAGATTCTAATTATGGCATTAAATATTCCCGAGTCGTTGGCAAGCCTAGATTCAAACTGTGGCGTTTTTGCAGTTTGGATGGTGCTTCAGCATCATGGAGTACAAATTGATGTGGTTGAGCTGATTAATGTTTGCCGACACGATGAAGGAGGCACCTATACGATTGCCTTAGCTGTTGCTTTAAAGAAGCTAGGATTTGAAGTGTCATTTCATTCAGATGAGGATCCTAGCATTAGCCAAAGCGAACGCATGAGCTATAAAGAAGCAAAGGTATTAAAAATTCCAACTGGACCAGCGCTGAGCTATCAAGATATTCAAGCTGCAATTCAAAACGGAAAAATGGTGATTGTGTACTACGATACTTTAGAAGGGGTTGGAAACCAGTCGCTCATTTATTCTATAGATCAAAATGAAATTTGCTTTTTTGATAGTTTTGAACCGATGTCAGCGGGAGTTTTTGAAAAGCAGCGTCAAGTAGAGGGGATTTGCCGTCAGGCTATTGTGATTGATGATCGTAATTTTCAGATGTATTCATCCAAATTGAATTAGATAAAAAGAGCCAGTAGAGTGCTGGCTCATATTGAAGTTATTTTTGTTGATATTCTTGAATTATTTCTAAAGCAGCACGAAAAGCTTCTTGTGTAGCAGGGGCGCCGCAATATGGCAGGCTGTGCAATAAAGTTTCTTGAATCTCTTCAACTGTACAGCCATTGTTGAGTGCACCACGAACATGGCCTTTGAGTTCGGTTGGTGATTTTAGTGCCGTGAGCATTGCCAAAGTAATTAATGAACGATATTTACGAGGTAGCACACCTTCACGCTGCCAAGTCGATCCCCATGCATGTTCATTAATCCAGTCTTGTAAAGGCTGGGTAAAGGGTACTGTATTTTCTTGGGCACGCTTTACAAAAGCTTCTCCCATCACTTCTGTGCGAACTTTTAATCCATTTTCGTAATCTTGCTTAGACATTAATTTCTCCTAAAAATAAAAGCGTCAATTGACGCTTTTATGGCTGTTTATTAATTAATGCGAATCAAGTGTGATTGCAATAGTGAATTAGTGGAGGCATCAGTCACTAAATTTGATGAGGGTTCGACAAAGGAAGATCTTTATTTAAATCTTCATCAAAAACATCGGTAAGCATGCTATCGAATCGAATTGCGTTGTATTGCAATAATTGTTGAGCTTCACTTTCAGAAATAAAACCTTCTTTTATAGCTTGTTCAATATTCTCTTCGAAAGTCAGTCCTGTAAATTTGCCTTTAGATTCAGATTTTTTAAACTTATCCCAAAGCGGTTCAAGCGTTCGCAGAATTTGGAAAGCATGCTCTAAACGACCAGTTACATCATCGGCTTTGGTAGAATAAAATACGTGATGTTTAAGCTGTTCTCTGAAAGGGTGCTCTTGCATCATAAGTTCAGCGACTTGTTGTTTTAACTCATCATCTGGTTTTGAAATGATACGGCCTAAAGGGAAACAGATCCATTTTACAAATGCTGCTGGAAGTTTAGCTGGGAAGTTTTCAAATAATCCCCAAAATGCTTCCTGAATATTTAAGAAAGCTTTTTGTAGCGCTAATTTAGCGTGAAGTTGTTCAGCTTCAGTTTTTTGTCCAGCTTCATAAAATTTTAATATCGCAGTAGAAATAAAGAGGTGCGCGTGAATATCTGCCAAGCGGCCTGATAACATTTCTTTGCGTTTTAAGTCGCCTGCAAGTAGGCCAAGTGACATATCTGAAACAAGTGCGAAGTTGGCACTAAAACGATTAATCGTTTTATAGTAACTTGCAGTGAATTGATCTGCTGACTGAGGCGCATTACTTGAGCCACCTGTCCAACCGTAAGCAAATGATCTTGCACCACGGTTAAAGGTATAGGCTAAATGTTTAAATAACAAATCATCGAATTTTTTGACTGAGTTATTTTTATCTTCAGATTGAAGGAGTTGTAGCTCTTCAAATAGATAAGGATGACAACGCATTGAGCCCTGACCAAAAATCATCAATGAACGGGTCAAAATATTTGCACCTTCTACCGTAATAGCAATTGGAATTGCCTGATAGGTAAGGGCAAGGAAATTACGTGGCCCAAGTTGAATTGCACGTCCGCCAGCAATATCCATTCCGTGATTTACGACTTTACGCATCGTTTCAGTTGCATAATATTTTGCCATGGCAGTCATCACGGCAGGTGTTCCACCTTGGTTTAGGCCACATGTCACTAAATAACGGAATGCTTCAAGCATATAGGCATCGCTGGCAATTTCACTCGTCGCTTCTTGTACGCCTTCAAATTTACCGACAGAAATATTGAACTGTTGACGAATTTTCGCAAAAGCACCAACGGTTAAATAACTCATTTCACCTGCTGCTGTTGCTAGAGCTGGAAGGGAAATACCACGGCCTACACCTAAACATTCCATGAGCATTCGCCAGCCTTTTCCGGCATTTTCTTGACCACCAATAATCCAATCAATAGGAATAAAAACATCCTCTCCTTCTACTGTTCCATTCATAAATGGAGAACCAGGATAATGTCGTGCTCCAATTTTCACACCTGCATGACTGGCAGGAATTAAGGCACAAGTAATACCGTATTCTGTTTTGTTTTTATCTCCGAGTAGGCCTTCTGGGTCATAAAGTTTAAATGCAAGACCTACGACTGTGGCAATTGGCGCAAGCGTAATCCAGCGTTTAGAGAAATTCATGCGAAGTCCAAGGACTTGAGCACTTTCATATTCGCCGTAACAAACAACGCCCGAATCTGGAATGGCGCCTGCATCTGAACCTGCTTCTGGGCTGGTTAAACCAAAGCATGGGATCTCTTCACCTTTAGCAAGGCCCGGTAAATATTGCTGTTTTTGTGCATCGGTACCGTAGTGCATGAGTAGCTCACCTGGCCCCAATGAGTTTGGAACCATACAACTCACAGCAGTGGTGAGTGAGCGTGAAGCAATTTTGCTCATAATACGGCTTTGAGCAAATGAGCTAAATTCTTTGCCGCCAAAGGATTTTGGAATAATGAGTCCTAAAAAACCCTTATCTTTAATAAATTGCCAAACCTCTGGTGGCAGATCTTTTAAGTGATGATGAATCTCCCATTCATCTAGCATGCTACAAAGGAGCTCAACTTCATTGTCGATAAAACTTTGTTCTTCTGCTGACAACGTTGGGTAGGGGTACTTTTCAAATTGTGACCAATCGGGTGCCCCCATAAATAATTCTTTTTCCCACCAACTGGTACCTGCCTCTAAAGCCTCTTGTTCAGTCGTACTGATGCTCGGCATTGAGTTTGCTAATGTTTTATATGCAGGTTGAGTAATCAGATTAAAGCGTAATAGTGCAAATAAAATAATGATACTAAGGGCAATAAGGGGAATACCTAAAAGGAGAGCCCATGGCGTTAGTATAAATGCAGTAAGTATGGCTACAGCAATCGTAATAACACTACCAATGGTTCTGTTTAGATTAAAAAAGAAAATTGCCCATATTGCAAAAAGCTGAATGACAACGCTTAAAACAAAGAGTAGGAAAATCATACTTGCTCCTTGCTAGATAAGCCCTCAAGTTAGAAGTTACAAAAAAGCGAGGAGAGATTTAAGGCTTAACTAGCTAATTTTTAATGCTGTTTAAATTTAATTTTTTATGTCGCAATTGATGTATATGCTAGAGCAGGGATATATCGTACTTTTAGGTATAAGATATTTTTAAGTGAAAGTGTAATGGGTTGTTTTATCGATTTGTCAAGAAATGTTATTGATTTTCTTATACAAATAAAAAGCCCTCTGAAGTAGAGGGCTTTTAAAGATATTTAATTTTTAAGCTTCGACAACTTGAACAGCGATTTTTTTAGCTGGATCTACTTTGCGACGAACTTCTGGAACTGGTTCACCGTGGTATTGACGATCAGCAAAGTAACTTGAACGAACCATTGGTGCAGACCAAATATTTCTAAAGCCAAGTTTACGGCCATGCTCTGCATAACGTTCGAACTCTTCTGGTGTAACAAAGCGGTCAATTGGTGCGTGTTGCTTAGAAGGCTGTAAGTATTGACCAATAGTCACATAGTCAACATCGTGAGCACGCAAGTCATCAAGCAATGCAATAACTTCTTCTTCAGTTTCACCGATACCCACCATCAAACCGCATTTTGTTGGGATATCAGGGCAGTATTCTTTAAACATTTTTAATAAGTTTAAAGAATGTTGATAGTCTGAACCTGGACGCATTGCTTTATAGAGACGTGGCACAGTCTCGATGTTGTGGTTAAATACGTCTGGCGGACATTCAGTCATAATGCGTAAAGCAATATCCATACGTCCGCGGAAATCTGGTACTAAAATCTCAAGCAATGTATTTGGGCTTAGTGCACGAGCTTCTTTGATACAGTCCACAAAGTGTTGTGCACCGCCGTCAAGTAAGTCATCACGGTCAACCGAAGTAATTACCGCATATTTGAGCTTAAGATTAGCAATTGTCTCTGCCATGTGACGAGGTTCATCTGCATCGAGTGCATTTGGACGACCATGTGCTACATCACAGAAAGGGCAACGACGTGTACAAATATCACCCATGATCATGAATGTTGCTGTACCACCACCAAAACATTCTGGTAGGTTTGGACAAGCAGCTTCTTCACAAACGGTATGGAGTTTTTGAGCACGTAAAGTGGTTTTAATACGCTGAACTTCTTCTGGTGCCGTCATCTTGACACGAATCCAGTCAGGTTTACGCGGCACTTCAACCGTAGGTACAACTTTTACAGGAATTCTTGCGACTTTTTCTGCGCCACGAAGTTTTACACCCTGTTCAGGTTTACGGTGTTCTGACATATTTAACTTTTCCACTCGTTTATAGAGACATTGACATTGTATTATAGCGAACTTCTGCAGTTAATAGCGGAAAATAACTATTCATATAATAAATGTGGTTATTCAGAAATATAGGGTTGAGAAATACATAAATTCACCGCATATTAGCCATAATTTATTATAAAATATGGTCATTCAAGTGAGGAAGGAGCTTTCAATGCCACGTAAAAAAGAGGTCGTTAGTGGGAATTTCGTTAAATACGATGCGGTAGTTCTCGGTTCTGGACCTGCAGGTGAAGGCGCGGCAATGAAGCTTGCAAAAGCGGGTAAGCGTGTTGCAATTGTAGATGTGCGTGATCAACTGGGTGGTAACTGTGCACACGTTGGTACCATTCCAAGTAAAGCATTACGTCAAACAGTTTCTAGTATTATTCGCTATCAGCGTGATCCAATGTTTCAAAAAGTAGGTGAATGGAAACAGTTCACCATGAAACAGGTTTTGCGTAATGCACACAAAGTAATTCAACAACAGGTTGATACGCATACACGTTTTTACGATCGTAACAAAATCGGTGTATTCCACGGCCGTGCATATATTCAAGATAAAAATACAGTTTTAGTTTTTAGCCATGAAGGCATTAAAGAAACAATTATCTGTAAGCAAATCGTGATTGCGACAGGTAGTCGTCCTTATCATCCACAAGGTTTAGACTTTGACCATCCTCGCGTATTCGATTCGGACAAAATCCTTGATCTTGATTATTCAATTCAAAAAATTATTATTTACGGCGCGGGTGTTATTGGCTGTGAATATGCCTCAATCTTTATTGGTTTAGATCATAAAGTTGACTTGATTAATACTCAGCAAAAATTATTAAGTTATCTAGATGATGAAATTGCTGATGCGTTGTCTTATCATTTACGTGAACAAGGCGTATTGATTCGTCACAATGAGCAAATGGATCATCTTGAAACGTTTGATGACCATGTTGTACTGCATTTACAAAGTGGTAAAAAGATTAAAGCCGATGCGATTCTTTGGTGTAACGGCCGTTCAGGTAACACAGAAGGCTTAGGTCTTGAGAATGTTGGGTTAGTACCAAATAACCGTGGTCAACTTTCAGTAAATGATCAATATCAAACTGAAGTTGAAAATATATATGCTGCTGGTGACGTGATTGGTTGGCCATCACTTGCTTCTGCTGCTTATGACCAAGGGCGCTGTGCTGGCGCAAATATGAGTGGTGAAGATGCGAAGCCAGTACGTGATATCCCGACTGGTATTTATACTATTCCGGAAATCTCATCAATTGGTAAAAATGAACAGGAACTAACGGAAGAGAAAATTCCGTATGAAGTAGGTCAAGCTTCTTTCCGTCATTTGGCTCGTGCGCAAATTACCGGTGATACAGTGGGTGAGTTAAAAATTCTTTTCCACCGCGACACTATGGAAATTTTAGGTATTCATTGTTTTGGTAATAACGCTGCCGAAATTATCCACATTGGGCAAGCAGTTATGCACAGCCCAAACAATACTCTGAAATATTTTGTTGAAACAACGTTTAACTATCCAACAATGGCAGAAGCATATCGTGTAGCTGCGCTTAATGGTATGAATCGTTTGTTTTGATTTTAAATAAGTTTTCCATAAAAAAGCCCGCAAACTTGCGGGCTTTTTTATTTTCATTAGACCATAGATTTTTTATATTTTTATGACAATTTGCAGTATGCGTCTGGCTGTCTATATCTCTAGTGGGCACAAAATGCTTGATTGAAATATACAAATAAATCAGGAGTTTGTTTCCATAAAATGATTGAACATGCCAGCAGAGTAATCACGAGCAAAGTCATAATTGTTTTCAAAAGTAAGGCATTATGCGTCATGAATAACAGCCTCCTCATTTACAAAGAAATGTACGATTACCCCTAATATACTCAAAGCTATTGAACATAGCCAAATCGCATTGTAATTACCTGTTAAGTCATGGTTAACACCGCCAAGCCAACCGCCAAAGAAAGAACCGACTTGATGGGTGAAAAACACAATACCACTTAACATTGAAAGGTATTTAACACCGAACATATTCGCTACAATGCCGTTGGTAAGTGGAACTGTAGAGAGCCATAAAAGTCCCATAATGACGCCAAAAGCATATACCGTATAAGTGCTTAGAGGTAATAATAAAAAGGCGATGATTGCGATGCCACGGCTACCGTAAAGTGCCATCAATAATTTAGGTTTTGAGAAACGATCTCCTAACCAACCAGCACCATAAGTCCCCACAATATTAAATAGTCCAACTAGTGCCAGAAACACAGTGCCTGTAGCTGCATCAAAGCCGTGATCGATTAAATAGCCCGGCAGATGAACACCTAAAAAGACCACCTGAAATCCACACACTAAAAAGCCTAAAGCTAACCACCAGAACGGCTTATGTTTTCTAGCAATATTCAGTACTTGTTTAAATGTGAGTTGAGGTTGAACAATTGCTTTTGGCGTTTGATTGCTTGGTCCTTTTAGCATCCATGCTAGGGGAATGATAAACGCAATTAACAGCGCACTCACCATTAAAGCTGACGACCATCCTACCGTTTTAAGCAAGAGAAGGGTGGAAGGTAGCATAATAAACTGACCAAAAGAGCCTGCTGCACTGGCAATACCCATTGCCATACTTCTTTTTTCTGGAGGGGCAGCTCGGCCTACTGCACTCAGTAAAACCGTAAAAGAGGTTGCTGATAAAGCTAAACCAATAATAAGACCTAAGCTTAAATTCAAAATGAGTACACTTGAACTAAAAGCCATTAAAAGTAGGCCTAGGGTATAAAGTAAGCCACCAACAGCAACTACAACTTTACTGCCATATTTATCTGCAATTGCACCGGTAAAAGGCTGAACAGCTCCCCAGATCAGGTTCTGCATGGCTATCGCAAGACTAAAAACATGCTGTCCCCAGCCAAATTCATGGCTCATGGGTACAAGGTAGAGACCGAAACCATGACGGACACCTAATGAAAGGGCCAAAATAATTGCACTGCCAATCAGCATATAGATGAGGGACTGAGAAAATTGGTTGCCAGTTTTAGTCATGATTAATGGAAAATTATAATAATGATGATTTATTGTAGAAGATATATCGAAAAATATCGATATAGTTAGAGGGAATATTTAAGAAGAATTAAAAAGTTCTTAAGGATCGTATTTTATGAGAAGGAAATTAAAGAAGCAGACACCATTTTGATCTCTGCTTCTTGTAGAAATTATGCTGCGGAATTACGTTCAAGTAATGCTTGTTCAAAAAGTACTTGTTCTTTTTCTTTATGTTCAGTCGTGAAGCGAATTAGAATTACGCTACAGCCAGCGATTATAACCAACCCACCTAAAATAAATAGACAAGTTTGAATATCGAGTACACCTTTTAATAAGAAACCAGCTGCAACTGCACCAACATTACCACCTGCACCAATAATGCCTGCAACACCACCTAATGCATTACGATCAATAAATGGTACAAGAGCATATGTCGCGCCACAAGCCATGTGAGTAAACAGGGCAAAAATCGTCATAGAAATAATTGCAAGAGCTATCACATTCATTTGAGAGAAAAGAATTAAGAATAAACCTTCACCTAAAATCATGAGTACTAGTACTTTAGTACGGCCATCTAAACCTTTTTTGAGTGCGACTTTATCGGAAATAATACCGCCAAGTGCACGAGCAAAGAGTGCAAGAAGACCAAATATCCCCGCGGTTAAACCAGCAGTTTTTAAATCCATTTTGAAGTGATCAACATAGTACATTGCTGCAACGTTATGGATAAAAATTTCAATACCGAAACATGCACCGTAAGCCACAAATAAAATCCAGACACGGTAGTTACGAGCAGCTTGCATCAAAATTGCCATGCCACCTTTTTTACCACTGCCAACTTCAATACCTTGTGCGCGGACTTCTTTGAAGTTTCCTTGAGGACAGTCTTGGGTGAGTTTCCAATAAAGAATACCAACAATGACCATCATTACGCCTGGTACGATTAATGCAACACGCCAACCCATAGTTTGTTCGACACCGAACATGACAATTGCACTAAGTAATAAAGGCATTAGAGCTTGGGTTGCACCGCCACCAGCATTACCCCAACCAGCTGCTGCCGCATTTGCTGTACCTACAACATTAGGTGCAAACATAACGCTTGTATGATATTGCGTAATAACAAAGCTTGCGCCAATTGCACCAATCAGTAAGCGGAAGAATAAAAAAGACTCATAACTGTTAGCAGCAGCAACGCCAAATACAGGAATACTGCCAAGCAAGAGAAGGGCTGTATAGGTAATCCTCGGGCCATATTTATCACAAAGCGGACCGACAACGAGTCTTACTAAAATCGTAATTGCAACGGCGGCAATATTGATATTGGCAATTTGATCTTTGGTTAAGCCGAACTCACCTTTAATAACCGGCATGAGTGGTGCGCAAGCAAACCATGCGAAGAAGCACACAAAGAATGCGAGCCAAGTCATGTGGAAAGCGCGCATTGCAGGAGTAGAAAAGCTAAATAATTTTATTTCAGTTGCTTTTTTTGCATCTAGATTGATATTTGAAGACATACGCCGTCCCTCTGAACTGAACGAAATTTTAATTTGCATGGCAATTTATTGCCTATCTGCAGACCGATCAGAGCGGACATCGTTGGCCGTCTTGGTTTATTCATTGAATCATCGTTGACTCATCATGCTGTAAATAAAGCAAGGGTCGTGCCAAAAAATTATTTTTACTAAAAAGGAAAAATTACTTTCTAATTCTATTGGGTTAGTTTATTAAAAATAAAATTAATTAAAAAATAGAAATAAATCAGTAAATGCTCATAAGAGAGGAATACGGTAAATTTTTTCTATCGGCTTTATAAAAGTGCTCATTTTTTTAGCATTTTGATTTAAAAAGAAGCAAAATGTAAAAAAAAGAAAGCTATAAAAACATGCATAAGTTTTTATAGCTTTGGGTGACACAAAAATTAGAAGCGGTAACCGACACCAACATATGTAATGAGGGGGTCAATATCAATTTTGGTATTCGCTTTAATTAGCTCTTTACCTGTATTTTGGTCAGTCACATAGATTTTTGCTTCATTATTCATTTTGGAATATGAAACTGAACCAACAGCAAACCAGTTTGGGTTGAAGTCATAAGATGCACCTAAAGTCACAATAGGGGCAAAAGTATCGGTTGCTTCTAGTTTAACGATAGGGTTTGCTGATGATGTTTTTCGATCTAATGCTGCACCTGCTTTACCATCATGGATATTCTGGATCATGTGACCCGCTTGAATTAAATCGGCCTCAATACCGGGATTCATTTTTAAATCATTAAAGTATGCATACATCACGCCAGCCCCGATATAAGGACGGAACTTATTTACCCCTGATTTACCAAATTGATAATGTAGTTCAACGGCTGGTAACCATGCACGAGCAGTCGCAGCCTTACCCCCCTGAGAAAGATCAGTAATATGCAGGTCTTGTTTTAAAGGAATATCTCCACCTGCCTTGGAAATTCCATCTCCTATGATTCCTCCAATCGAAGATCCATCTTTTAGTGGAGTCGCTTTTCCAGAAAGGGGAGCGTAAATATTACCTTTTCCATTAATATCTACTTTAGGAGGAATACCACCTTTAATTTCTAAAGATAAATTGTCCGTAAAGTTGTAATTAAACATAAGACCAACAGTATCAACATCAGCAGCTTCTAAGCCAGAACCTTGTTGTTGCCATTGAGAAAGACCATTAACTTCTGCTGTACCTGCAAGTGATGAGGGAAGAGTGTCTGTAAACTTATCAAGAAGGCTAATAGTGCTATACCAGAATTTTCCTGAAGTTTTACTTTGGTCGATTGCATCTAAAACGGCTTTTGTAGATACATCTCCAACTTTAGATGTTGTACCTTCTGCAACGCTAGTATTGATATTGACAGGGTTTCCTGAGCCTTGAGGCATAGCATGGAGCCAACCAGCAGAGACAGAAAAACGTTTGAAGCCATCGCCATCTTTAAAACTAAAATATGGTGAAGCGGCATAAGTGAATGTTGGCAGAGCAAAAAAGGCAACTGTCATACAAAATAATGACTTTTTCATCATAAAAGGACTCCATGTCCGAGCATTTGTTTACTGATTTTTATTGAGCTCACCATAACGCGTTTTATTGAAATAATTGTGTATTAAAAATTAATAATTGTAATTTTTTTGAAATATTTGTTTATATTTAGAAAGATTTATTAATAAAAAGTACATAATAAATAATAAAAGACTACACAAAGTAGCCTTTTATTTAAGTTTTTTAAATTATTGGTTGAAGCGAGATAAGTCTTCTTCAGGACGAGCAGTTAAGACTTCAATGCCTGTTTGGGTGACTAAAATAGTATGTTCATACTGAGCTGAAAGTTTATGGTCTTTGGTTACGACAGTCCATTTGTCACCTAACAATTTAGTTTGCCATACGCCAGCATTTACCATAGGTTCAATCGTAAAAGTCATACCTGCTTCTAAACGCATACCTGTACCAGCTTGACCATAATGGAGTACTTGAGGTTCATCATGGAAAACAGTTCCAATACCGTGACCACAATATTCGCGTACTACACTAAAACGTTCTGATTCGACATACTTTTGGATTGCGTGGCCGATATCACCTAAATATGAACCATCTCTAACAGTTGCCATCCCACGATACATCGCTTCTTGAGCAACTTTGCATAGACGGTTGGCTAAAATAGAAGTTTCACCACCAACGACATACATCATGTTGGTATCGCCGTGATAACCATCTTTAATGACAGTAACGTCAATATTAAGGATGTCACCATTTTTTAAAATTTTATTTTCAGAGGGAATACCATGACAGACAACATGGTTAACCGAAGTACAAATAGAGTGTTGAAAAGCAGGGCGCCCAGGAGCTCCACCATAGCCTACACATGCAGGAATAGCATGTTGCACATTTTCAATGTGATTACGACAAATGGTATCAAGTTCAAGTGTACTTACCCCTGCCTTAATATGGGGCTTGATCATCTCTAGAACTTCAGCCGCCAGTCGTCCTGCAATGCGCATTTTTTCAATTTCATCTGGAGTTTTGATTAATCGACGTGGAGCTGTATAAGTACTGTTCATGATCTCTAAAAACTTTTGGTAATTTACAAGTGTCTATGGTATAAATAGCCGCCCATTTTATCAAATGCTTTTCGTGAATATCTTTTACGAACAATTTTGATAGATGGAGTAAAAAATCCGCACATATATCGTCACATTACTCTGGGTGCCCGTAAAAAGGTGGAGAATGCGGATATATGGAGGCCTAACCCAACTTTTAAGGTAAAGAAAATGGCAGATTACAACGTAAGCATGCGCGACCTTCTTCAAGCAGGTGCGCACTTTGGTCACCAAACTCGTTTCTGGAACCCAAAAATGCGTCAATACATTTTTGGCGCGCGCAACAAAATTCACATCATCAACCTTGAGCACACTGTTCCTGCGTTAAATGATGCTTTGAACTTCGCTAACCAATTAGCAAGCAAAAAGAACAAAGTTTTGTTCGTTGGTACAAAACGTGCTGCTTCTAACATCATCCGTGAACAAGCTCAACGCGCTGGTCAACCATATGTAGATCACCGTTGGTTAGGTGGTATGTTGACGAACTGGAAAACACTTCGCCAATCTATCAACCGTTTAAAAGATCTTCAAACTCAATCTCAAGATGGTACTTTTGCTAAGCTTACTAAACGTGAAGCTTTAGAACGTGCTCGTGAGATGGAAAAACTTGAGCGCTCTTTAGGCGGCGTTAAAAACATGGGTGGTTTACCTGACGCATTATTTGTAATCGACGTTGATCACGAAGCGATTGCAATCAAAGAAGCGAAGAACTTAGGTATTCCTGTTATCGGTATCGTTGATACAAACTCTAACCCAGACAACGTTGATTACGTTATTCCTGGTAACGACGATGCGATCCGTGCAGTAACTCTATATGCTTCAGCTATGGCTGACGCAATTCTTGCTGGTAAAGAATACGCTCAATCTCAAGCGAACGCTCAAGCAAAAGGCGATGACGCTGCGAAAGACGCTTCTGAGGCTTAATGCGTTTTGACGCAGGCTTGTCATTTTTGCGACATGTAATGGTGGCAAATTAAGCGTCGAGAGTGCAAACGGCCCAGAGTTTCTTTGGGCCGTTTTTGTTGAAAAGATTTATTTTCTACCGATTTTAGGAGATCAACATGACTGCAATTACTGCAAGCATGGTAAAAGAATTACGTGACCGTACTGGTCTTGCAATGATGGAATGCAAAAAAGCATTAACAGAAGCGAACGGTGACATCGAGCTTGCTATTGATAACCTTCGTAAATCTGGTCAAGCTAAAGCTGCTAAAAAAGCTGGTAACATTGCTGCTGACGGTGCAATCACAATCGTTCAAGAAGGCAACAAAGCAATTTTAGTTGAAGTTAACTGTCAAACTGACTTCGTTGCTAAAGACGAAAACTTCTCTAACTTCTCAAAAGCTGTTGCTACTGCCGCTTTAGCTGCTGGTGAAACTGATGCTGCTAAAATCGCTGAATTAAAATTAGCAGACGGTCAATCAGTTGAAGAAGCTCGTATTGCACTTGTTCAAAAAATCGGTGAAAACATCCAAGTTCGTCGTGCGAAAATCGTTGAAGGCGAAAACTTGGCTATCTACAAACACGGTTTAAAAATCGGTGTTGTAGTTTCTTATACTGGTGATGCTGATACTGGTAAAGGTATTGCAATGCACGTTGCTGCATTCAACCCAGTAGCTGTAAATGCTGAAGCTGTTCCTGCTGACCTTATCGCTAAAGAAAAAGAAATTGCTGAAGCGAAAGCGTTAGAATCTGGTAAGCCAGCTAACATCGTTGAGAAAATGGTAACTGGTTCAGTTGATAAATACTTGAACGAAGTTGCTCTTGATCGTCAAATGTATGTAATCGACAACGACAAGAAAGTTGCTGATGTATTAAAAGCAACTGGTACTACTGTTGCTGAATTCGTACGTTTCGAAGTTGGTGAAGGTATTGAGAAGAAAGCAGAACTTAGCTTCGCTGAAGAAGTTGCTGCTGCTCAAGCTGCTGCGAAGTAATTCGTATCACAATAAAAAAAGCCCCATTGGGGCTTTTTTTATCTCAGTTAAAATAAGGGTATACAATGACAAATAAAAAAAATCTCAGTATTGCTGGTGTGATTATTTTATTGATTGCTGCGTATTTTGGTCTAGATTTATCTGGGCATAAGCAAAGTCAATCACCCTCATCAACTATACCCGCAGCTCAGCGTAATGAAACTACATTTTTAAATAATGGGGTGGACACTGTAAAAGCTGCTTATGAGCAGAGACAAAGTAATGTTCAAGTGCAGGGAAGAGGTCGAGTCAAAACAATTTTAAGAGATGATAATGATGGGTCAAGACACCAGAAATTCATTCTAGTATTAAAAAATGGTCTTTCAATTTTGGTTGCACATAATATCGATTTGGCACCTAAAATTTCTAATCTAAATAAAGGTGACATCGTTGAGTTTTATGGCGAATATGAGTACAACCCAAAAGGTGGTGTACTACATTGGACTCATCACGATCCACAAGGTCGTCATGAAGGTGGATGGCTTAAACATGACGGACAGATCTATCAATAAAGCTCACGTGAACGTTTAATCAGATTATTTTCATAGAGCAATTTTGTTCTATTCAGTTTATTAAAACATGCTATGGTTTTTTTATTGAATAGATGAGACGTATTTATGCAGCGGGAGCAAGCCGATTATCTGCATGTGCGAGAGTTGGGCGGTTTAGAGTTATTAAAAGCACATTATCACCAAACACAATTTTCAAAGCATACTCATGAAGGGTACTGTATTGGTGTGATTGAAGAGGGAGCACAGTCTTTTTTTAGGACGGGACAGCTGCATGTAGCTCCTAAAGGCGACATTATTTTAGTAAACGCTGACGAAATTCATACTGGTTCATCGGCTGTTGAGTCAGGGTGGCGTTATCGAGCGATCTATCCAACACCTGAAATGTTAGCAGAAGTTAGTCAAGATTTTTTTGAAAACCCACATGGAGCACCATGGTTTCCTCAAGCTGTGATTCGCGACCTAGGTTTGGCTCAACAGCTTTGCTTACTTTTTGATTTATTAGAACAAAAAGATAATTTTCTACTCAAAGAAACGATGTATTTAACAACGTTAGCTTGTCTTATGAAGAGACATGGTAAATCAAATCATACTTTTTGTGAGTTACCAGAAGCATATTCAAAAATATTAAGAGTTAAAGAATTACTCGTAGAAATGCCTGAAACAAACTTTTCTTTACAAGATTTGGCTGACATGGTCGGCTTGAGCGCTTGGCATTTCTTAAGGCAATTTAAAAAATATGTAGGTCTGCCACCTCACGCTTGGCTTGTACAAGCACGTTTACAAAAAGCAAGACAGTTATTAAAACAGGGGGACCAAATTGCCATGGTGGCACAACAATGTGGTTTTTCTGACCAAAGCCATTTTAACCGTCACTTTAAAAAAGCAATGGGCGTCACACCCACTCAATATGTAGCAAGTTTGAACATATAAATAAATTAGTTTTAAAGCAATTTTATCCAATATAAGTCGGCACTCATCAAGCATGGTATAGAGATGTTTCTTATATTGGATTTTATATATGAATATTCAGCTTAATCAGCCGGTTGGGTTTTCAAAAAATAAGCCATCCTATTTATTTTTACGTGGTGTAATGGATATTTTGCCCTTATCAATTTCTGTTATTCCGTGGGCAATCTTAGCGGGATCTATGGCAATTCATGCAGGATTATCTTTCTATAAAGCATTAGCAATGTCTGGACTCGTCTTTGCTGGAGCTGCTCAGTTGGTTAGTTTAAGCATGGCTATGGAAGGTGCTTCTGTTTTTACAATTTATTTGACTATTTTCTTTTTAACGGCTCAGCATTTTATTTATGCATTAACTTTAAGAAATGACATTTCTATTTTGTCTTTACCTAAACGATTGAGTTTAGGCTTTTTATTAACAGATGAATTGTTTGCGGTGAGTGCTCCATTTGAAAAAAGAAGTTCGGAATATCTGTTGGGAGCCGGTTTATGTTTTTATTTATTTTGGGTTGCTTTTAGTTTGGTGGGAATACTGCTGGCGACAGTGATACCTGATCTTTTAAATTACCATTTGGATTTTTCGATTGTTGCTATTTTTATTGCCATGATTGTGCCGTTATGTAAAGGATTTCCAGTCATAGTTGGTGTGCTAACAACTTGTTTAAGTGGGTTTTTATTTAAATTTTATCAAATTGAGGGTGCGATTTTACTTTCAGGATTAATGGGAATGTTAATTGCTGTTTTAACTGAAAAAATAGGTAAGGAGCAATAATATGTCTTGGTTTATGATTTTAGGCTTGGCAGCAATCGTCTTTTTTAATCGCTATTATTTTTTAGAACCTCAAGTAAAAATTAAACTGCCGCTTATTCTGAATAAGATGCTTAACTATTCTGCACCTTGTTTGTTAACTGCAATTTGTATTCCAGTTATTTTTTTCGATGGTAATCATTTAAGAGGCGTGATAAATAATCCTTATATTTATGCAGCAATCTTTTGTATTGTAATCGCTATGTACCTAAAAAAAGTTCTTTTAAGTGTGATAGCAAGTTTAGGATTTTTTTATTTTATAAATTTTCTAATAAATTACTAACATGCAAAAGCTGAATCGAAAGGATTCAGCTTTAAGTTAATCTTTAAGCAGGAGCTTGTTGTTGTCTGCTTTTCCATTTAGGTAAAATTTTTGAGAGATAAGCATCCATACACCAAACTGGTCCAATTAGTAGGAATTGTAAATCTTTAAAGAACGAAGGTTTTTTGCCTTCGACTTTATGTCCGTAAAATTGTCCAACCCAAGCAATCACAAAAATAGCGATATAAAACCCGACTCCTACAGGTAGGGTATAAATGAGCCATGCCATAACAACAAGTAAAGCAGCCATTGCCACAGCAAGCACAAGATCTAAACGTGCATAAAATACTAAGGTCAACACAAGTAATAAAGCAGTAAGCAATGTGCTGAAATGTGCAATGATTCCAATAATAGAAAATAAAATGGCGGGAACGCAAAGCCAGTGAATTTGTTTATTGGTTGGATTTTGATGACTTTCGCTATATTCATCAAACCATTCAGTAATGGATTTCATTAGTAGCACACTCCTTGTTTTAACTTTGATTTATTTTTTGTGAGTATATTTTAGCCTGTTCTTGAGGATCTCGACAAGAAACTAACACTATTCAACTATAGGGAGCGTTGTATTAAAAAACCTAAGAAAGGGCAAATGAAAAAATAATACGAGTGTGATTGACAAGGTGGACAATTCGACCACAAGAATGGGGGGATTTTTCATAATATTTTTTCTGTGTGGCTAGATGATGAAATCATCTAAAAAAGTGTGATTTTGAGATTGATGGGAAAATTGTATGAAAAAGCTCTACTCATCTACTCTAAAAACGCCATAAATAGCCTTTGTTTTGAAGAAATGGTACTAGGGTAGCGCAAATTTAAAAAAGACGCTCTAAACGCAAATTAGACGTAAAATTAACTGGTATTAAATAAACATTGTTTTTTGTTTAAAAAATATTCAAATTTAGAGCTGGATAAGGGTCAAAAAAAGAGGATTTTTTAACTTTAAGTTAGGATTTATTTTGATAACTTAAAATATAAAAAAGCCGCAGAAAAAATTGCGGCTTTTTACATGAACTCGAGAGGCTATAACTTATGAAGTTGGGCCATCAACACGCTCAATATTTACTTTAGCTGTTCCAGCATTGGTAATACCAAGACGTTTAGCTGCACCGTATGATAGGTCAAGTACACGGTTGCCATGGAAAGGACCACGGTCATTTACTTTTACAACTACACTTTTACCATTATCTTTATTCGTTACTCGAATATAACAGTTCAACGGTAGGCTACGGTGAGCAGCAGTTAAAGCATTCATGTCGAATGTTTCACCACTTGCTGTTTTACGACCATGGAATTGGCGACCATACCAAGATGCCATACCAGTTTGGCTAAACTTACGAACAGTGTTTGAAGCTACTGTGTTAAGTTTTTCAATCACTGAAGGCTCATCTTCAGGGATTTCAATTTTTGCTGCGATAGCTTGACGACGGATTTGATCGCCAGAACGTTCAGTGATTGAAAGACTGTTAATGTTAGAAAAACGAGAATTAAAGTTTTGAGTATCTTTACTCAATACACGTGCTGCTAGATTAGGACCATCTACATCACTGTTTAATGATGATGACTGCACCATTTCAGCGTGCAGTGGGGCCATACTTAAACTAGCCGTCAGTGCAAGAACGTATTTCAGCGATAACTGCATTTGTATAAACTCCTGAGAACATGTACTTTTTTCTTCCAGCCATTGACTGAAATTTAAAGTGAACATGCCTTATTATTCACTTTTGCAATTGCTATATTGGGGTGGATAATATTCATCGGTTACGGAGAGTGTCTAGTCTTTAACGAGAAATCTTTACAAAAAGGGCAAAAACTTACAGTTTTAGGTTAAAAAATAATCAATAATGTAACAAGTTATTAAAAATGTATGTATTGCGATCTATTTAACAAAAATATTTATTGACTTTTACATAAAGTATAAAAAAGCTAGCCTATCGGCTAGCTACTTCGGTGCCTAATAACCATACAGCAGTAGCGTACATACGGCTCTTATTATAAGTCGTAATCACTTGAAAATTCGGGTAAGTTAAATAGTAAATTGGACCATTATAGTCTTGTAATTGAATAACATTCACCATATCGAGATCATCAATTTTAACTAAAGGATTCAATGGAGAAATACCGAGTGTCTTTAATGCACCATATGGGAAAGGTTGCGTTAAATCTTTAGCAATAATACTTTCTGGATTTGCCCCAGTGTAACGAGCCATAAACCCGATCGGTTGGTCGCGTTGCCAACCTTGTTTTGCTAAGTAGTTTGCAATTGATCCAATAGCATCTTCTGCTGAGTTTCTTAAGTCGATATGTCCATTACCGTCATAATCCACTCCATATTTACTAATATTGCTTGGCATAAATTGTGGATAGCCAATCGCACCTGCATAGGAACCAACAATACTATTTGTTGGGTAGCCTTCTTTATAAGTCCATGCAATAAGAGCAGCTAGCTCATCACCAAAATATTCAGCACGGCGAGGGTAGCCAAAAGCAAGGGTAGCTAAAGCATCACGTGTAATAAAAGAACCTTTATTTGCGCCATAACCTGTTTCAACGCCCAAAATACCTAAAATGACAGCTTGAGATACGCCATATTGTTGTTCTGCACGATTTAACGCATCTGCATATTGATTTTTAAAACGGACACCACGTTGAATTGTGCCTTCAACCAAGAACATAGAGCGATAATCATACCAAGGCTTACTTTCACCCGGACGAGTCATAATATTTAGAATGTTTGGTAAATTTTTTGCGCCACTCATGGCTGCATCGACTTGATCGCTACTTAAGCCATAAGCATTCATCGTTTTTTGTTTAAAATTCAAATAATCAGGATGTGTTGCAAAATCGTTGGCCTGAGCGAAATGACTTGTACTGATTAAGCCAGTACACAAAGCGAGCATTTTTAAAGTTTTATTTAAGTGTTGAGACAACATATCGTTTTAAAATTCCAGATTATCGATGTGTATGAATGGACATGACTAAACCAAAGGTGGCCATTAAAGTAATAATAGCTGTTCCGCCATAACTCATAAAAGGTAAAGGAACACCTACTACAGGTAAAATACCACTGACCATTCCCGCATTTACAAATACATAAACAAAAAAAGACAAACCAAAGGCGCCAGCAACTAAACGTCCATAGTTATGGAAGCTTTGTAAACCGATCTGGAATGTTCTAAAAATAATGGCAAAATAAAGAATTACTAAAATAAGTACACCGATGAGTCCAAATTCTTCGGAATATGCAGCAATAATAAAGTCAGTATGTCCTTCGGGTAAAAAGTGTAAATGTGATTGGGTACCTTCAAGGAAGCCTTTACCTGAAAAACCACCAGAACCAATTGCAGTTTTAGATTGAATAATATTCCAACCCGTACCGAGTGCGTCTGCCTCGGGGTCAAGTAAAGTTAAAACCCTTTGGCGTTGATAGTCGTGTAAAAGAAATTCCCACGCAATTGGAATTACGATTGCTGCACATGCGGCAGCTGCACCAATCATTCGCCACGATAGTCCACTTAAAAATAAGACAAATATACCGCTTGCTAATACTAAAAGTGATGTCCCTAAATCAGGTTGTTCTGCAATCAGTAAAAAGGGAATACCAATTAACATTAATGATAAAACAACTTGTGAAAAACTAGGAGGAAGAGGTTTTCGTGCTAGAAACCATGCAATCATCATCGGCATGCCGATTTTCATGAACTCACTGGGTTGGACACTTCCGAAACCGGGAATATCAATCCAGCGCTGAGCACCCATTCGGACTTCACCGAATACCATAACTGCCACAAGCGAAAATAGGCCGAACAAATAAAAGTATGGGGAAAACGCTTGATAGACCTTAGGCGGAATTTGGGCTAGACCAAACATCACTAAAAAGCCAATACCAAAACTCATGGCTTGTTTACTGACCAGACCTACATCCTGTGCCGAAGCACTATATAGTACGGTTAAACCTAATAGCGCATTTAATAGCAAAAATAGACATAACCACGGGTCAATGTGGAGTTGTTGCCACCTTGATGGTTGCATAGCGGTGCTAAGACCATCTCGAGGAGCTTGGCGTAAAAACTTATATTGTGGGCTAGGAGACATGCGGCGTTAACTAGGTCAATCAGTGCTTGGCGCATGCTAACATAAACCTGATTAATGGCAATGTATATCAATATTTTGCAATAAAAAAACCTAGCTCTCGCTAGGTTTCCGATAGGCTACTTTTTATTAGTTAAAGAATAGACTTTCGTGATATTCAGCCATCGCTTTTAGTTCAGTGCGATTTAAGCTAGGGATCAGTTTATCGATCGCAATATGAACTGCTTTTGTTACAGCTGCCGCACCAATATCAGCTGCTTTACGCTTAATCATGCCAAGGTCTAATGTCTTATTAAAATCAGACATAAAATGTTTAACCATAGCATCTCCAAACTGTTTATACAGTTCAGCCAATGCAGCTTTATTGATATCGTTACCCGCCTTAAGCTCAGTGAAGTTATGCTGAAGATTAGTGACTAAACTAGGATCTAGAGTTACACCTACTTTATATTGACCTTGTGGATCTTTAAATAAGCTTTTTTCAGAGAACTCTACTGACTGTTTAACAACATCGTTTGGCGCTTTGCTTAACAATTGTTTTAAAAGAACAGCGACTGTTGATTTGACATAGCCTGCTAGTTTTTCGGCAGTATCGCGCTTTTCACTTGCAGGGAAGTGCTGAACTAACTGAATTAAGACATTATCAATAATCTCTTCATTAAGTTGTAAAGCAATCTTATCGCGAAGTGGGTATAAAGGCTCACTAGAATTTTTGTTCGCAATTCCAGTTTGTATATCGTTCAATAAGCCTTCAGAAGGGGTAAAACCAAAAAACGGCATGGTGTATCCTCAAATTATTCGTTTTATTGTCGTGCCAATCGAATCGGTTTTGGCATCCATGAAAGATCCGATACTCGGCAAGGGTTAATATCAAGTCCGCCGCGACGAGTATAAGTTGCATAAACCATCAGCTTTTCAGGCTGCAAATTTTGCCAAATATCCGCAAAAATCTGCTCGACACACTGTTCGTGAAAGCCGTTATGCTGACGGTACGAGATAATATAAGCTAAAACACTACGATAACAAGGTTTTTTGCCCTTAAAACGGATAAAAACTGTACCCCAATCTGGTTGTCCCGTGACTGGGCAGTTACTTCTTAAAAGATGAGAATATAGTTCAATTTCGACTTCTTCATCAGACGCATCTCGTTTTAAAAGAGTCGCATCTGGATGTTGCTCTAAACGCTCTGGATCTAGGTCATCAATACAAATACCTTGAGGTTTAGAAATGTCTAAATCATCTACTTGAAATAAGGTTAACTCAACTTTTGCACCTGCCGCAGCAGATAGATCTTTTTCAACCGTTTCAATAAACGACTGTTTAGAGTCAAACTGAGTGAAGTTAAGGCTATTGAAGTAAAGTTTTAATGACTTTGATTCAATCAAATTTGGTGAAGAAGCTGGCAGTGTAATTCTGCCAATAGCAACTTGCGGGATAGCATGAGCGTTTAACCATGAAATTTCAAAAACATGCCACCAATCTTTACCTTGTGTAATACCTTCAATATGCGAGTAGGCTTCACGAGACTGAGCACGAGCAATTGGAAATAAAACATCAGGTTGATAGTTAGTTGGATATTGAGTTTCTTTACCCAATAAAGACTGTTCGACACTCATTCACGCATTCCTGAACCACGAGCAAGTAAATAGTATGCAATTCCGTAAAGTACAGCACAGCATAATGTCACAATGATTAAAGAGAACGTAACGTTTACGTCACTATGACCTAAAATGCCGAAACGGAAAGCATTAACCATATACACAATAGGATTAATTAAAGAAAGTTTTTGCCAAAAAGGGCCAAGTGCACTAATGGCATAGAACACACCACCTAAATAGGTTAAAGGTGTAAGGACAAAAGTTGGAATAATAGAAATATCATCAAATGATTTTGCATAGACTGCATTAATGAAGCCGCCTAAGGAAAATAAAACAGATGTAATTAAGACTGTATATATAGTCACAAACCAGTTATGTATAAAAAGGTCTGTAAAGAACATGCTCATTGTTGTCACAATTGCTCCGACCAATACACCACGGCAAATACCACCAATGACATAGCCCCACAAAATAATATGTAGTGGCACAGGACTCATAATCAGTTCTTCAATGCTCTTTTGGAATTTCACACTAAAGAAACTTGAAGATACGTTAGCATAACTGTTGGTAATAACCGCCATCATGATGAGGCCGGGTACGATAAACTGCATGTAGCTCACGCCGCCCATTTGTCCAATGCGCGAACCAACCAAATTACCAAAAATGACAAAGTACAAACTCATCGTGATCGCAGGTGGTAACAAGGTTTGCGGCCAAATACGTAGAAATCGGCGTACTTCTTTACGAACTAGAGTCCAGAGGGCAATTTGCAGTTGGCTAAAATTCATTTTGCCTCTCCTTCAAGATTTTTCTCGACCATTTTGACGAATAGCTCTTCTAGACGGTTCGATTTGTTTCGCATACTACGAACACGAATACCTTGTGATTCTAAAAGCTGGAATAAGTCATTTAATGTATGGGCCTTATCCATTGTCACTTCTAAAGTGCTGCTATCAATTAAGTTGAACTTCACACCAATAATATTTAACTGGAGTGGGGCAATGGGTTCTGCCAAATCGAAAATAAAAGACTCTTCACTCAGCTGGTTTAAGAAACTTTTCATGCTGGTGTCTTCTTTAATGACACCGCGGTCAATGATAGCAATTTGACGACATAACATTTCTGCTTCTTCGAGATAATGTGTAGTCAAAATAATAGAAGTACCACTTTCGTTCATTTCGGTTAGAAAATCCCACATCGAACGGCGTAACTCAATATCTACACCTGCGGTAGGCTCATCTAAAATAAGAAGTTTAGGTTCATGCATCATGGCACGTGCAATCATGAGGCGGCGTTTCATACCACCAGATAACATGCGTGCTTGTATATTACGCTTTTCCCATAGACCTAGTTTTTCTAAATAATGTTCAGCGCGTTTTTCTGCAATCTTTTTATGAATGCCGTAATAGCCAGCTTGAGTGACTAAAATATCGAACGCTTTTTCAAACTGACCAAAGTTAAATTCTTGAGGGACAACGCCAAGTTGTTGTTTTGCCAAGGATGGATGAGTGTCGAGATTATGTCCAAAAATCTCAACTGTTCCTTCGGTTTTTTTCGTGAGGGAACTGATAATACCAATGGTTGTTGATTTGCCGGCACCATTTGGGCCTAACAACGCATAAAATTCACCTTCAGGCACAGTGAGGTTAATACCTTTTAACGCCTGAAAACCATTACGATATGTTTTGGACAAATCTCTTAAAACCAAAGCATCAGTCATGAAATTCTCACATTATGAAAGAGGGGTATATTTTGAGCGATAATGATTAATAAACCAAGTAAAATAGTCGGAATTTTATAAAATTGAGATAAATTTATGAAGTTATTATATATAAACTGGTGCGCCCGGCGGGGATCGAACCCACGACCCCAGGCTTCGGAAACCTGTACTCTATCCAACTGAGCTACGAGCGCACATGTGTGGGCCACATCATAGGAAAAAAACACCCATAGGTAAAGCACGAAATAGGTAACAAGTGAGTTTAATGCTTAATTAAACAGCAGCTTGTTGTTTTTTTAGATGCGTTGTTGAATAAGTTGAATTGAATAATTAATAGAATGAAGCGTATGTGCTAGGTCATTAGGGGGAATACGCGACTCCTGTAAGCTGGTAATCCATTGCATTTGGCACATTTTAAGCTCTTGAAGCGTTTTTATTTGCTCTATTTTCTGAATAAGTGGTTTTGCCATAAGCCCACAATATTGACTCAAGCTTTGCTTCATCAACTGTTGTATCTCTTCAAAAGAGAGCTGTTGAACTGGAATTGATGGCTGGGTAATTTCAGTAGGTGAAAGTTGAAAAGATGATGATTGAGTAACCTGAATTTCACTAACTGTATCATCACTTTTATTATCATCTATAGTATTTTTTTGATGAGCTTCTATTGGAGTTACGGATAATTGTGGGAAAGATATTTGTTCATTTAATTCTGAATAATTTTCGCCAGAAGGAGCAATGAGTTTTAAGTCGATAAGCTGTTGAATAAGCTCTGGAGATGCAATACGTTTTTTAAATTCGCTATTTAAATTTTGAAAATCCTCGTGATCTATTAATAGTAGTAAACGTCTTTGTTTTGCATTTAAAGTAATGTTGCGTTGTTGAAGCGCGACTCTTCCTAAATTGGTTCGATAAAAACCAGCCATCATTTTTCCCCAAATAAAAAATAAATCAGACTGTTCAATTTTCTCAGTTGAACAGTACTGTTTTTAATAAAATATAAATGGGGTTAACCATAAAACTCAAAAATGACAATATGATGAAGAATTGATGAATATCATCTATTTAAGTCTTTAAAATGCGCCTTCTAACGCTTTACGTAAATAGACGTCAAGTTCATCTTGACGTAATAACCATTGAATATAGTCTTTAGGAAGTTCAGCAATTGCTGTGCCTTTATGCTTACCAAAATTAATAGTCGTAGGGATACGTGCTTCTTCAGAAACTCGGTAAAGCTCTTCAATGTCTTGAATATTTAAATGATAGACAATATGCATCAAAATATTAGCAGTCAAAATAATATCCGCATCGGCTCGGTGCGCGCCTTTGAGCAATTCTCGCGCTTTACCGCTGCCTTGAGAAATCATATAGATGAGTGCAGAAATATTATGCGCTTCTGCTTCAGGCCAAGTTTTACGCGCTAAAGCTAGAGTACAAATCGGTTTGATATGAGAGACATCCACGCCACAACGAGCAATCGCGGCAATGTCGTAATCAATATTGTGACCAATAATATAAGTTGTAGTCTCTGGCAATTTAAAAGTTTTATAGTGGGGCTGGTTTTCTAAATCTGACTCTAATATATGGTGTACTGCCATAGCCGCGTAAGAGATAGGTGTACCAACCTGATAAAGTTGATCAAATAATTTGCTTTTATCTAAGGTGAGCTTGCCTGCATTAATCTCAATCGGGGCATACGCAATTTCAATTGGCAAACCATTTAGTGTATGTGTTTCTGTATCTAAAATAATGGTTTGCATAACTGCCCTTTAATCAATCACGAGTAATCAAGAATGTTAACAGTTGGCTACCCACTTTAAAACATGAAGTGAGGCCTGAGAGTAGCGAGAACGTTAATTTATATTAAAAATAGAGTTTTCTGAGATTAATTTCATCCAATAGAACTTGCGGAAAATAAAGATTAGGCGTAAATATTTTAAGACATTAGGAAATGTTGATTAAAAAACTAAAGCAAAACAAAAATGGAATTTAAGGGAAGATATACCAATGAAAATGAACCTATTAATGACGAGCGTTCTTAGCACGAGTTTATTTTTAGTCGCTTGTGGAGGAGGGAGTAGTGATGATGGCCCAGCTCCTACTAATCCATCAGGGACACCAACCAATAATATTCAAAATCCAGTGGTTAAGGTCGAGGCTTACACAAGCACCAACTTAGGAACAGTTGCCGCAGAAAGTAGTATTTTGACTTATAAAATGTTAGGTCAAAGTGGCCAAGAGGTACAGGCAACCAGTTTGGTATTTACACCCAACACTCCACCGCCAGTAGGCGGTTGGCCAATTGTGGTTTGGGCCCATGGCACTACGGGTGTGGCAGATGCTTGCGCACCAAGTAAAGCAGCTTTAGCAGAAAGTACAAAAGATTTAATTAGTAAATTACTAACCGCAGGTTATGTTGTGGTCGCACCTGACTATGAAGGTTTAGGTACACCAGGTATACATCCATTTTTAAATGTTAAAAGTGAGGCTTTCTCAATTACAGATGCAGTGGTTGCAGCACGTAACTATTTATCACAACGTAATTTATTAACCTCAAAAAAATGGTTAACAGTAGGACATTCTCAGGGTGGGCATGCTGCATTAGGTGCTGCACAATATGCGAGCCGTGCACAACTAGACTATAAAGGTACAGTAGCGGTAGCACCTGCTTCTAATCTAGGGGGGATTTTAGTAGATGGAGAGGCGCAAGTTGCGAATGCACCGATAGATATTAAAATTGCAACCTATGCACAGCTTGATACATATACAGCTTTGGTTACAGCTGGCATTCGCAACACACAACCTGCCTTTAATTATTCACAAGTCTTTACTTCACAAATTTCAAGTATTGCCGCACAAGCAGAAAACCTTTGTTCAGGACCATTGTATGGAGCCTTTTATGAGGGTATGAGTAATTATGCTAAAGACCATAATGGCACACTAGATGGCTTTACACGTACACAACCTAATTTTATGGCTGTGCCGCTAGTTAAAACGTTTTTGGAAAAAGATTCGCAGCCGTTACAAGTAAAAGTCACGACACCGATCATCATTTATCAAGGGGTAGCAGATTCGACAGTACCTAAATTAGCAACTGATCTATTGATATTTAATGCCACTGTCGTAGGCACTAAAATTAATAGCTATGTGACGGGTAACTGGGATCATGGCACGGTGATGAGCAGTAATGTAGATAATATTGTTGGAAATGTTCAGTCTTTACTGGCAGCTCAATAGAGTTATTGATATTTAAAGACTTTTTAATATTGTTGTAAGCTAAAGTTAACGATGGATAAATTTAAAATATAAGCTTTAAACGAGCTTTTTATTTGATTTATAAACAATGGCTCATTTTTTATAAAACTTGAGCCATTTTTATTTAAAACTGAGCTAACTTCATTCTGTTTAATTATAAAGTTCATGCTACAATATGCCGCAATCTTAGCACGGCTTAAAAGCCCTAATTTATAGGACCCCCGCTAATGTTTGCCAATATTTCCATTTCTGAATTTGATCCAGAATTAGCTCAAGCAATTGCTTCTGAAGGTGAGCGTCAAGAAGCACATATCGAGTTAATTGCATCTGAAAACTATTGCTCTCCTGCTGTGATGGAAGCGCAAGGATCAAAACTTACGAACAAATATGCAGAAGGTTATCCAGGCAAACGCTATTATGGCGGTTGCGAGGATGTGGATATCATCGAGCAAATGGCGATTGATCGTGCTAAAGAACTTTTTGGTGCAGATTACGCAAACGTTCAACCACACGCTGGTTCACAAGCTAACTCTGCTGTTTATTTAGCGCTTTTGAACCCGGGCGATACAGTTTTAGGTATGAGCTTGGCTCACGGTGGTCACTTGACTCACGGTGCAAAAGTAAGCTTCTCTGGTAAAACTTATAATGCAGTTCAATACGGTCTAAACGCTGAAACTGGCGAGATCGATTACGAAGAAGTTGAACGTTTAGCGTTAGAGCACAAACCACGTATGATCGTTGCTGGTTTCTCTGCTTATAGCCGTGTTGTAGATTGGCAACGTTTCCGTGACATCGCGGACAAAGTTGGCGCTTACCTTTTTGTTGATATGGCTCACGTTGCAGGTCTTGTTGCTGCTGGCGTATATCCAAACCCAGTTCAAATTGCTGACGTAACAACAACGACGACTCACAAAACGCTTCGTGGTCCACGTTCTGGTTTAATCCTTGCGAAAGCGAATGAAGAAATTGAGAAAAAACTTCAATCTGCTGTATTCCCTGGTAACCAAGGTGGTCCATTAATGCATGCGATTGCTGCTAAAGCAATCTGCTTCAAAGAAGCTATGTCTGATGACTTCAAAGCTTACCAACAACAAGTTGTGAAAAATGCTCAAGCTATGGCTGAAGTATTCATCGCTCGTGGTTATGATGTTGTTTCTGGCGGTACAGACAACCACTTGTTCTTGTTATCTTTAATCAAGCAAGATGTAACTGGTAAAGATGCAGATGCTTGGTTAGGTGCTGCTCACATTACTGTGAACAAAAACTCAGTTCCAAATGACCCACGTTCTCCATTCGTGACTTCTGGTATCCGTATCGGTACTCCAGCGGTAACAACTCGTGGTTTCGGTGAAGCTGAAGTTCGTGAACTTGCTGGTTGGATCGCTGACGTGATTGACAGCAAAGGTGACGAAAAAGTTATTGCTGACGTAAAAGCGAAAGTTGAAACTGTTTGTGCAAAATTCCCTGTATACGCACAATAAGTTGTAAATATAAAAAAAGCGCCGTATGGCGCTTTTTTTATCAAGTTAATTAGATAAGAATTAACTTTTAGATTTTACCGATGACTCGGCATTATGCCAGCCACCACCTAATGCACGGATTAAATTTACACTAGCCATCATTCTAGTGCCGTTAAGCTGTGCAGAAAGTTGTTCTTGTTGCAAAATAGTCCGATCTGAGTCAATCACATCAAGATAACTGATAGCACCTTCTCGATAACGTAAATGAGACAGTTGATTTGCATGACGAGAAGAGGAGAGTGCTTGATTTTGAGCTTGAATTTGCTGATCAAGTATTCTTTGATCTGATAAACCATTTTCAACTTCGCGAAATGCATTCAACACAGTTTGGCGATAGTTTGCCACGCTTTCTTCATAGGCAGCTCGTGCTTGAGCAACTCCAGCCTTACGTTGTCCACCGTCAAATAATGGCAAAGATAAAATAGTACCTGCCACTGGACCAAGTAAGAATGTACGGCTCGACCATTTACCCAACTCACCTAAACTTGATGATTCATAACCGAGTGCACCTGTTAGGTCCAGTTTTGGGAAGAAAGCAGCACGTGCAATTCCAATACGCGCATTATCTGCTGCCATAGCACGCTCGGCAGCCGCAATGTCAGGTCGTCTTTCCAGTAAAGCCGAAGGTAAACCTGCTGGAAGACGAATGCTGTTTGCAGTTAAAGGTTGAACTGCCAAGCTAAACTCAGCAGGTGTTTTGCCTAACAATACTGCAAGTGCATGTTCTGCATTGGCTCGGTTACGAGCAATGTTCAGTGCATTGGTCTGGGCGGTAGCCAGTTCAGTCTGTGCGCGAGAAACATCTAATTCACTGATTAAACCATTTCTAAAACGTGTTTGAACTAAGTCTCTTGTCTCACCAAGCAGTTTAATAGTGCGATTATAAATTGCTTGTTCAGCATCAAGCTGACGAATGAGAAAGTAGCCTTGGGCAACATCTGCTTGTAAGGCTAAAAGTGCCGACTGGTATAAAGCTTCTTGTTGCTGTACATCAGCTGTTGCTGCATTGACACTACTGGCAATACGGCCAAATAAATCGAGCTCATATGAAACATTGGCTTGAGCACGCCATAAGGTTTGTGCAGACGTATGAGCATTGTCATCTAGACCCAATGAAGCTGGAGATGGTTTTTGACGAGTCGGTCCAAAGCCAGCACCAATACTTGGCAAGCGTTCAGCTTGTGCTGCTGAACGTAACGCACGTGAAGCTTGAATATTAGCCGCTGCCGCTTTAAGGCTCTGGTTTCCAGAAATGGCTTGTTGTTCGAGCTCATTTAATTGAGCATCATTAAAAACACGCCACCATTCACCTCGAACCTGCTGATCGGCAGGTTGAGCAATTTTCCAGTTATTGTCTTCAAGTTTAGGGTCAGACTCTTTAAATTTGACGGGAACTATGACCTTTGCAGGTTGATATTCCGGTGCCAAAGAGCAGCCTGCAAGCAGCAGGCTTCCCATGAGTGAGGACAATAATAAGCTTTGTTTTGATGTAGCCATTAAATGTCCTCCTTAATGATCATGTGGGGTAGATAAAGGTGCTTCATGAACTGCTGCCGAATGCAATTTATGTTTGCTGTTCAGTGTACGAATTAGGACATAAAAGGCAGGGGTCAGGAACAAACCAAACAGCGTTACACCGATCATGCCGAAGAACACTGCAATACCCATCGCATGACGCATTTCAGAACCTGCACCTGTTGAGGTAACCAGTGGTACGACACCCATAATGAATGCAATAGAAGTCATTAAAATTGGGCGTAAACGTAGACGACTTGCTTCAACAGCTGCTTTAAAGGCAGTTGCACCTTGCATTTCAAGTTCTCGTGCAAACTCAACAATTAAGATGGCATTTTTACAAGCCAGCCCGACTAGTACCATCAGACCAATTTGGGTAAAGATGTTGTTATCTCCACCTGTCAGCCAAACACCTGTCAGAGCCGCCAAGATTCCCATCGGTACAATTAAAATTACAGCTAAAGGCAAAGTCAGACTTTCATATTGAGCAGCTAAAACCAAGAACACCAGTAATACGCTAATTGGGAATACCCAGAGTCCTGCATTACCAGCCAAGATTTTTTGGTAAGTTAAATCTGTCCATTCAAACTTGATACCACGAGGTAGAGTTTGTGCAGCAATACGTTCAACCGCAGCTTCAGCTTGGCTAGATGAATAACCTGGGGCAGGGCCACCGTTAATATCTGCTGAGGTATAGCCGTTATAACGAACGACCATTTCAGGACCATAGGTTTGAGTTACATTTACCAATGAAGATAACGGCACCATTTGTCCGGCACTGTTTCGGGTTTTAAGCTGCAAAATATCTTCAGGATTTGCGCGGAAAGGAGCATCGGCTTGCGCACGAACCTGATAAACACGTCCAAAGCGGTTAAAGTCGTTAACGTATTGAGAACCTAAATAAATTTGCATGGTGTTGAAAACATCTGTTACAGCAACACCTTGTTGCTTGGCTTTCACACGGTCCAGATCTACATTTAGTTGAGGTACATTAATTTGATAACTTGAGAACATTGGACCCAGTTCAGGGGCTGATTGTGCTGCTTTCATAAAGTTTTGGGCAGCATCATTTAAGGCTGAATAGCCTAATGCACCTCGGTCTTCGAGTTGGAGTTTAAAGCCGCCCATGGTGCCTAAGCCCATCACGGGTGGTGGTGGGAAAACCGCAATATAGGCATCTTGAATAGCTGAATATTTCTGGTTGAGAGCACCAGCAATTGCATTGGCAGATAAGTCTTTAGCCTTACGTTCATCGAATGGCTTTAAGGTCACAAAGACAATACCGGCGCTTGAGCTATTGGTAAATCCGTTAATTGATAGACCAGGAAAGGCAACAGCACTTTCTACACCAGGCTGTTTAAGTGCAGTGTCACTCATTTTACGAATCACCGCTTCAGTACGATCTAATGAAGCGCCGTTTGGTAATTGAGCAAAGCTAATCAAATATTGTTTGTCTTGGGCAGGTACGAAGCCACCCGGAACAATATAAGAAATCCCAACGGTTAAGCCTAAAAGTGCTGCATAGACACCCATTGCTGATGCTTTATGGGAGATAACACGACTTACGCCTTTACCATAGTTGTCTGACGCACGTGTAAATACGCGGTTAAACAGTGCAAAGAAACGTCCAAATACACGATTCATTATACGTGTTAATGCATCAGGTTTAGCATCATGTCCTTTTAGTAACATGGCAGCCAAAGCAGGAGATAGGGTAAGGGAGTTAAATGCCGAAATGACCGTTGAAATGGCGATCGTCATGGCAAATTGTTTATAAAATTGCCCCGTTAAGCCTGTCATAAAGGCAAGAGGTACGAAAACTGCAACGAGCGTTAAGGCAATCGCAATAATTGGTCCACTTACTTCTCGCATGGCGCGATAAGTTGCATCTCTTGGGCTTAAGCCTGCTTCAATATTCCTCTCGACGTTTTCGACGACCACAATGGCGTCATCGACCACAATCCCGATGGCAAGTACCATCCCGAACAGAGAAAGCGCGTTGATCGAGTAACCAAAAGCAAGCATGAGCGCGAATGTACCAATAATTGAAACCGGTACAGCAAGCAATGGAATGATTGAAGCACGCCATGTTTGCAAGAATAAAATAACAACCACAACAACCAGCGCAATTGCTTCAAGTAGGGTATGAACGACCGCTTTAATACTTGCACGTACGAATTGAGTCGGGTCGTACACAATGTCGTATTTAATTGAAGATGGGAAATCTTTTGAAAGCTCCTTCATCGTGCTGCGCACTTGATCGGAAACTTGTAAAGCATTAGCACCTGGTGCTTGGAAAATTGGAATTGCGACTGCTTGTTTGTTGTCGAGTAATGAACGCAAGCCATATTGAGAGGCTGCAAGTTCAACACGAGCAACATCACCCAATCGGGTGACCGCACCATCTGGTGCAGTTTTTAAAATGATATCTGCGAATTCTTGTTCAGTCGTTAAGCGGCCTTGAGCATTGACTGAAAGCTGTAAAGGTGAATTACTTGGTGATGCACCGATTGTACCCGCTGCAACCTGAATATTTTGTTCACGGATTGCATTCACAATTTCGGTCGCGGTGAGGTTACGCTGTGCTACTTTTTGCGGGTCGAGCCATACGCGCATCGCGTAGTCACCAGAACCAAATAATCCGACTTCACCAACTCCTTGTAAACGCGCTAAACGGTCTTTCACGTTGAGTACCGCATAGTTACGTAAGTAGGTCATGTCATAGCGACTATCTGGTGAGGTCAGATGCACTACCATGGTTAAAGTCGGTGAGCTTTTTAAGGTAGTAACACCTAAACGCTGTACGTCTTCAGGTAAACGAGGCATGGCCTGAGACACACGGTTTTGAACCAGTTGTTGCGCTTTGTCTGGGTCAATACCTAGTTTAAAGTTCACTGTAATGGTTAAATTACCGTCGCTGTTTGCTTGAGATTGCATGTACAGCATGTCTTCAACGCCGTTGATCGACTCTTCAAGCGGAGAGGCAACGGTTTCAGCAATCACTTTTGGGTTTGCACCCGGATATTGAGCACGTACCACCACAGATGGCGGAACAACTTCTGGGTATTCAGAAATCGGTAACTGGAATACCGAAAGCAGACCGGCGAGTAAAATCAGTACTGATAACACACCAGCAAAGATCGGCCGATCAATAAAAAATTTAGAAATATTCATATTTGATTAACCTTTTGCCGGAGTTGATGTTTTATCTGTTGGCTGAGGTTGAGAGGTAGTACTGCTAGCAGTGATTTGTGCATTTGGCATAGGAACGAGGTGTGGGGTCACAGGGTCACCCGGACGAATCCGTTGTAAACCGTTCACTACAATACGATCACCCGCTTGTAATCCGCTATTCACGATTTGCAAACCATCTTGTTGCGCACCGAGTTTTACTTCACGGTAGGCTGTCTGATTTTTAGCATCAACTACTACGACAAAGCGTTTATCTTGATCGACCCCAACTGCGGTTGGGCTAATCAGAATTGCTGAACGAGGTTGACCACCGCCTAAACGGATTCGTGCATATAGGCCCGGTAATAAAACTCCGTTTGGATTATCAAAAGTCGCACGAACACGAATCGTGCCTGAGGTTGCATCTAGGTTATTGTCAATTGAGTTGATGGTACCTTCACGAGAGAAACCAGTTTCGTTGGCAAGTCCCATATAAACAGGAACTTGTGCAGAATTACGCTGGTTACTGATGTATTTCAGGTAGGTTTTTTCATCAACATCGAAAGATGCATAAAGGCGAGATACAGATACTAAACTTGTTAAAACCTGTGCTCCGTTACCTGCAGAAACTACATTGCCGACGGTCACCTCGGCACGGGAAATTCGACCGCTGACAGGCGCAGTAATACGGGTGTACTCTAGATTTAAGCGGGCAGATTGAACTGCTGCTCTAGCAGCTTGTAGGTTGGCACTGGCTGAGCGTGCATCATTTTGAGCTAAATCTAGCTCTTGACGTGAGACAGCATTACTTTGAATTAAACGTTGAATACGAGAAAGATTAGAACCCGTATAAGTGACTTGTGCTTCAGCTGAAGCGAGTTGAGCTTGGGCACGATTCAGTTCTGCCTCGAAAGGCCGTGGATCAATGGTAAAAAGTAAGTCGCCTTTTTTTATGAGACTGCCATCTTTGAAGTGAACGGCAATGAGTTTGCCGGAAACTTGGGGTCGAATATCGACTTGATCAATGGCTTCTAAACGACCGGAGTATTCTTGCCAGTCAGTAATGGTTTTGCTGATGACATTAGAAATATCAACAGTTGCAGCTTGTTGGGCAGAGGTCGGTGCAGCTTTTGCATCGGCATTTTCATGTAAAAACATAAAACTGCCTCCTGTTGCTAAAAGGGCAACAAAGATGGCAGACAGTGCGAACTGTTTGCGGGAAAATGACATGAGGTGCTCCTAGTTATTTGGATACCTGTTTTCAGACTTTTAGTTTTGGTCCGTATGGGAGAAACAGGGTTTATGGGATGGACGGAGCATAAAAGTTTGTCAATCACGAATAAATATATTAAATTCGATAACACTATTCGTATTTTTATAACAATTGGTGCATTTGATTAAAAAATGCATTGATTGATAGGAGTGTGCGTGTGGATCTATTTCATGCCATGAAAGTATTTAACAAAGTTGTCGAAACAAATAGTTTCAGTTTAGCGGCTGACAGTTTAGGCCTACCGCGTGCTTCAGTGACTACAACCATTCAGGCTTTAGAGAAACATTTACAAGTTCGATTGCTTAATCGAACAACCCGTAAACTTAGTTTGACACCGGATGGCGCGGTTTATTATGAGCGTACTTCACGAATTTTAGCTGATGTGGAAGATGTAGAATCAACTTTTCATGATTCGGAACGTGGGCCACGAGGGCGACTGCGTATTGATGTTAAAGCTTCAATTGGGCGGCTGATTCTGATTCCGATGCTTTGTGATTTTCATTCCAAGTATCCTGATATTGATTTGGTGATTGGAATGAGTGATCGTCCGGTCGATTTGGTTCAAGATGCGGTGGACTGTGTCATTCGTATTGGTCAACTGAAAGATTCGAGTTTAGTTGCCCGCCGTATCGGAACAATTCAATGTGTGACGGTTGCTGCACCACGTTATTTGATGGAGCATGGGGAACCCAAAACCATTGAAGACTTACAAAAACATCAGGTCGTGCATTACTTTAACAGCCGTACAGGACGCAATATCGACTGGGATTTTATGGTCGATGGTGAGATTCATAGCGTTGGTGTGAAAGGGCGTGTTTCTGTCAACGATGGTGATTCATATATTGATTTGGCAGTGCAAGGTTTTGGCTTAATTCAATGCCCATATTACATGGTGGCAAAACATTTAGAATCTGGAGCGCTTAGGGAAGTATTGACTGAATGGTTACCTGCACCTATGCCAATATCAGTCGTTTATCTACAAAATCGTCATTTATCGCCTAAAGTTCGAGTCTTCGTAGATTGGGTGGCTGAATTATTTGCAGGTTGTCCATTGTTGAGTGGTTGTTCAATGTCATTGGATCAAAAATGTGAATTTGCCAGTGCCAAAGAACATAACCATGAATATACCATTCGGACATTGGTCGAAAATGAAAATATGGCGGAAGCTTATACACTCAAAAACTAACTTAAAATTTGAGTGATTTTTCAACATTTAAACAGTTAATACAATCCATTGTTCAGACACCTTCATAAATCCTTAATTTACTGGTATAGAAATTGCAATTCTTTCGGCAGAAGAGTAATTTAGAAATTGCTCAAGTTTTTATCACCTTATTAGGATTTTAAGGAGAAGCTTCAAGATGGCAAGCTTTATGAAAAAAATGTTCGTTTCAACAACCTTGGTTTTGGCTGCTGTTGCAACGAATGTTCAAGCAAAGGATTGGAAGGTGATTCGTTTTGGTACTGAGTCGTCTTATGCGCCGTTTGAATATAAAACACCAGATGGCAAGTTAACTGGTTTTGATGTGGATTTAGGTAATGCAATTTGTGCAAAACTCAAAGCCAAATGTGTTTGGGTTGAAAACTCTTTTGATGGGATGATTCCAGCCCTTAAAGCGAAAAAATTTGATGGCATTCTTTCATCAATGACCGTTACTGATGAGCGTGCAAAACAAATTGCATTTAGTAGCAAAATCTACAATACACCAACCCGTATGGTTGCAAAAAAAGGCTCACCGTTATTGCCTACCGCTGCCTCTTTGAAAGGTAAACGTGTCGGTGTACAGCAGGGCACAATTCAAGAAACTTATGCTAAAACCTATTGGGCACCAAAAGGTGTAACGGTTGTACCTTATCCAGTCCAAGATTTGATTTATCAAGACATGATGTCAGGTCGTCTGGATGCAACTTTACAAGATGCAATTATGGTTGATGGCGCTTTCTTAAAACAACCAAAAGGCAAAAACTTCAGTTTTGCTGGTGGTAATGTGGTTGATGCAAAAACACTAGGTGTAGGTGCAGCGATCGGTTTACGCAAAGAAGATGAGGATTTAAAAGCCAATATTAATAAAGCACTCGCTGCAATCATTGCAGATGGTACATACAAAAAACTCGAGAAAAAATATTTCTCCTTTAGCATTTACTAATGATGTGAAAAATGTCGGCTTTGCGCCGACATTTTTAAATCTATTCTCATCTCATCAATATTAGATATTGTTTTTAAGGAGAAGATGAGTCATGTTTTTTTCTGGCTTTGGGCCACTCCTGCTCAGCGGGACATGGATGACCATACAGCTTGCGTTGTTGTCACTTTTACTTTCTGTGATTATTGGCTTAATTGGTGCGAGCTCAAAACTCTCTAGTATTAAAATTTTACGTTATATAGCAACCGCTTACACTACGCTCATTCGAAGTGTGCCTGACTTGGTGATTATGCTGCTGTTATTTTATAGCTTGCAGTTGGGGCTCAACCAAATTACTGAAGCACTGCAAATGGACCAAATTGATATCAACCCATTTGTGGCGGGTGTGATTACTTTAGCGTTCATTTATGGTGCATATTTTACCGAGACCTTTCGTGGTGCATTTCAATCGGTTCCTAAAGGCCAAATTGAAGCAGCAATGGCCTATGGAATGACTCCGTGGCAGGTTTTTCACCGTGTATTATTCCCTCAAATGATGCGTTTCGCTTTGCCTGGTATTGGTAATAACTGGCAAGTTTTGATTAAGGCGACCGCACTAGTTTCTATTATTGGCCTGACTGACATTGTAAAAATTACGCAAGATGCGGGTAGAAGTACCATGCAACTGTTCTTTTTCAGCATCGTAGCTGCTGCCATTTATTTAGCAATTACCACCGTGTCGAATCTGATTTTAATGTGGCTTGAACGTCGTTATTCTGCTGGTGTAAGGAAGGGACAATTATGATTGAAATCCTTCAACAATATTGGCAGGCATACCTTTGGACCGATGGTTTGCAAATGACTGGCGTAGCGATGACGACTTGGTTATTGGTGCTTTCTATTGGCATTGGTTTTGTGCTTGCTGTGCCTTTATCACTTGCACGAGTATCAGAAAATATCTGGTTGCGTGGCCCAGTTTGGTTATATACCTATGTTTTTCGTGGCACACCACTTTATATCCAACTGCTGATTATTTATTCAGGTATTTATAGCTTTGATTATGTCCATGAACACCAGACACTTGATGCTTTTTTTAGAGAGGGCATAAATTGCACCATTTTGGCATTCGCGCTCAATACTGGTGCATATACAACTGAAATCTTCGCTGGGGCGATTCGTTCTATTCCCCATGGAGAGATTGAGGCTGCACAAGCTTTCGGTATGTCAAAATGGAAACGGTACACTCGCATTATTATTCCATCGATGTTACGACGTGCTCTGCCATTTTACGGCAATGAAGTGATTTTAATGTTGCATGCGACAACCATTGCATTTACAGCAACAGTTCCTGATATTTTAAAAATTGCGCGTGATGTGAATGCGGCAACCTATGACACTTTCAATGCTTTTGGAATTGCCGCGGTGTTGTATGCAATGCTGGCTTTTATTTTGATTGGGCTATTTCGTAAGCTTGAAAAACGTTGGTTGGCATTTTTAAAGCCATCGAATCATTAGGAGACATAAATGGAACAAGTTGCAAAACTAGTGATTCGCGATTTACATAAGAAATTCGGCGATCATGAAGTGCTTAAAGGGATATCACTTGATGCAAATGCCGGTGATGTGATTAGTATTATTGGTTCATCGGGTTCAGGTAAAAGTACCTTACTCCGCTGCATTAACTTTTTGGAACAACCGAGCAATGGCACCATTAAGCTCAATGGTGAAAAACTACGCACAGTCTTTGATAAAAAAGGCAATTTAAAAGTAGTTGAACCAAAGCAACTACAAAAAATGCGTACGCAGCTCATGATGGTATTTCAGCATTTTAATTTGTGGTCACACATGACAGTGCTAGAAAATGTCATTGAAGGGCCCATTCACGTACTTGGGGTAAAACGTGCTGAAGCTGAAGAGCGTGCACGCAAATATCTAGGCAAAGTTGGATTACCTGAAACTGTTGAAAGTAAATATCCGGCATTTTTATCTGGTGGTCAGCAGCAACGTGTAGCGATTGCTCGTGCTTTGGCTATGGAACCAGAAGTTATGTTGTTCGATGAACCAACCAGCGCGCTTGATCCAGAGTTGGTGGGTGAAGTACTAAAAGTAATGCAGGGCTTGGCTGAAGAAGGACGTACTATGATTGTGGTGACACATGAAATGGGCTTCGCACGTCATGTATCTAATCAAGTGATTTTCTTGCATCAAGGGAAAATTGAGGAACAGGGCCATCCTGATGAAGTACTCAATAACCCGAAAAGTGAGCGTCTAAAACAATTTTTGACGGGCAGTTTGAAATAAGCTGTTCATACCGAGTAAGATGAAATTTTTTATAAAAAGAGTTTCATCGTACTCGGTTTATTTTTATTTATATTTTATAAATGGGTATTTTTAGAAAACACATTAATAATGATAATACCTGCAATCATTAAAGTAAGACCAATACAGGCCGCCAAGTCTAAATGCTGTTTGTAAAATATCCAGCCAATTGCAGAAATTAAAATAATACCCGCACCCGACCAAATGGCATATGCAATCCCGATCGGAATTGTTTTTAGCGTCAGGGATAATAAATAAAAAGCAATTGCATAGCCCACAACAGTAACGATGGACGGAATGGGAACAGTAAAACCTTGAGATGCTTTTAAAGCTGAAGTTGCAATGACTTCACAAGCAATCGCAATTGCTAAATAAAGATAAGACATGGGGAGCTGCGCCAGAATGATTTTTGATCAATCTACATGAAATGTTGAAATGGTTTGGCAGTTTTAACGATTGTTTAATTTTTTTGGTACAAAATGACCATTAAATCAAACTGAACTGATAAATTGATTTTATCACTAGCAAAGTGTTCTCAGCTATTTTATTCATTTATTTAATCATTGAGCTGCATAGTCATAAAAAGAGGATCAGCAACTTTAGCCTGATCCTCGATAGTCTTTTTAAGAAATAGATTCGCCGAGTAAATTTAACCCTTTAAATTTCTCTAGCAGTTGCTCTTTATTCTCAATATGCGCAGGGTCTGGTTTTATGCAATCCATAGGGCAAACTGCCTTACACGTAGGCGCATCATAAAAGCCTACACATTCGGTACAACGAAGTGGATCAATTTCATAAACTTTGTTGCCTTCAAAAATAGCTGTATTGGGGCATTCCGGTAAGCACATATCACAATTGATGCAGTCACTTGTAATCAAAAGTGCCATGTTTAACTCGCTGAATAAGCTAATGTTGAGGCAGTAATGTTTTCCTTGGCATGCGGCAAATTGCGTATGAGTAGGGCATAACTAACATCAACATCTTGTGAAAGTGGAATCTCAACAAAATGCCCCGAACCTTTAGCATCGGTAATTGGGTTACCTTTTAAATCGCGCATTTCGGTTAAAGTAAAGGTGATATTACCTTGAGGCGTCATCAGCTCAAGTGAGTCGCCCACCACAAAACGGTTTTTAACTTCAATGCGAATATAATCGCCGTGACGTTCTAAAACCTCTCCGCAAAATTGTTGGTAGTCAAAATGTGATGAACCATCAGCATAGTTTTGATATTCGCTATGCACATGCCGTCTTAAAAAACCTTCGGTGTAACCACGGTTCGCCAATCCTTCAAGTTGGGTCATTAAGCTTGAGTCAAATGGTTTACCTGCTAATGCATCATCAATGGCCTTTCGATAAATTTGTGCGGTACGGGCACAATAAAAATAGGATTTAGTACGGCCTTCAATTTTCAGAGAGGCGATGCCCATTTTGGTTAAACGATCTACATGCTGTACCGCACGTAAATCTTTGGAGTTCATAAAATAGGTGCCGTGTTCATCTTCTTCGGCAGCAAACATTTCTTCATCATTGCGTTGTACCAGCAGCGTTTGAGCCGAGGTTGTTTCTAATTGTGCTGATGAGCAGCAAGGCTTTTCTGACTCATTGAGCTGAGTAACTGGAATCACATCACCGTTTGCATCTTCTTGGGCTTCATACAACTTATAGTCCCAACGACAAGCATTGGTACAAGCACCTTGGTTGGCATCACGTTTATTCATATATCCAGAAAGTAAGCAGCGGCCTGAGTAAGCCATGCATAGAGCACCATGTACAAAAACTTCAAGTTCAATATCGGGTACGTGTTGCTGGATTTCTTCTATTTCTTCTAAAGATAACTCACGCGATAAAATCACACGGCTTAGACCGTAGTCTTTCCAAAACTTAACAGTGGCCCAATTAATAGCGTTGGCTTGAACCGATAGATGAATTTGCATTTCTGGAAAATGCTCACGCACCATCATGATTAAGCCCGGATCAGACATAATGAGTGCATCTGGTTGCATCGCTACAATTGGTTCAAGATCACGAATAAAGTTTTTTAATTTGCTGTTATGCGGTTGAATGTTCACCACAACATAAAACTTTTTGCCCAAAGCGTGGGCTTCATCAATTCCGATTTTTAGGTTGTCATGATCAAAAGCATTATTACGCACACGTAAGCTATAACGTGGTTGTCCTGCATATACGGCATCTGCACCATAGGCAAAAGCATAGCGCATGTTTTTAAGTGAACCTGCGGGAGAGAGAAGCTCAGTTTTCATAAAATAAAAGGCATAAAAAATATATGGTTTTATTTTATTAACTCTATATTTTTGATTCAACCTACTGAATTAGTAGGGATTTGATCTATATCTTTTTATACAGGTAGCATATTTTTTGCTAACTCTCCTAAACGCATCAAAGCATTTAACATTTTAGGATTTAACTCAAAACAAGCTGCAATACGTAAACAATGACTAAAACGTTTATCAGCCGAGCACAAAATTCCCGGCATACATAAGATTTTTTCATCCATGGCCTGATGAAACAGTTCTAGGGTATCAATTGATTCGGGTAGTTCTAACCATAAAATAAATCCCGCTTGTGGACGACTGACTCGAGTACCGACTGGAAAATAACGACAAATATAAGATTTGATGGTGTCAATTTGTTGTTGATAGCGTTTTTTGAGCTGACGTAAATGCAGGTCATAACCACCATTCTCCAAGAAAAGTCCTAAAGTTTCTGTGAGTAAAGCTGGCTCTGCAACAGTGGTTGTAAATTTAAGCTGCTGCACAATATTACGAAAGCGCCCAGCTTCTAGCCAACCAATTCGATAGTCGGGTGCCACAGTTTTTGTGTAGCTGCCACAGACCAAAACCCATCCATTTTGGTCAAATGCCTTAATGTTGGGTAGTAGAGGTTCGGTGAGTTGTAATTCGGCATACATCGCATCTTCAATAACAGGAATTTGGAATTGATTAGCGAGCTCTGCTAAACGACGTCGGTTGTTTTCAGGCATGCTAAAACCAAGAGGATTGTGTCCTGTTGGAATGGTTAAAATGGCTTGTACACTTTGAGATTTTAAGAGTTCTTCAAGTGCGTCTAGACACATCCCTGTATGCGGCGAAGTAGGCACTTCTACAATTTTTCGTCCTAAATTATTAAGGAGTGGATAGAGGTTGTGAAATGTAGGAATCTCAAGCGCTATGCTGTCACCCGCTTGAGTTGTTGCCATAATCGCGAGACTTAAAGCCTCCATCGTGCCATGAGTGAGCACAATATCATCTGCTGAAAGAAACATACCTAACTGTAAGCTTCGCCTAGCAATTTGAGTACGTAAACGTATAGAACCGGGCGGCAAGGTATAGCTTTTAAAAATATCTGGCTGTGTCCGTAAAACTTGAGAAGTTAAGCGTTTTAAGCGTTCAATTGGATAAAAATTTTCCCCAGAAGGGCAAGCTAGGGCCAAATTGACATAGTCGGGGTCCATTTGTTTTTTAACAATTTGTGCTAGAAAACAGCTAATTCCTGAAAGAGATACTTTTTCTTCACTGACATAACGCTCTTCGAGTTCTAATAAGTTTGAAGGCGCATGACAAACATAGTAGCCAGACTGTGGGCGAACGGAAATTAAACCTTGATCTTCAAGCTGGCGATAAGCTTCTTTTACGGTATTAATACTAACCTGATAATGCTGGGCACAATCTCGAATTGATGGCAACCGAGAACCAATAGGCTGCCTGCCATTTTGAATTTGCAGGGTGAGGTCATCACTCACTTTTTTATATTTGTACATGTTAATTCATTAAAAAGCCAAAGCAATGGATACACTTTATAGTGATATTTTATTTAACTCAAATATTCTGATTACTTTAGATTTTTCGGTTTATTTATAATTTAAAATTAGAAACTGTGTCTGTTATTTTTCATATGAACTGATACTGTGACCATTAAAAGTAAATCAGTAAGATCAAGAAATGGTGAGGACTTAAAAACCATATTTTAAATTACAAAATCAGTAGGAGAGGTCTATGTCTGTTGTTGCATTTAAACAAGTTGATGTTTTTACTTCACAAGCATTTAAAGGAAATCCTGTTGCGGTCATTATGGACGCCAGCACCTTAACGTCTGAGCAGATGCAAGCCATTGCGAACTGGACCAATCTTTCTGAAACCACATTTGTACTCCCTGCGACCGATTCACAAGCTGACTATCAGGTTCGAATCTTTACTCCGCAAAATGAATTGCCATTTGCAGGCCATCCTACAATTGGTACTGCCTATGCTTTGCTTGAGGCGGGGCTAATTAAAGCGAAAGAAGGGAAGCTGGTACAGCAGTGCGGGCTGGTTTGGTGACTCTGACTGTGAGTGAATCAAGTCATATTTCATTTGAACTACCTAAGCCTAAAATTACTCCACTAGATGCTATGCATACTGAGAAATTAGCAGAAATTTTAAAATGTGAAATTAATACTCAATGGAACGCTGCATTGGTAGATGTAGGGGCGCGCTGGATTGTATTACAAGCTGTTAATGCTGGGGCTGTTCTAGATAGCCAACCAGACTTTGCCGCTTTAAAAGAACATGATTTAGAAATGAAAGTTACGGGTGCGACAGTTTTTGGTTTTCATGAAAATAATGATGAACAAAAACACATAGAAGTTCGTTCATTTGCCCCTTCATGTGGAATAAATGAAGATCCTGTTTGTGGTAGTGGTAATGGTAGCGTAGCTTCATTTATTCGTTATTATGGGATTCTTCCTGCACAAAATGATGTCGTAGTTTCTTCACAAGGTGGGGCGGTAGGTCGAGACGGACAACTTCAACTTGAATTGTATCAAGATAAAATTTTGGTGGGTGGAACCGCTGTCACCTGTATCGATGGCACAATTAAGTTATAAAAACAGAAATAAAAAAACCGAGGACTTTGCCTCGGTTTTTTTATTTCTAGAAAAAATTATTTTTCTACGAACGCACGTTCAATGACGTAGTCGCCCATTTCACCCATACGAGGTGATTCAACTAAACCGTGTTGGTCAAGTAATGCAGCCACGTCTTTTAGGAATGCAGGGCTACCGCAAAGCATTGCACGGTCAGTTTCACGGTTGAAGCGTGGTAAACCGATTTTTTCGAATAAAGCGCCAGTTTCAATTGCAGTTGTTACACGGCCTTGAGTGTGGAAAGGTTCACGAGTAACAGTAGGGTAGTAAACAAGCTTGTCTTTAATACCTAACTCTTCAAAGAATTCGTGGTTTGGTAATTCTTTCAAGATAAGGTCTTGATAAGCTAATTCAGAAATATAGCGTGTACCATGAACAACGATTACTTTTTCAAAGCGTTCGTAAGTTTCTGGATCACGAATAATTGATAAGAATGGAGCAAGACCAGTACCAGAAGATAAAAGGTATAAGTTTTTACCTGGTAAAAGGTCATCATGAACCAAAGTACCTGTTGGTTTTTTAGAAACTAAGATTTCATCACCAACTTGTACTTTTTGCAAAATCGAAGTTAAAGGACCGTCTTGTACTTTAATTGAGAAGAATTCTAACTCTTCTTCGTAGTTTGCACTTGCAATCGAATACGCACGCATTAACGGTTTGCCATTCACTTCAAGTCCGATCATTACGAACTGACCATTTTTAAAACGTAAGCTGGTATCGCGTGTAGTTTTAAAACTGAAAAGAGTGTCATTCCAGTGGTGAACATGAGTAATGCGTTCAACGTTAAAAGCAGCCATTAAAGGTCTCGATCACGATTAAAAGAAAACAGATTGCTATTCTAATCTAATTTCATTCCCGATAAACTGAATATATTTAATTGTGTTTATAAGAAAAAGTGATGATCAATTCTGTCACCTTCCCCATCATTGGCCGCATGTGCTCTCCCTATCGTGAAAAATTTGGTATTCCACGCCAGCCTAATTTGGTCAATATCGAGTCTTATATTGACATGGTAGAACCATATAATGACTTGTTAGCATTTGAGGGAATTGAGCAATTTAGTCATCTCTGGTTAGTTTGGCAGTTTCATGACAATAAAAATCAAGGCAGTGCAGATAAGTTCCGTCCACAGGTTCGTCCGCCACGTTTAGGTGGTAATGAAAAAATTGGAGTATTTGCTACACGAAGTATGTATAGACCTTCTCCAATCGGGCTTTCAGTCGTAAAACTTAATAAAGTCGAAAAAGTGGGGAAGTCTGTGCGTGTCTATGTCACTGGAAGTGATTTATTAAATGGCACCCCAATTTTAGATATCAAACCCTATATTCAATATTCTGATGCAATTGCGGAGGCTCAAAGTGGTTATGCGCATGCAGAACCAGAACGAAAGGCAGTTATTTGGAATGAAACTGCGTTAACAGCTCAAAAATATTTTCTGCAAAATAAAGAAATAGATTCGCAATACATTGATGAGCTTGAGCAAGTATTGGCTTTAGATCCTCGGCCTGCCTATCAAGAAGACCCTGAAAGAATTTATAAAATGAAATTTTCAGACTTTGATATTCATTTTAAGGTCGATCAATTTGTAGTTACCGTCATTGATGTGGTTAAGACTAAGACTTCTTCGCTTACACAATAGATATTTTAAAACCAGTGGATGTTAAGCCAAAGTAAAGTAATAAAAATAGCCATATGAATGAGCTGGGCGGGAACGAAAGCAAGGGCATAGCGTAGTCCGCCCGAAATTGCAGAGTTCACACTTTTAGCAAGAGCATGAACTGCAAAACCTCCTAAAAAGGCAATTAATAAAGGTGTCATATGTGCGCTATCAGGTTCACCTTGCACAATGACCGCCGCTATAGCTGCATGTATTTCAAATAATGAAGCAAGTAAAGTCCCCGCGATTAATCCCGCATCGCCTAAAGATAGACTTAAACCATAAACACCTGCCTGAATGAGGGTGAGTGTGCCTGCAATAATAATGGCTTCTTTTAAGCTGAACATTCTTGAGTCAAGCTCGGGCGAAGCCGTACTAGGCTCGGCTTTACGTAATAAAATAAAGGCCCATACTGCTAAAACTACTAAGGCAATAAGTGTAGGAAATATAATCAGCTTGAACCAAGCAAAGCTAATACCGATCACAATAATTAAGGTTTGAATCAGTGTTGAAACGCAAGACATCAATGCAGCACCTGCATTTGTTGTTGCGTTGGCTTTGCCAGAGCGTACTTCTAAACCTAAACTGGCAATAGTTGCTGTACTAGACACAAATCCGGAAGCTAAAGAAGAAAGCAATAAAGCATTTTTAGATGACAAAAGTCGCTTTGCTATATGGGCGAGAGCTTGTACAAATAAGATTAAAGTCAGTAATTTTAAAATCACATGTGGATTTAAAACCGGCCCCCAAAAAGGCTTATTAGGTACTAAAGGCTGAGCAATTAATAGTAAGGCAAGTAGAAAAATACCATCACGTAATTCAGATTCAGTAATCCACTGACTGGCAATACCATGCATAGACTGCTTAGCTATTAAGATAGTTGTCATGATCACAGCTAGGCCAGCAGCGAGCGAAATATTCCAAATACAAAGTGCCCCAATGAAATAAGTCATAATAAAGGCGAGTTCGGTGGTCACGCCCGGGTCATTGGGTTGATTTTTGAGGGAAACAATACTAATGGCACCAATGAGTAAAGCACCCACAATTCCAATTTCAATGCCAAATAAAAAACAGACCGCTCCTAATAAAGCACTAATTGCAAAAGAACGGAAACCCGCAAAGGTTTTATATTCATGTTTAAGCTTGCTTCGTTCTCGTTCTAAACCAATTAATAAGCCACAACCAAGCGCCGCAGCAATCACTGTAATGAATTCTTCAAATGATGCTGTTTGTAATGACATTGTCATTGGAAGTTCCATATTACTTCCTCTTCGCTTATTGTTATATGTGGATTTGAATCATTTTAAAATCATGTATTCATATTCAGTTTATGCTTTTTATTATAGTGAGCATAGTGTCTTTTTTAGACAAAACTATGTAGAAAATATTTCTATAAATATGACCTGTGACACAAAAAAATATTAAGATGAGAATTGGTTTAATTAACTGATGTTAAAGGATATTTAAATATAAAACATCTCTGCTATATTATAAAAATATATTGGGGATAACGCATGAATGCACATGTAGAAATAGATACGTATTGGTGTCTAGAACAATTATTACAAGAAGGCCGTATAACAGAACGAGATAAATTACTGGTACAGACAAGTCACCGCCAAAAAGACCAGTTAAAGTGGCATCCATTACAGTGGATAGCACATTTTAATTTAAAAGATCAGCAACACACGCATGCCCATTTGAGTTTAAACCGCTTATGTTTATGGTTTGCAGATCGGGTTCAGCTACCTCTATTTGTGATCGATCCTTTAAAGGCAGATGTCAGTGCTTTAACGCAGGTCATGTCACAAGAGTTTGCCATTCGTAACCATATTTTAGCTGTTGAAATTCATGCTGACCGAATCGTGATTGGAACAGATCAACCATTTCAAACAGATTGGCTTAATAACCTTGAACGTAGTCTAGCGCCTAAAAAAATTGAACGGGTACTGCTTAATCCCGAACAGTTACAACGCTATTTGCGCGAATATTATCAGGTGAGTCGCGCGGTAAACTCTGCTCAAAAAGATGCAGCTCATGACCGTGACAGTAAAAATGTTGAAGCACTTTTGCAGCTTGGCGATAGTCAAAACCCAGATGCTAATGATCAGCATATTGTGAAATTAGTCGACTGGATTTTACAGTTTGCATTTGAGCAGAGTGCCAGTGACATTCACATGGAACCGCGTAAAGATAATGGTAAAGTCAGGTTTAGGATTGATGGCGTTTTACACACTATTTATAACATGCCTTCAAATACACTGACCGCCGTGATTTCTCGGATTAAAATTTTAGGACGTTTGAATGTAGCGGAAAAACGTAAACCACAAGATGGCCGGTTAAAAACACGGACACCTAAAGGGCAAGAAACCGAATTACGTTTATCAACCTTACCAACAGCATTTGGTGAGAAACTGGTCATGCGAATTTTTGATCCTGATGTGCTGGTGCGTTCTTTTCAGCAATTGGGTTTTGAAGAGCGTTTATTACAACAGTGGCAACAATTAACAAAAAATAGCCACGGTATTATTTTAGTCACGGGACCCACAGGCTCTGGTAAAACGACCACGCTATATTCATCTTTAAAGCAGCTTGCAACCGAGCAGGTCAATGTATGTACCATTGAAGATCCGATTGAAATGCTAGAGCCTAGTTTTAACCAAATGCAGGTCAATAATGCAATTGAATTAGGCTTTGCAGACGGTGTACGTGCACTGATGCGTCAAGACCCTGACATTATTATGATTGGGGAAATTCGTGATCAAGATACAGCGAATATGGCCATTCAGGCAGCATTAACAGGTCATTTGGTTTTATCAACTTTACATACCAATGATGCACCGTCTAGTTTGACTCGGTTGCATGATTTAGGTGTACAGCCATTTCTGACAGCTGCAACAATTTTGGGTGTTCTCGCGCAGCGCTTAGTCCGCCAACTTTGTCCACACTGTAAGAAAAAAACTCACATTAATGAGGATGAGTGGGAACACTTAACCTTTGACTACATTATGGAAATGCCTGAAACGGTTTATCAAGCGGTAGGCTGTGAAGAATGTCGTCATACAGGCTATAAAGGGCGAGTCGGTATTTACGAATTTATGCCGGTCAGTCTTGAGCTTAAACACCTTATTAGTAGTCATGTGACATTAAATGATTTAAGAACTCAAACTAAAAAAGAAGGTATAGAACCTTTAAGAATTGCAGGAGCCCGTAAAGTGATTGAAGGACTTACGACATTAGAAGAGGTCTTGAGGGTTGTGCCATTAAATTAAGTTTTTCTTAAGATTCACCTCATTTATGGTTGATTTAATTGCTTTATCCCAAGAGGGAACCATAAACAGAGGGTAATAATATGAATATGCTTAAAGTAATGTTGATGACTGCTGGTATGACTGCTGCTGGCGTAGTTGTGGCGAATACACCAGTGAATCAAGCTGCAATTGCTCCGGCAACTGTCACCACAGTAAAACAGGCATTAACCTCAAAAGATAATACACCGATCAAATTACATGGTCAGGTTGTAAAGTCTTTAGGTGATGAAAAATATCAATTCCGTGACAAAACAGGTAGCATTACAATTGATGTAGATGATGAACTTTGGCAAGGTCGCCCTATTTCAGCCAATACAAATGTAACTTTAATTGGTGAAGTAGACATTGACTATAAACCTTTAAAACGTGTAGAAATTGATGTGGATCAAGTTCAGTTCTAATGAATAAGGTCTATAGATCTACTACTTTTAGCCGCATTTAAATCATGCGGCTTTGCTTTTTTTATGAAGGCTTGGCAAGATCAAATCAGGATGTAACAGGAAAAATAGATGAGAATTTTGCTTGCAGAAGATGATCGCTCTCAAGCTGAAAGCATTCAATCATGGTTAGAATTAGACGGTTATCAGGTAGATTGGGTCGAAAGAGGTGATTATGCATTGACGGCAATCGAACAGCATGATTATGACTGTATTTTACTTGATCGGGGACTACCTCAACTGGCTGGTGAAAAGGTTCTCACTACCATCCGCCATAAACAAAAAAATGTTCCTGTTATTTTTATCACTGCACGTGACAGCATTCATGATCGGGTAGAGGGGCTAGATTTAGGCGCAAATGATTATTTGGTTAAGCCTTTTAGTTTAGAAGAGTTATCGGCTCGCATCCGCGCTCAATTACGCAAACAAACTTTGAGTCAGCAATCGGTTTTAACATGGGGTGACCTACAACTTGATACACAAGCGAAAGTCGTATTAAGCGCTGGCAAGTCTATCGATTTAACGGCAAAAGAATTCCAAATATTGCGTAAGCTTATGGTGCATCCCGAGCATATTATTACCCGTGATCAATTAGAAGAAGCACTGTATGCATGGGGCGAAGAAATTGAAAGTAACGCGATCGAAGTATTTATTTATCAACTTCGAAAAAAAATCGGAAGCAGCAGTATTAAAACCATACGGGGGCTCGGCTACCGTATGGGAGATTTAAAATGAAATCGAATCGCTCATCTTTGCAGTCGCAACTGGTTAAAACCACGATGTGGAGTAGTATCGTGGTGGGATTACTGGCTTTAAGCTTACTCACCATATTTTCTATCTATCACAACATGTCAGTGCAAGATGAAATCATGGATGAAATTTCAGATACTTTGCTGGTTTCTGATCTTTCTGAACATTCCATGAAACAGTTTGATGAGCTGAGTGATGAATTTGATATTCAGTATGAGTTATTAAACACAGGCCAAGTACTTACCCATTCTCATACCTATCAGCATGAACTTTTTGAACAAGGTAACTTATCAGAAGGTTTTTCGTATTTTTGGTTTGATGGCCAATTATGGCGTAGTCTGGCTGCACAACAAGAAGACTCTCAGCTACAAGTTGAAGTTTTTCAACCAATGAGTACACGTGTTGAAGAGGTACTCAAAGCACTTGCTGGATATAGCGGTCTTATGGTGTTGTTTTGGTTACTGCAATGGGTCATTGTAAGTTGGCGTACCGAGCATCAATTGGCTGCACTCAATTTACTTTCTAGACGAATTGCTCAAAAAACTGCATCAAATTTAGAGCCAATTCAAGAACCAGATGTCATTACAGAAATTCAACCTGTTATAGATGCATTAAATCAATTGCTTGCGAGATTGCAAAGGGCTCTTGTTGCTGAACAGCGTTTTACCGCGGATGCTTCGCATGAGCTACGTTCTCCCTTGTCTGCTATACAAATGCGTCTTCAGGTCTTGCAGCGTAAATACCAACATCTTCCTGAACTTCATCAAGATTTTGAACGCATACAAGAAGACGTTTCTAGAAGTACAAAAATACTTGAGAATTTACTTCTTCTGGCCCGCTTAGAACCTAATGAAGCTGAACAGCCCGAACTTCCTAAGACAGTTATCGATTTAAATTACTTACTGGCTAGAGTGATTGAAACTGTAGATTTAGATGCGAAAGCTAAACAGATGTTGATAGAGACCAATACTTTATCGACAGAAACTAAAACATATGCGAATGAAGAATTACTGTTTATTGCTTTTAGAAATTTATTTGATAACGCCATTCGTTATAGCCCGACACTAGGCTCTATTCATGTTGAGATTAGTCAGCATGAACAGCAAATTAAGGTGTCTATTGAAGACACGGGAAATGGAGTAGATGATGAAGTGCTATTACGGTTAGGGCAGCGTTTTTTTCGGGTGCTTGGTACTCAGCAGCAAGGTTCTGGCTTAGGAATTTCAATTACTCGAAAAATTATTGAATTGCATAATGGCAAATTACGTTTTATGCATGCTGACCAAGGTGGTCTGAGGGCGGAGATTATTCTTCCTTCATAAAAAATAGCATGGTTACCCATGCTATCCATTTTTTGTTTTCCCACGAATATTATTGAAACGCGAGTATGTTTTTTATTTAGTTAAAATTAGGCGATTGTTGCGAGTGAGGCGTAAACGATATTCCTCGCCAGCATGCATAATGCGAATTTCACGGCCTAATGCAAAGAGGTTATTAGAATGTAACATTGGTAAGGCGTGAGCTGTGTCATTGTTACGGGTAAATAAGCTAAAAGGTGCGTTCATTTGTTGTGCTCCGTGGTATGTTCTTGAACGATTTAAATGATAATCATTATCGAATAGATCTGTCAATGAGATTTTTAAGATTTTATAAAATGATAAAATTTGCTTACACTTGAGAAAAGTTTTAGAGAGTAAAAAGATGCCCAAACCAATAGTCGATGTCGCTATAGCAATCTTGATCCATCGTGGAAAAATCTTAGTTGGATGGCGCGAAGAGCAGCAACATCAAGGTGGAAAGCATGAGTTCCCTGGAGGAAAGGTTGAGCAGGGTGAAACACCAGAAGAAGCCTGCCGCCGTGAAATTTATGAAGAAGTGGGTATTGGTTTAAAAGATTGGCACCAGTTTGATTATATTCACCATGAGTATGACGACATTATTGTTAATTTACATTTATTCCATAGTTATGTACCTGACGAGTTATTAAATCTTATTCATCAACCATGGGCATGGTATACACGTGAACAGCTGCTTCACTTAAACTTTCCAAAAGCGAATAAAAATATTATAAAAAGGCTCTATTGGCCTCATCTCATCAAAATTAGCAATACGCTTTCAATGGTAAAAAGTAGTGATGCTTTATTGTATTGGCGTATAGAAGAAGATCCATCTGAGCAATATATAGAGCAATTAACTGCTTTAGATGAAGGGCAACGATCAAATTTAATTGTAAATGTAGATATTTGGCAGCAATTAAGCCCTGAATTACAAAAACAGATTAAGACTGTTCATTTAAAACAATCTCAGCTCATGAATTTGCATAAAGGCGATTTAACAGTGGGCGTACGATATATTGCTGCTTGTCATGATGCTGTTTCTTTAAAGCAAGCTCAGCAGATTGGTTGTGATGCTGTTTTTATTAGTCCTGTAAAATCAACAACGACTCATCCAGAAGCTGTAGCATTAGGTTGGGAACGTTTTAGTGATCTCGCTCAAAATAGCCAGATTCCAGTTTTTGCATTAGGAGGAGTGCACCCGGATGATTTAGCCACTGCACAGCAGCATGGTGCATATGGCTTAGCAGGTATTCGTAATTTCTAATGAGAAAATAAAAAAGCGTTAAAAGCTAAAGGGCTTTTAATGCTTGCTGTGCTTCTTGAACAGTTTTTTGATTATTGCGTTGTTGCCCAGCTTTTAAGATGACTAACCATAGCTGCTTTTTCATTGGCTGACTTTGGGCAAAACTCAAACCACGTCTTGCTAAAGACTCAGCATTAGAATATTGCTGTTTATGATTTGCCGTAAGCGCAAGAAATAAATAAGTCTCAGCCGCTTGTGGCGCTAAACGCTGTGCTTGAAGCGCATAGCGCTCAGCCTCTGACCACTGCTGATTTTTGTAAGCCTGCTGTGTTTTTTGCATTAAAACTTTAAATGCAGGTAACTGGCTACCATCATCACTAAAATGTTGAGGCTTTTTCTGTTGAGGAACAATCACCTGTAAATTTTTACGTTGAATTTCTGGGTGATCATAAGGTGTAATTTTTACACCTGATGGAGTTTCCGTCTTTTTGACTGGAGGAGTAGGTGTTTTCTCTTTGGAGTCAGAATGATCGGGCAGAGTTGTACAGCCGACCATAAGAACAGCACCAATATAAAAAACACCTTTCTTCAACATATCCTAATTTCCTGTTAACGCTTAGTTGTTATAACTACCACTTGAAATTACCCGTGAGTTGTTTGACAGATCTTGTTCCATCTGGTTTTCACTTTCACGAATATAACTGTCGGTATTATCATCCTGAGAGTCAGGAATTGTGTTATCACTTTGTGGCGTATATGTTGGATCAACTTGATAATAAGGTGCTCCACATGGCGTAGCACGGTGCGGAACCGTATGCGTTAGCATCGGAATATACATAGCACCATCACATGCCTGAGCAGATAAATCACCCGTTGCACGGTCAATCCATTGCCACTGTACAGTGTCTGGTTGGCGTAGGTTTACAGGCGTTTGACGTAATTGTTTCATCACATTAATCCATACTGGCAATGCACCCGATGAACCTGTTAATCCTGTTACTTTGTTGTCATCTAAACCTAACCAAACTACAGCAACGTGGTTACCTGAGTAGCCCGCAAACCATGAGTCACGTGTATCGTTAGTCGTACCTGATTTACCTGCCAATTTTAAAGCAGGAGACAAGCTATTATAAGCTGCGCGACCAGTACCCGAAGACATGACCTGTTGTAGACCATAATTCATGATATAACCAACAGATGGATCAATGGTTTGTTGAACATTCAGGCCATAACGGTCAAGCAGGCGACCATTTGCATCTACGACAGAACGAATCGCACGAGTCGGATATTTAAAGCCACCTGTAGCAAAGTTCTCATAAATTCCCAGAACCTCCATTGGTGACATATTGACTGCCCCAAGGAAAATAGATGGGTAGGCAGGAATGGTCGACTCAACACCAAACTTTCTTAAGTTGTTTGTAAATGTAGATAAACCAAACTCTTGACCCAAGCGCACAGCAGATAGGTTATATGAATTTGCCAAAGCTTCACTCAGGCTGACTACACCATGTCCGCCACCACTGTAGTTTTTAGGTGTCCAACTTTTGCCACCATCTACAGGGACACTAATCGGTGCATCTTCAATTTGGGTTGCCCAGTTGTAACGCCCAGATTCAATAGCACTTAAATAAATTACAGGTTTTAATAAAGAACCGACTTGGCGTTTCGCATCTACAGCGCGGTTAAAACCAGTAAAGTCTTGTGTAGAACCAACAGCGGCAACAAGCTCGCCGTTTTCTGGATGTGCAATCAGTACAGCACCCTGTAAGTTTTTCAAACGTGCTGGGTTGCTGTTTGCCAAGCGGTCTACTGAAGCTTTAAAAGCATTTTGAACTTGAGTTTGAGTAATTGGGTCTAAAGTCGTAAAAATACGTAAGCCCTGATTAGTTAAATCACTTTCTTGATATTCTGTGCGTAATTGACGACGCACGATATCTAAAAAGTCAGGGAATTTTGCAGGGCCTAAACTTGGCTTATTTAACACATTTAAAGGACGTGCAATTTCATCTTCATATTCTGCTTGAGTTAAATAACCCATTACACGCATGTTATTTAACACGGTATCGCGGCGTTTTTTTGCACCTTCAGGATTTTTCCAAGGATTATATAAAGAAGGGCCTTGCACTAAACCAACTAAATAAGCTTGCTGTGCAACGCTAAGTTCGCGTAACGGTAAACCAAAATAAAATTGAGAAGCCAAACCATAGCCATTAATTGAGTAGCTACCATTTTGGCCTAGATTTACTTCATTTAAGTAGGCTTCTAAAATTTCATCTTTGCTGTAATGCAGCTCAATGAGTAAAGCCATTAATGCTTCATTAACTTTACGTTTTAATGTGCGTTCAGGTGTGAGATAGAAGTTTTTAACTAATTGCTGAGTCAAGGTTGAACCACCTTGACGCTTTCCACCTGTGATATTACTCACTAATGCACGGGCAGTACCACGAATTGAGATACCGTGATGATGATAGAAATTACGGTCTTCTGTTGAAATTAAAGCTTCAATAAGTGGTTTAGGGACATTATTCAGTTTAATGAGAACACGGTCTTCATTATGTTGAGGGTAGATCCCTCCAATCAGAAGTGGCTCTAGTCGTGCAACACCAGTTGAAGAAGGTTTTGTACTTCTAACTTCAGCAACTTGGTCATTTGCAAAACTTAACTCTAGTACTTGTTCGGGTTCAACACTGTCGCCGTAATCAAAACCACGCGTGTGGATATACATATTGCTACCCTGAGCAACATAGGTTCCAGACTTGTCATAATTACTTGAAGTTTTGTAACCCAAGAGTTTTAATTCTTGAGTGAAATTTGCTTGGGTAATAGGTGCGTTATTATAAATTTCCAAAGGACGTGCAAACACTTTGGCGGGAATATCCCACCGTTGTCCTTCAAATTTTTCACGGATAATATTATCTAAACGAATCAGATAGATACTAAGAGCAATAAAAGCACCAATGACCAAAATGGAAAAGATTAGTGCAAAGAAACCGATACCACGTTCAAACTTCATAAAAATGAGATAAAACCCTAACAATGCCTGTAATGATGCGATAGCTTGTCATCAATTTGCAATGATAAAACTGTGAATAATTGGAAAACTTAGATTGAATTTTACAGCATCTTGTTGTTATGTTTTTTTAAATTAATCAGGTTAATGTTATTATAGCCAAGTATCGCAGCGGAGCTTACTCATTCGTGCAAATTTCACATAAGTCCTTCAGAAACGTCGGGTTAATCGGTCGACCAGATAAATCATCAGTAGTAGAAACACTATGTTTAATTCATGATCATTTGTTGAACCTAGGCTTAAACCCCATTTTTGATCAGGAAACTGCTGAATTAGTGCCTTATGATCATGCACAAATTGTAAGTCGTCATTTATTGGGTGAAGTTGCTGATTTAGTCATAGTTGTTGGAGGCGACGGTTCTTTACTCCACGCTGCTAGAGCTTTAGTTCGCTACAATACGCCTGTTATTGGTATTAACCGCGGGCGGTTAGGTTTTTTAACTGATATCAAACCTTCAGAAGCCATTTTCAAACTTGACCAAGTACTTCAAGGGCATTTCCAGCTTGACCGTCGTTTCTTGCTTGAAATGGAAGTACGAACAAATGGTGAAGTCATTTATGACGCGATTGCCTTAAATGATGTGGTTTTGCACTCGGGTAAATCGGTACACATGATTGACTTCGAACTTAATATTGATGGTCAATATGTTTACCGCCAACATAGTGATGGTTTAATTGTTTCGACGCCAACTGGATCAACGGCTTATGCATTGTCAGGTGGTGGCCCAATTTTACATCCAAGTATGGATGCTATTGCATTAGTTCCAATGCATCCCCATACATTGTCATCACGTCCCATCGTAGTCGGTGGTCAAAGCGAAATTAAAATCGTTATTCGCGAAAATCGGGTGTTACCAATGGTGAGTGCAGATGGACAACATAGTGTCTCGCTCAATGTTGGAGACAGTTTACACATCCGTAAACACCCATTTAAACTAAGTTTATTGCATCCACCAGGTTATGATTTCTATATGGCCTGCCGTACCAAACTTGGTTGGAACCAAGATTTTGAATCTTTTCAAAGAGATGAATCATGAATATTGAACAAATGCTATCTGTTTTAAACCCTGAAATTGTAGAGCGTTTAAAAACAGCAGTAGAAATTGGTAAATGGCCAAATGGCGTTGTTTTAACGAAAGAGCAGCGTGAAACTTGTATGCAAGCTGTAATCGCTTGGGAGTTGAAGAACTTACCAGAAGATCAGCGTAGCGGTTATATTGACCGTGGTACAAAAGAAGAAGGTGAAGAGTGTGATGATGATCATCACAAGCATGAACCAGAGTTTAAACCGATTCGTTTTGTTTAAAACTTAATAAGACAGAAAAATTATTTTTGGTTATTCCATATAGCCTTATATAGTATGTTTTTCATAAGTTATAGCATATAGGCTTTTATTACTTTTGAAGGATCAAAAGTAACAAAAATCCTTTGTATCACTGACGATACTTCCTGTATCGCAGTGATACGGTCGACATCCATGTCGACCTTCACGATAGCATTTGTTAACTACGAATTAAGATTGCTTAAATTTCGTGTTTCCCATAACACTTTTGCTTTTTGCATCGCTTCTTCAAAGCTAGCAACAACGCCCATGGTATATAGCGCGATTCCAATGGTTTCTGTTACTGCCATTTCTCCATATTCATGGTGCTGCTGACCAAGCCATACTGCTTTAAATGTTGCTAAATCTAATTCTTCTTCAATTGGGCTTCGCTCAGCTGTGAGCTTTGGCAACTCATGTTCATAAAGCTCACCATTTTTAATACCACAAATGAGTGTCTTAGCATCTGGATTTCGTTCAAATTCACCACCTTCACCTTTAATGACGGCACTATTTTGATAGCCTAAGCGTAACGCACTATGTTGATGTGAAGTTCTATAAGCAGGGTGGAATATTGCTTGTAAGCTAGCCTTAGCGTTAAAAGGATTAATTAAACGGGCCAAAGTATGAATAGGCGAACGCAATCCCATGACATTTCTTAGAGATATCAAGTCACTTAAAACTGGTGAAATCACATCTAGTGGTAAGTAAGCGAAATTTTGCTCTGCTAATTGTGCACGAACTTCTTGTTCAGAATGACAAATTTGATAACCAAGATATTCTAAGACTTGCTCTGTATAAACACGGTTAAGCGTGTGACCTGACGCACCATGCATAACAATTTTATGGCCATGCTGGGCAAGCGTAAGGGCGGCTAACAAAAACCATGGATAGTGTTTTCGCTTACCTGCATAAGATGACCAATCTAAATCAACATCTAAAGGTTCAAAATGAAGCTGATCTTTGGTCGCTTGCACAAATCCTGCAAGTTCATCAATCGATTCTTCTTTAACCCGAAGTAGCATTAAAAATGCGCCTAGCTGCACATCTAGCACTTCACCTTTTAAAATCATGGTAAATGCTTGATAAGCTTCTTCATAGCTTAAAGAGCGAGATCCAGTTTTCCCCTTACCTAAAATACGGACATATTGAGCAAAGGGATGTTCAGCATCTTTATAGATATTACGTTTAGTATTCATCGTAGTTCAAAACAATAAAAATGATGGGATGTAGGCAGCTCAAAATGAAATGTCCACAAGTATTTAATCAATATGACATAAAAAACTGCTGAAAAAATATCAAAAGTGTTTCTTATACTAAAGTCTTAAGGCTACCTGAGTGTTTTTTATGCGTATTAGCTAAAAAATTAACCGAATCGTTATTTAATTCGAGTAAACTTTCCCGTGCTTTTTTGAGCACTCATATCATAATTTTATGTGATTCTCCTATATCTTCAGCTTTTTATTGAAAAAGTAAGAGGTTATTTCTGGCTACTCAAAGTGGTTAGAAACTTCAGGTATTCTCCTGTTTTAGAAAACAGTTATTTTGTTTTCATTGAGGTAGTAGGAAGGTTTTTTGTTCACAAAAAACCATTTCCCTTTTGCGGTGTTAATGTGAAAGGTTAGGGCTGTGTATTCGTAAAGAATAGACGTTTCATTTTGGTATTTCCAACGGACTTGGAAATATAGATTGAAGTAAAGTTATGGCTAAAAAACCGATTTATAAATCACTTTATTTTCAGGTGATTATTGCGATTATTGCGGGTATCTTGGTAGGGCATTTTTCTCCAAGCTCAACGCAAATTGTCAATGGTGTCGAACAGCATATTCCGGGGTTAGGTGAAAAACTCAAGCCATTAGGTGATGCCTTTATTCGTTTGATCAAGATGATCATTGCTCCAGTTATTTTCTGTACCGTGGTAAGCGGTATTGCTGGCATGGAAAGCATGAAGTCAGTCGGAAAAACTGGCGGCGTTGCGTTGTTATACTTTGAAATCGTTTCAACAATTGCTCTTCTAATTGGCCTTGTTGTAATTAACATTGCTAAACCGGGTGTAGGGATGAATGTTGACCCTACCACTCTCGATACTTCGGGCATTCAAAAATACGTCAGTTCTGGTGAGTCACAATCTACCATTGATTTCTTAATGCACATCATCCCTGATACGGTGGTTGGTGCATTTGCAAATGGTGAAATCTTACAAGTCCTTCTTTTTGCAATCCTCTTTGGTTTTGCTTTACATAAGTTAGGTGATGCAGGACGTCCAGTTTTAAAATTTATTGATCAAGTTGCACATGTGTTCTTTAACATTGTGAATATGGTCATGAAATTGGCTCCGATTGGTGCATTCGGTGCAATGGCATTCACTATCGGTAAATATGGCGTTGGTTCACTCGTACAATTAGGGCAGCTCATTATCTGCTTCTATATTACGTGCTTACTCTTTATCTTCTTAATTTTGGGTACAATCAGCCGTATTAGTGGATTCAGTATTCTTAAGATGATTCGCCTGATTCGTGAAGAGTTATTAATTGTACTTGGTACATCTTCTTCTGAATCTGTTTTGCCTCGCATGTTACGTAAACTTGAAATTGCAGGTTGTGAAAAATCTGTAGTTGGTTTGGTTATCCCAACAGGTTATTCATTTAACCTTGATGGTACGTCAATTTATTTGACTATGGCTGCAATCTTTATTGCTCAGGCAACAAATACACAGCTTGATATTCAACATCAGATTACTTTGTTGTTGGTACTCTTAATTTCATCTAAGGGTGCTGCGGGTGTAACAGGCTCTGGCTTTATTGTTATGGCTGCAACTTTATCTGCTGTAGGACATATTCCAGTGGCAGGGCTGGCGTTAATTTTATGGATTGACCGTTTCATGTCAGAAGCCCGTGCATTAACTAACCTTGTTGGTAACTCATTAGCAACGATTGTTGTTGCAAAATGGGTCGGTGCTTTAGATAAAGATAAGCTAAATGATGCTTTAAATAATCCAGATGAAGTCGACAGAAAAATGATGGAGCAAAAAACTCCTCAAGTCGCTGAAGGTTTAGATTAATTCAAATAAACCTATATAAAAAAGGAAGCTTTGGCTTCCTTTTTTTATTGGCTGACTGAAAAGTACAGTTTTAATGAGCAGCTATGCCATGACAGTTGCTAAAAAAATGATTAGCATGCACAACAATTAGATTCGATAAAACAATAAAGCTGAAGGAAAATATTATGTTGGCATACGATGCAGATTTAGAATTATTCCGTGATAATTTTAAACGTTTTATGAATGAGCATATTGCTCCACATTATGACCAATGGGAACGCGAAGGAATCATGCCACGTTCTGTCTGGAATCAACTGGGCGAAAATGGCTTTTTATGTGTGGATGTTCCAGAAGAATACGGTGGTTATGGTGTGCCAACCTATTATTCATTAATGTTGGTTGAAGAATCGGCACGCGCTGGTTTTTGTGCATTATCAACAGCGATTTCTTGCCACTCTGAAATTGCTGCACCATATATTTTACACATTGGCACAGAAGAGCAAAAACAATATTGGTTGCCGAAAATGGTAACAGGTGAAGTAGTTGGTGCAATTGGTATGACTGAACCTGGAGCGGGTTCGGATTTACAATCAATGCGTACTAGCGCCATTTTGCAAGATGACCATTATTTATTAAATGGCTCAAAAACCTTTATTTCAAATGGACAACATGCTGATCTTGTGGTGCTTGCAGTAAAAACTGATCCTCAAGCGCGTGCAAAAGGCGTGTCATTATTATTGGCAGATACGCATCTAGAAGGCTTTAAAAAAGGCACAAATTTAGACAAAATCGGTCTGCATTCTCAAGACACATCTGAGCTATTTTTTGACAATGTTAAAGTTCCTAAAAACCAGTTACTCGGTCAAGCTGGACAAGGCTTTGCTTATTTAATGCAAGAGTTACCGCGAGAACGTACAGCTATTGCATCTACCGCAATTGGCGCTATTCGTGGTGCAATTGATTTGGCAACTGCTTATGTAAAAGAGCGTCATGCATTTGGTCAACCCATTTCACAGTTCCAAAATACGCGTTTTGTTTTAGCACAAGCAAAAATTGATGAGCTTGCTACAGCTGCTTTCTATGAGAGAAATGTTGCTCTATATCAAGAAGGCAAGCTAGATGTGGAAACTGCGGCAGCGCTTAAAAGCTTCAGCACTGACATGCAAATGAAAGTCGCAGATAACTTGCTGCAACTCTTTGGCGGTTATGGTTATATGACTGAATATCCAATTTCACGTTTCTTTGTAGATGCACGTATTCAACGTATTTACGGTGGTACAAATGAAATTATGAAAGAAATCGTAGCGCGTGGATTAATTGGCAAAGCTTAATTGAGCAGAGAAAAACAGCCTGTCCTAGAATGGGCTGTTTTGTTTTTAACTATTTGGTCTTCTGTTGAATGACAGGATAGTCTTGTTGTTTCGGTAATTGCTGTAATGTATGATTCATCTTTCTTAAAAACTCATCGGCTTCATCCTGATGGAATGAATCTTCTGTGTATTCACTACGTTCTTGAAAGACGACACCACAACCAGTTATTTTCATATTTTCAGGATTAAATGACCAGTCATTTGGATTCTTTAAGTTAATGTTTAAATCACTTTCACAACTTTTCCATAAACGTAAAAACTCATTTGATAATTCTGCTTTAAATCCTCGTGCTGGATAGACCGAGAAGCCTTTCATTTCGGGACTAGAAAACTGTATAAACATATCTACTGGCATACCGCCCCAAATGATTGCTGTACCTTCTTGTAAATAGATGCCTGATAAATTTTTCTCTTTTAAAGCATGTGTTTGCTCAAATTTCTGCCTGAAATTTTGGGACTGATAAGTCAGCTTGGTTTGGGGTGGGATTGGAATACCACGAACTTGATTACTGACAGTTGTCATATAGTACGGAGAATTATCAGTACCATTGCATCCTGCAATTAAGGGGCACCCGTCACAAGCCGTTAAACTAAAACTTGTAAGACCCAGTAAGCCTAAAACAATAATTTTATTCATTCTATTTTACTGTTGTTATGACATATTGGGTCAGTATAACCAATCTATATATTAAGAGGACTATCTTTAAGAACAACGAAATAATCATCTTTAAATGTAATTATGTTTTTACTTGGCTGGTTGCTGCAATGGCCCATCAAATAATGATTTACAGCTTTCTAAATTTTGACATGAAGCAAACATAAGTGCTTTAGGCAAGCTCGCATATAAATTTGTAATGTGTTGTTCAGCTGGATTATAAAAATGCCAATAACTAAATTGGTTTGAACGTTTATTCTCTAAAGCTTTAAAGAAATCTGTTTCATTAAATTTATTGTTAAGTTGAGTGTGAGGACCACCTTGCTCATGTGTACCGACTGTGGTCATGAGTAAAGGGGAATGATTTGGTTTCTGACTTTGCCAATGATTTAACTGCTGAAATAACATGCCTTGGTCAAACCAGAGGGAAGGGCTTGCAGCAAAGTAACGCTGAAATGCATCTGGCTTTTGAAAAAAATGATAAAGCACAAACAAACCTCCAAAAGAATGTCCATAAAGACTTTGCTGTTGGCTATTAATCGGAAATTGTTTTGCAATTGTAGGCTTGAGTTCGCTATTTAAAAAAGCAATAAACTGGTCAGCACCCCCATATTTATATTTACCTTGTGCTTGAAATTCAGTAGAAGGTTTTGGAGTGTAATCATAAGCACGCTTTTGCACATCAAAGGTTTTTTGCTGAGGGTAGCCAACCGCTACGATCATGAGTGGATCTAGTCCTAATTTGGTAGAACCAGCGCCAATCGACTGAGCAATATTGGCAGCACTTGGAAATGTAGCATTTCCATCTAATATATAAAGTACTGGATACCCATGTTGGGGCGGGGCGACAGGGGGTTTATAAATTTGAATAAGATAATCATGGCCTGTATTTTTAGATTTAATTTGAAATTGTGCCTGATTATTTTGAAAAACGATTTTTGGTTGATTTTGTATAGGCGTTTGGGCGAAGGTAGAACAGCTTATTAAAGTACTCAATAAAAAACTAGTAGATAAAAGGAAAAATGATCTTTGCATAATGGGCGATAATAAAATTTATTATACAAATGATAAATGAAAATCATTATCAAATAAAGTGATCAAGAAATGAAAGCAAAAAGGTTAATGAAAAAAGCTCTTACAGCTATATTGCCTAACAAATCAAAGCAGACTATTGTTATACTCTCGTTTAAAAGATGATTTTACTGAGGCTGCATTCTAATGATCAACGATGATCAAAACAAAACGACTTCTCTTAGTTTAGAACAAATTCGTGAAGATATTGATAGTGTAGATCAACAGATTCAAGAATTATTAAATCGCCGCGCAAGCCTTGCTGAAGCTGTTGCTAAAGCTAAATTTGCTTCTGAAGAGAATCCTTTGTTTTATCGTCCTGAACGTGAAGCACAAGTTTTACGCAAAGTCATGGAGCGCAACCAAGGTCCTTTGTCTGATGTCACCATGGCGCGTTTGTTCCGTGAAATTATGTCTGCTTGTCTCGCTTTAGAAGCTCCGCAAAGTATTGCATTTTTAGGACCGGAAGGGACTTTTACTCAATCTGCTGTACTTAAACACTTTGGTAAAGATGCAGTTGTTCGTCCATTACCAACAATTGATGAAGTGTTCCGTGAAGTAGAAGCGGGTAGTGCACATTACGGCGTAGTGCCAGTTGAAAACTCATCTGAAGGTATTGTGAACCATACTTTAGATTGTTTTAAAACATCGAATTTAAATGTGATTGGTGAAGTTGAATTACGTATTCATCATCAATTCCTCGTCTCTGAAAATACACGTAAAGACAGTATTAAACAGATTTATGCACACCAACAAACTTTAGCTCAATGTCGTCAATGGTTAGACGCGCATTATCCAGGTGTTGAACGTGTTGCTTTAAACTCAAATGCAGAAGCTGCACGTCGTATTCGTAACGAATGGCATTCAGCAGCGATCGCATCTGATATCGCAGCAGGCATGTATAACCTTGAAATCTTACATAGCAATATTGAAGACAATCCGGAAAATACTACTCGTTTCTTAGTGATTGGTCGTGAAAAGATTCCACAAAGTGGTAATGACAAAACTTCATTATTAATTTCAGCGCATGACCGCGCTGGTGCTTTATTAGAAATTTTAGCGCCGTTTGCAAAACATAATATTAGCTTAACGAGTATTGAGACTCGTCCAGCATTACCTGAAAAATGGGCCTATGTATTCTTTATTGATTTAGAAGGCCATATCGATCAAGAAAATGTTGCAGCAGCAATTAATGATATTCGTCCAATGGTAAAAGAGCTTCGTATTTTAGGTTCTTATCCTGCTGCTGTTCTCTAATTACTCATGTTGGAATAATGACATGCATCAAGATGGTCATGTCATTATGCTTAAAAACAAATTGCTCAAAGGTTTAAATCACGTTGAGCAAAAGCAAAGTTGAAGTTATGTCACAACCCCTATTTAAAAAAGTTGCATTTATTGGTTTAGGACTCATCGGGTCGAGTTTGGCACGGGTTATTGTTGCCGAAAAGTTGGCGACAACTATTGTGGCATCTACACGCTCACAGAAAACTTTAGAAGATGCAAAATCACTTGGCTTAATACAAGAAGGATTTTCTAATCCTGTAGAGGCTGTGAAAGGGGCAGATTTAGTTGTTTTAGCCTTGCCAGTACGTGCGACACAAAAAGTGCTTGAGCAAATTAAACCTTATTTGACAGAAACTACGATTGTAACTGATGTAGGAAGTACAAAAGGTAATGTCGTCGATGCAGCAAAAGCTGTATTTGGTGAAGATTTACCAGCAGGTTTTGTACCAGGCCATCCTATTGCTGGTAGTGAGCATACGGGCGTTCATGCGGGTAAGGTCGATTTATTTGCAAATCATAAAGTGATTTTAACGCCGTTACCCACAAGTGCAGAATGGGCTGTTGATAAACTGATTCAACTTTGGTCTGCTGCTAAAGCTGAAGTCATTTGTATGGACGTTGCCAAGCATGATGAAGTTTTAGCACATACAAGTCATTTACCGCACTTGATGGCATTTAATTTGGTTGAGCAACTTGCAAACCGTGAAGATAACCTTGATATTTTCCGCTATGCAGCAGGTGGCTTTCGTGACTTTTCGCGTATTGCTGCTAGTGATCCACAAATGTGGCATGACATTTTCTTTGCCAATAAAACCGCTATATTAAATGCTGTAGATGGCTTCGAGAAACAACTTACCGTACTTAGAAAATTGATTGAAAACGAAGATTCTCATGCATTAATGGGTTTACTCGGCCATGCTCAGGCAGCACGTCAGCATTTCAATCATATGTTAGCCAAAAAACCTTTAATGGAGAAAAATAAGGTGACACAGCAATTCAGTATCTTACCGGGAAATAAGGCTTTTAAAGGTAAATTTACCGTACCGGGTGACAAATCTGTGTCACATCGCTCTATTATGTTTGGTGCTATTGCAGAAGGCACGACTCATGTCACTGGCTTCCTTGAAGGTGAAGATGCTTTGGCAACTTTACAAGCTTTCCGTGATATGGGTGTAAGCATTGAAGGCCCTAAGAATGGGGAAGTGACCATTCATGGCGTGGGTATGCATGGTTTAAAAGCACCAGCGAGTGCCTTGTATATGGGGAACTCTGGAACCAGCATGCGTTTGCTTTCAGGCATGTTATCAGCACAAAAATTTGATTCAGTGATGACAGGTGATGCATCACTTTCTAAACGTCCAATGGAGCGTATTGCTAAGCCATTACGTTTAATGGGTGCGCAAATCCAGACAACAGGTGAGAAAGGTACACCACCTGTAAGTATTACGGGTAGCCAGCAATTAAAGGGCATTCAATACGACTTGCCAATGGCATCTGCTCAGGTGAAGTCGGGGATTTTACTTGCGGGCCTATGGGCTGAAGGTGAAACTTCAGTCACTGAGCCAGAACCAACTCGTGACCATACAGAGCGCATGCTTCGTGCATTTGGTTATGATGTTAAAACCGAAGGCAACAAGATTTCTCTTGTTGGTGGCGGGAAATTAGTAGGTACTGATATTCAGGTTCCATCTGATATTTCATCTGCTGCTTTCTTTATGGTGGGTGCTGCAATTACTGAAGGTTCCGATGTTGTTCTGGAAGCTGTAGGTATTAATCCAACACGTACTGGCGTAATTGAAATTTTAAAACAGATGGGTGCTGACCTGACTGTTGAAAATGAACGTATTGCCGGTGGAGAGCCTATTGCTGATATTCATATTAAAGGTTCACGCACGCTTAAAGGCATTCATATGCCAGAAGACCAAGTTCCTTTAGCAATTGATGAATTCCCAGCTTTATTTATTGCAGCAGCTTGTGCCGAAGGCCAAACAGTATTAACTGGTGCGGCAGAACTTCGTGTGAAAGAGTCTGACCGTATTCAGGTTATGGCTGATGGCTTAAAAATCATGGGTATTGACTGTACGCCAACTGATGATGGCATCATTATCGAAGGTAAAGGCAAATCTGGCGATTGGTCACCAATCTTTGCTGGCGGCGAAATTGAATCACATCATGACCACCGTATTGCTATGAGTTTTAGTATGGCAGGTCTTCGTAATTCTGGTCCGATTACAATTCATGGTACTGAAACTGTGGCGACAAGCTTCCCGACTTTCACTGAGTTGGCGAATCGTGCAGGCTTAACAATCGAAGTTAGCCAATAACTTTTGACCTGACACATTTTATAATTGCTAACACAATAGCAACGGCAGCAGCGGGCTAAAGGCTTGGCTGCTGTTTGTTTATTGCTTATGCTAAGTGCAGATAATGATAATAGTGTTAGGACAAAGGATGAAAAAATTACAATTTATTGCTAGTTGCCCACAGCATGGGGTGCTTGATCATCCACCAAATGAATGCCATATCACTCAAGAATATGTAGCGGCTTTACTGTTTAAGCAATTGGGGCATTATGGTTTTGATGCGCAGCACATTGTGCATGAACATGAAAAAGTAGAAGTCAGTATAGATAATCATCTTTTGCCATTATCTATTACTTGTCAGAAAACAGACCATGAAGGGCATTTGATGTGTGAAATCTCTGCCAATCCTGATGAAGAACAAGATTGGTTTGAGAAAATCGAAACACAAAGCATTATTCGTCAGCTTGCACAGGCAGTTGAAAATAGTTTGAAGGCTGATCATAGCTTTTCTCAATTTGTTTGGAAGTCTTAATCAATTAATTATATTTTATTAAGTAAGAGTGAACATATTTATTCACTCTTTTGACTTATTAATATTGATAAGAGTTATTTATTTTTGTAGCGACATTATTTAATAAAAATTAACAAACGAAAAAATAATATTGTTTGAATTTTGAACTAATTTTCTATTAATTTAAAAATACTTTTTAACAAAGAACAACTCAATTTCCTCTTCTTATTTATATTATTTTACAGAGAATTAACATGAATATAATTTCCAGTAATTATTTAAAAGGCTTTGGTATATTGATTATCTCCTTATTATCAGCGTGTAATAGTGATGATAAAGATACAACCATAAATTCAACGAACCAGAAGTTGTTAGAAGGAACAATTACTTCCTTAGAGAGTCTTAAGCAAAATCTAGTATGGCAAGAAAATCAGTGTGATAGTGTCTATTCTAAAGTTATCAGTGAGGCAGCAATTGCTCAAAAATCAGCGGCAGAACTAAGAGCTAATATCGCTAGTTCAAATAATTTGGGAGTTTTTCTTGATAATCAAATTATCCCGAAACTAGCTCAGCTTACCGATGAGTCAACTGTATTAAGAGCGAGGTGTAATGCTCCAGACTATGATGGAACAGGCGTAAGTATTGAACGACCTGCCATGCTAAGAGAAATGTTAAGTGAATGGCAAGGAACAATTAATTTATTAATTCATCAAATCAATAACCCGCCAAATATAAATCCTGAAATTAAATTAGCCTCATTAACCAACACCAATATTAATCAATCAACACTAGCAAAGTCTAAATTCAAAGATTGTTCAGATAGTTTTTGTCCAGAAATGACGGTTATTCCAGCTGGCAGCTTTTTAATGGGCGGAAATATAAATGAGCAAGAACAACAAAATGTACCAGCTCAATCTCGACCATACGAATTACCTCAGCACTTAGTACAAGTCGAAAAACCATTTGCAATGTCAACTTATGAAACAACAATTGCTGAGTTCCAGGCTTTCCAAAAGGAAACTGGATGGGAAGTCGAGGGGTGTCGTAATTGGGAAACACGCAATGGTGTCTTCAATATGTGGTATCGAGATGATTTAAATCCGAATAATTCTGGTATGAATCAAACACCTCAGGATCCTGTTGTATGTGTACGTCGTGAAGATGGAAGAGAATTTGCGAAATGGTTATCTAAAAAAACAGGTCAGACCTACCGTTTACCAACAGAAGTTGAGTGGGAATATGCGGCGCGTGCTGGAACGACAACAGCGTATTATTGGGGAGATGACCTTAATCTTGACCAAGCTTGTAAATACGCAAATGTATTAGATCCATCTACAGCGGCAGCATTACCCCAAACCAGTGGTTGGAGTCTATTTAAATGCACCGATGGTTATGCATTTACATCACCAGTAGGGAAGTTTTTACCAAACAATTTTGGTTTATATGATATGAGTGCCAACGCACGAGAATGGGTGGATGACTGCTGGCATTCAAATTATGAAAATGCTCCTAGTGTGAATCGTCGCTGGGGTGAAGAAAATAATGGACAGTGTAATTTCCCAGTTTTACGTGGAGGGGCATGGATATATAACACTTATAACGTGCGAACTGCTTATCGTAATGCGTATGTAACTTCACAAGCTCGTTCAATTATGTGGGGATTCCGTTTGGTTCGCGAAATTTAGCTTTGATTTTTATACCTAATATATTCTACATTTAAAGTCATTTTTTAATTTATCAGCGTCGATTTTAATAAAAAGCTAAAACTGCGCTGATAAATTCTTATCTTTCAATAAACCTACGTTTATTAAGAATATTTGTGAGAGTATAAATATATGGTGCCATTTGATTTTTCGAACTTATCTCCTCAAGTGGTTTGGCAGCATTTTCAAACACTTTGCACTATTCCGCGTCCCTCAAAGCACGAAAAGCAGCTTCGTGAGTTTTTAAGAAACTGGGCTGAAGGTCGAAATTTAGAAACTTACGTAGATGAAGTTGGTAATTTAATCATCCGTAAGAATGCGACCACGGGTAAAGAACATGTGTCTGGCGTTATTCTTCAAGGCCACTTAGATATGGTCACACAAGCTAACACTGGCACAGTACATGATTTCTTTAAAGACCCGATTTGTCCAGTCCTCGAAGATGGCTGGTTAATTGCTAAAGATACTACTTTAGGTGCCGATAATGGCATTGGTGTAGCCTTAGCTTTGGCAGTTTTAGACTCAAATGATATTGCTCATGGGCCAATTGAAGTTCTTTTAACTGTTGATGAAGAAGCAGGGATGAGTGGTGCGCGACTTTTACAGGCAGGGGTACTGAAAGGGAAGTGGCTATTTAATATTGATACAGAAGAGTGGGGCGAGTTGTATCTCGGATGTGCTGGTAGTATTGATGTTGAAGTTGAGCAACCGCTTAATTATGAACCAATTCCTGAAAATTTGAATATTGTTAATATTCAGGTGGCTGGTCTTAAAGGTGGCCACTCTGGCGTAGATATCCATTTAGGACGTGGTAATGCCAACGTTATTCTGGCCCGTTTTTTAAATCAGCATTTAGCGAAACTTGGTGGACGGCTTGTTGAGTTTATAGGTGGTACAGCTCGTAATGCTTTACCTCGCGAAGCTGTAGCAACTATTGCCATTTCATCTAACCAATTGCCTGAATTAGAAAAATTACTCGCTGAATATCAAACGACATGGAAAAACCAATTACAGGGTATTGATGACAACCTGCAATTAACTATTCAGCCTAATAGTGCTGAAGTGACCGAAGTGATTGCTCAACAACAGCAAAATGAATGGTTGCAAGCTTTAGCAACAAGTCCTTATGGCGTTGCAAGTATGAGTCAGGTTCTATCAGATGTAGTTGAGACTTCAAATAATATTGGAGTGGTGAGACTAAATAGAGACGGCGGAAAAGCTGTCTTAATGGTCCGTTCAATGGTGAACCAAGAAGCTCAAGACTTTGCAGAAAAAATTCAAAAACATTTCAGTCAATTTAATATCGGCTCTACACTTACGCCGTTAGTGTCGGGTTGGACACCAAATCCAGATTCGGCTGCTCTAAAGTGTTTACAGCAGGCCTATCAAAATGCATTTAACATTGAGCCAAATCTAAAAGTAATTCATGCAGGCTTAGAGTGTGGGATTATTGCCGAGCATTATCCACATCTACAAATGGTTTCTTTTGGACCGGATATTCAGGGTGCGCATGCACCAGGTGAACGAGTCAAAGTTGATACTGTAGAGAAATGCTGGAAGCTGTTGGTAACAGCTTTAGCATCTGTAGAGTAGTTTTTACAAATAAGAAGCTCAATTGTGAGCTTCTTAAACTTTAACTTTTACATGAAAATGATGTGGATTTAACTCGATAAACTCGATTTCACAATCAATAAATTTTTCAATCATGGCTGCTTGAGTACGAGTGTGTTCGCTAATACATTGTGCGGTGAATTCACCACCTTGACCTAGAGCTAAAGGTAGAAGTAATTGATCTGCCAAATACTCATCTACAACAGCCTGCGAAGATAAATATAGATTTACATCTTTTGCTAAATGATCAGCTATTTGCTCTGCACTTTTGCGCATCTCACCTAAAGCTGTAAACAGTTGAGTGTGATATTGATGAGTAACTTTCACATAGACTGTATTGCCTTGGCTAATTCCATTTAAATGAAATTGCTGCTGAGAGCTTAAGTTTAGTTTTTTACTTAATGTGGTTAATTCACGTTGTGCTATCTGTGCTTCTTCTGAAAGATTTAATACTGCTGCAAAAGCTTCATTGCATTGCAAAGCACCACGATCTAATAAATTTAAGCTCATTCGATCTCGCCATGGCTGAACGGTAATCTGAATTTCACCTGCACCAATTGGAAAGAAGCCAGCTTTATTTAATCTAAAATCGACGTTAATTCCAATCTTTGTTAGAGCAGGTAAAAAGCAGTGTTCAATAAAATCTGCTGTTGGTGCAAGTGGGTTATGTGTACCCCCTGAAATGGTGAGTTCGGTAGCTTCATTTTTTAATAACAAAACAGGTAGAAGTGTTTGTAAAACTAGTGTTGTACTCCCCGCCGAACCGATTTGAAATTGATATTTACCACTTTGAACATGCTGAGGTGCGAAATATAAACGCTGGCTATGTAATTCAGCACTCTCTACATAAGCTTGGCTAATTTGTTGAGATGCTTGTACGCAAACCAAATGTTGACGCATTAAACCTGGTTTTTTACGCCCAGCACGTATATTAATTAATTCAAACGGCTGACCTGTAATCATTGATAGGGCAAGGGCAGTTCTTAAAATCTGCCCACCGCCTTCACCTTGTGAGCCATCAATTTGAATGGCTTTTGGCATATTTGCCAAAACTGTATTCACTTATATTTTCCTTATTTTCTAATTTAATGAACATACTGTCAGTACATGGTAATGCGAAGTAACGCGTGACTTTGCTTTTGACAAAGGTTTACTAGGTGCATAGTGCTGAGCCTGATAAGTGAATATCGATGCACGGCTCACATGCTGCCATAGCCGCCTGAATTATTTTCAATCCCTCAGATCGGAGTAATGCAGGATCTTGTACTCGCCCAGTATGTCCAAACTTTGATTGTGAAAATGATTTCACAAAATCTATTGTTTAATCGATTAGATCAATTTGCCAATTAGCGGCCTGAATTTTAACGTTTAAGTCACGGAGTTTTGCACTGATATCATCCGCCTGCTTTTGTAAGCTAGAAACAGGAATGACTTTCTTCCACTTAATTTCACGTGAGCTATAACGATCAGGTTCTCGATGTGTATTGGCAATCGCATCTATTAAAATCTTATGCTGTTCAGCATAACTATCACGCAAGCTTAATAGGGACAACAATACTTTGCCATCTTCCAGTTTTGCTTGTGCATTGGTCAAGTGAATACGACAAATCAATTGATTGCTTTCCTGAGTTAAAGCGAATACTTGTTTGATGAGCTCATTTGGATCTTCACTAGGTTCATCACCTTCTTGTACCAATACATTGGCATTAATTCGTTGTTTTAACGAAGCAAGCTTTTTTTGTTGATCGCTTCGAAGTAAAAGTGCTTCTGCGAGTTTCATTCTTCTATCTCTATTTTATTCCAGTCAAAATTATCATCGGGTAGGAAATCTGAATAATGGGTTTGAGTATGCTGCATAAATTTAATAAACAAATTACTCATGTAATCAGGTTTTAAATGAATTAAGGCTGTTGCAGCAATAATGATTCGACTGATTGCAGCCTCTGTAAACTCTTGCTCACTTAGCTCGGTAAATGATTGATGACAACTCCCATGCTTTAACCAATTTCTGACTTTATTAATTTCTTTAGAAACTAGTTTTACTTGTAAGTTGTTGTTTATCTCAATATTTTCACTGACTTGATGAAATATATAGCCACTTTTAATTTCACCAAAAATACCTTCCGCAGCACCAGCTAAAGTAATAGCTGGTACAAATGCATTTTCATATAAATAGAGTTTTATTGCCCATTCAAATTGCACAATTCCAGTTTCAATTTGGTTCATTAGATCACCCTTTAACACACACCACTTGTCGTAAGGTATACACTACTTCAACCAAATCGCTTTGTGCTTTCATTACATCTTCAATTGGTTTATATGCCGATGGAATTTCATCAATAACAGCAGCATCTTTACGGCATTCCACACCTTCAGTTTGTGCAATTTGATCTTCAACAGTAAAACGTCGTTTTGCTTCAGTACGGCTCATAACACGGCCTGCACCATGCGAACATGAACAGAAAGATTCCTGATTTCCAAGCCCACGGACAATAAACGACTTCGCTCCCATTGAGCCTGGAATAATTCCATATTCACCTAAACGCGCACGAACTGCACCTTTACGAGTGACCATTACTTCTTCACCGTAATGCTCTTCCTTTTCCACATAGTTATGGTGACAGTTCACCGCTTCCAAACGTGCCTGAAAAGGCTTTGGTACAATCGTAGCCAAGGCTTTAATCGCAGATTGCATCATGATTTCTCGATTCTTCATCGCAAAGCGTTGAGCCCAACCTACCGCAAACCAGTAATCATCAAAATGTTCAGTTCCTTCAACCAAGTATGCTAAATCTTTATTTGGCAAATTAATAAAATGCTTCTGCATATCTTTACGGGCAAGTTCGATAAAATGATTACCTATAGCATTTCCTACACCACGAGAACCTGAGTGCAACATAATCCAAACATGATCATGCTCATCTAAACAGATTTCGACAAAGTGGTTTCCAGTACCTAAAGTCCCCAAGTGCTTGCGATTATTGGTGTTTTTTAAGCGTGGATGTTTTGCACAAATGTATTCAAAGTCCGCAACCAGATCGGTCCAAGCTTGATCTACCATTTCTGGTGGAGTTTCCCATGACCCACGATCACGTCCGCGCTTAGTCATTCCATGTGGAATTAATCGTTCAAGTTCAGTACGTAGAGCATGTAAATTATCTGGTAAATCTGAAGCAGTTAAGCTTGTACGGGTTGCCATCATTCCACAACCAATATCTACACCCACAGCAGCAGGAATAATTGCCCCTTTAGTTGGAATTACGCTACCAATAGTTGCTCCTAAACCGAAGTGTACATCTGGCATAACAGCCATCCATTTATAAATAAAAGGCATTTGAGCTGTTTGTAATAATTGTTGTTTTGAGTTGTCATCAACAAGCACGCCTTTAGTCCACATTTTGACTGGCATACTTTTTTCATTTTGCAGAACTTCATAAGAACGTTGTTGCTGCTTTTGTTCAAACTGAGCTTGTTGGTTAATTTCTTCAATGACAGACATTTTCTTTTCCTTTCAAAGCCTGCCTGCCAAGCGTTTGCAGGCAGGGGTTATTCACAAGATCCCAATGATGTTGTGTGCTTTGTACTATTGCACTGAGTGTGCCAACTTTTGAGGAGAATACTTGAAGTAGATGGTAAGTTATTAAAAATAATAAATAAAAATAATTTTAATCTATATCTAGTAAATTTTATTGGTGACTTTTAATGTTAAAAATATATCCATAAATATATTTAAATATCTTTTTGGATATATGTATTTAATTGGTCTTATGATTTTTATCGACTTTTAAAAGCTGTCCAGCTTCATTTAAAGTAAACTCATCAAAATCATTTGCTAAATAAAAATGACCTTTATAAAACTGGCGAACTTCTTCAGTAATAGCTTGTTGCCCAGCTTTATCTTGATGTCGGGGGCTAAAGTGCGTCAGAATTAGATTACTTAAAGATTGCTGTTCTGCAAATTCAGCCACCATTTGGGCTGAGCTATGCATTGGACCTTTGCCAACTTTATCTAAAACCGTTTGCAAGTATGTTGATTCGTGAATAAGGAGTTGCGCATCTTTGCAAGCGTTTGCTAACAGTTCAGGTTGGTCATTATCGCCACCTATAATTGCATGAACTTGTTGATTTTGTATTTTGATAAAGTCTTGAGCTTTTAAAGTTTGTCCGTCAAATTCGATATTGTAACCTCGTTTCAAATGGCCCCACATGTCGCCTTGAGGTACGCCAAGCTGAGTTAGAGCTTGGGTATCTAACTTCTTCTGAATAGATTTGATATAAATGCTAAAAGCAAAACTTGGAACACGATGGCTTAGTTGATGTGCTTGAACAATGAATTCGTCAGTGATCTGTTGTGGCTGCGTTGCTTCATTTACATCAATAAATTGAAGGGAATAGGGCAAATATAAATCTGTAAGCTGGGCAGTGATTTCAAACCATTGCTGAATTTCTTTCGGTGCAATCACGATTAAGGGTTTGCTACGGGCATTCATGCCTGCACTTGCCAATAAACCAACTAGACCATAACAATGGTCGCCGTGAACATGTGTAATACAAATGGCAACTAGGTTTTGTAGTGAAAGTTTGGCTTGTTGAATGCGATGCTGTGTCCCTTCGCCAGCATCAATTAAAATCCAGTCCTTATTTTTGCTGTTACGAACTGCTAATCCTGAAACATTACGTGTCAGGGTCGGTACACCTGAAGACGTGCCTAAAAAAGTAAAATGAAGCATATTCTTGGAATTTTTTGGTCAAATGCGTATTGTATATTATAGACACTTATAAAATTTTATAGAAATTATGAAGGATGCAAAGAAAACAGTCGTTATTGGCTTTGTCGGTTCTACACTTGATCAGGGGAGAAAGCCAGATCGATGGCAACGTTGGCGTCCTACGATTAGCCTGTTAATGCATGAAGATTTGCTTGTCGATGAATTGGTGCTGTTACATGATCGACAACATCATAATTTAGTTAAATCTATAGCAGCAGATGCTAAAGAGATCTCTCCACAAACTGAGGTTTCTGGACATAAGGTCAGTATAAAAGATCCTTGGGATTTTGCTGAAGTTTATGGTGCACTCTATGACTTTGTAAAAACTTATCCGTTTGATGTTGAAAAAAATAACTATTTACTGCATATCACGACAGGAACGCATGTTGCTCAAATTTGTTGGTACTTATTGGTAGATGCACATTATTTACCAGCTCAACTCATTCAAAGTTCACCTAACCAACACAAGACATCAGAAGGTGAGTATAGAATTATTGATCTGGACTTATCTCGATACGATGTTTTAAAACAGCGCTTCGATGATGAGCAAAAGCAAAATTGGCAACAACTTAAAGCCAATATTTCTACTCATAATAAAGCGTTTAATCAGCTTATTGAGGAAGTTGAATTAGTTGCAACCCGCTCTAGTGCGCCTATTTTAATTATGGGGGCAACAGGGGTTGGTAAGTCTCATTTGGCAAAACAAATTTTTCAGTTAAAGAAAGATAAATTTCAATTAAGCGGCCGTTTTATTGATGTTAACTGTGCAACTTTGCGTGGTGATAGTGCCATGTCAACTTTATTTGGTCATATAAAAGGTGCATTTACAGGAGCAGCTGCATCTCGTGCTGGTTTATTAAAAAGTGCTGACCAAGGCATTTTGTTTTTAGATGAAATTGGTGAATTGGGACTTGATGAACAAGCTATGCTGCTAAAAGCGCTAGAAGACAAAAGCTTTTTTCCCGTTGGAAGTGATAAGGAAATTCAGGCCGATTTTCAGCTAATCGCAGGTACTAACCGCGATTTACGTAATGAAGTTCAAGCTGGCCGATTCCGTGAAGATCTATGGGCTCGTTTGAATACGTGGACGTTCTTCTTACCAAATTTAAAAGACCGTGTAGAAGATATTGCACCCAATATTGATTTTGAGCTACAGCGTTTTGCTGCAATTCATCAAAGACAATTACGTTTTCAACGTGATGCTTTAGAAACATATTTAAAGTTTGCTAAATCAGTAGATGCATCATGGCAAGGAAATTTTAGAGATTTAGCAGCGAGCGTAACTCGTTTGGCAACTTTATCGCAAGGTGAGTTAATTCGCCGTGAAGCTGTAGAAAAAGAAATTCAACGTCTAAAGCAGCTTTGGCTTATTCAGGGTGAATCTTACAATGATAAAAATACAGATATTTTGTTGAACTATTTGGATTCTGAACAAATAGAGCAAATAGATGAATTTGATCAGATTCAATTACGAGGTGTGCTCAAAGTCTGCGAAAATTCAAAATCAATGGCAGAGGCGGGAAGACAACTCTTTTCGGTATCTCGCCAACAACGTAATACAACAAACGATAGTGACAGAGTGAAAAAATATTTAGCCCGTTTTGGGTTAAGTTGGAATAATTTTCAATAAGGACATGGCTTAAAAATGATGGGCATGCTCTCAAGTTATGCCCATCAAGTTACCGTTTATTTCATGATAATAAAACGTGTAATGATTTGGCGAAGCTGCTTTAAATAGCCTGTAAAGAAGTGGTTAGCACCCGGTAAAATTGTGATTGGATGTTTTTGTGGTTTTGCCCACTCAATTGCATCTGCAAGTAAAGTAATATCATCTTGCTCACCATGAATGAGTAGAATATCACCTTGAATTTCAGGAGTTTTATAGTGACGTAAACCTACTACAGTAGCTGTTGGTAAACCACATAAAATTAACTGTACAGGCCGTAATTCAGGTGCAAGCTGTGCAAAGCATTTTGCTAAAACATGTGAGCCAAAGCTAAAACCGCCTGCATAAAATGGTAGGCCTTCATGAAGCTTACGAACGTGCTCAATTACAGCTAAGATATCTTCAGTTTCACCATGGCCTTCATCATGAATGCCTTCACTGCCGCCTAAACCACGGAAACTAGGACGGTAAACAATACAACCATATTCATTAAAGATTTGGGTTAAAAGGGCAGGGACTTTATGTTGAGGGGTTCCACCTTGCAATGGGTGCGGATGACAAACAACCGCAAAGCCTTTGATTTCACCTTCAGGGCGGTCAACGAAAAGTTCAATTTTACCTACTGGACCCTGGATGAAAGTTTGCTCAGACATATAAGAACCGCTAAATAACAATACGTGATGCTATTTTACCGATAGTCGTCATTGAAAACACGAGTTAGCATTAAAAAATATCTACTGTTATAGTTGGTATTAAGAATAATTTTTTCAGGTTGTCTATGCTTGCTTTAATTTCTCCTGCAAAAACTTTAGATTATGAATCAGCGTTACCTACAGATGAGTTTACTCAGCCTCGCTTGTTAGAAAACTCAGCACAATTAATTGATGTTTGTCGCAAACTTTCTGCTTCGGAAATTGCGAGTTTAATGAGTGTCAGTGAAAAAATTGCCACACTAAATGCAGATCGATTTAGAGATTGGAATCTCGAATTTAATTTCTCAAATGCTCGCCAAGCAATCTATGCATTTAAAGGGGATGTTTACACTGGTTTAGATGCTTATCATTTAAAAGATAAAGATATTGATTTTGCACAGCAGCATTTACGTATGCTGTCTGGTCTATATGGTTTATTGCGTCCTTTGGATTTAATGATGCCTTATCGTTTAGAGATGGGTACTAAATTAAAAAATACTCGCGGTCATAATTTGTATGAATTCTGGGGTGATATCATCACTAACCAAATTAATGAAGACTTGGCAGCAATTAAATCTGAATTGCTGGTAAATCTAGCTTCAGATGAATATTACAAGTCTGTCAATGAAAAGAAAATTAAGGCTGAAATTGTGAAGCCTGTTTTTCTTGACCAGAAAAATGGCAAATATAAAGTCATAAGTTTCTATGCGAAAAAAGCACGCGGTTTAATGGCTCGTTTTATGATTGAAAACCAATTAAATAAAGCTGAAGACATCAAAGCGTTTAATACCGAGGGTTATTACTTTGATGCTGATAACTCATCGGCAAAAGAGTTGGTGTTTAAACGTGATGAACAATAATCTTAAGCGTGGTTAATTGATGATGCAGCTTTATTTATCAAAACTAAAGCATGTTTGGTTTGAGCTGCATCAGCATTATGATTTTTCTGAACCGCAGAAAATCTATGATGAACTTATTGCGGCTTATAGTGAAAAACAGCGAGCCTACCATACCGTCCAACATTTATATGAATGTTTGAGTTTAATGGAGGCGGTTCAATACGAATTAAATGATCCGTATGCTGTTGCATTGGCTCTTTGGTTTCATGATGCAGTCTATGATCCAGAAGCTAAAGACAATGAGCTTAAAAGTGCTGAGTTATTTGAACAATTGATGGCGCAAGATTTATCGTTCGATACCCTAGAGAAAATAAAGCGTTGGATTCTTGCGACTCAAAAGCATGCATTAACCGATGAAACAGATTTGCAATTTTTATTGGATATTGATTTAGCTATTTTGGCAGCAACACCTGAACGTTTTATCCAGTATGAACAACAAATTCAGCAGGAGTATTCTTGGGTTGATCCAGAAGTATATTCAATTAAGAGAAAACAAGTTTTAATACATTTTTATCAGTCTGAGCCACTTTATCAAACTGTATATTTCCAAAAGAATTTTGAGTTAAACGCCAAGGATAATTTAAGACGAATATTGGAATAGCCTAAGCATATTAGAATAAAGCGATATATTTTTAAAACGTAAAATGGTTATATGACAGGAGAGGAATCACTGGAAAAAGCAGTGATTCCTTGGAAATAAATTATTTAAAGAAATAACCTGTTTCTGGCGAGCTTGCATTTGCCATGCGTTTACGTGGCATACGACCTGCTAAAAATGCTTCACGTCCTGCTTCAACAGCTTTTTTCATTGCAGAAGCCATCAAAATAGGGTTTTGGGCAGCTGCAATTGCTGTATTCATCAATACACCATCACATCCAAGTTCCATCGCAATAGCAGCATCACTTGCTGTACCAACGCCTGCATCGACTAAAACTGGAACTTTTGCATTTTCTTTAATAATTGAAATGGTATGTGGATTTAAAATACCTAAACCTGAACCAATTAGACTACCTAAAGGCATAATCGCAACACAGCCCATACTTTCAAGTTCTTGAGCAATGATTGGGTCGTCAGAGGTATAGACCATAATCTCAAAACCGTCATCAATCAAAGTGCGCGCGGCTTTTAAAGTCTCGGTTACATTTGGATATAAGGTTTTTTCATCACCCAATACTTCAAGTTTTACTAGGTTATGACCATCGAGTAACTCACGCGCTAGCATACACGTGCGTACTGCGCTGTCAGCATCAAAACAACCTGCGGTATTTGGCAAAATTGTATATTTCTCTGGTGGGATGACCGAAAGTAAATTCGGTTGATCTGGATTTTGTCCAATATTCACACGGCGGATTGCGACGGTTACGATTTCTGCACCACTGGCTTGAATAGCTAAATCCGTTTCATTTAAGTCTTTATATTTGCCAGTTCCAACCAATAAACGAGATTGAAAAGAACGTGAACCAATAATGAGAGGGGTGTCTTGCATGGATAACTCCGACTTAGCCGCCGCCAACAGCGTGAATAATTTCGATACGGTCATGTTGAGCAATAGAAATTTGCTCTAATTTGCTTTTAGAAACGATTTGCTGATTGTGCTCAACAGCAAAACGTTTTCCTTCAAGTGCCAACTCCTGAATGAGTTGCAACAGGTTTTGGCTAGGCGTGTCCGTTAATTCGCCATTTAAATAAATTTGCATGATCACATTCCGATTATTTTGCGTATTTGAAAGCATTCCAAGCCAAGACTAGCCATCCCGCAATCATTAAGGCTCCACCGATTGGCGTAATTGCGCCTAATATTCGTGGTAAACCTAGCGCCATGATGTAAAGCGAACCACAAAAAAATAGAATACCAATTTGGATAAGCAAGAAAGATAACTTGATTGGGAAATGAGGAAGAACCTTACTTAAAATACCAAGAGCTAATAGGCCAAGCGCATGATAAAAAAAGTAGTCGGTTGCAGTCTGCCACCAAGCAAGTTGCTCAGGACCCGCGTGAGCTTTAAGACCATGTGCTCCAAAAGCACCCAACATGACTGCAAAAGCAAGATTAAGGGCTGAAATGGCGATCCACATAACAAAAAACGCAACTGAATAATGAAAGGCAACGTTAACATAGATTGGGTTGGCTAAACATAGCCAGATAAAACAAAAGGGCGATTCGCCCTTTTATTTTTTTCATTTATTTTAGCTTGCTGACATGGCAGTTTTGATTTTTTCCATCGCATTCTTTTCAAGCTGACGAATACGTTCTGCCGAAACATTATATTCAGCTGCTAACTCGTGAAGAGTAGATTTGTCATCATCTAACCAGCGGCGTTGTAAAATATTACGTGAACGGTCATCTAACTGGTCCATTGCATCATGCAAGGCTGAAGTACTTTGCTCTTCCCAGTCTTCGTTTTCGACTAAACGGGCAGGGTCGTAGCGGTTATCTTCAAGATACAACGCAGGAGCAGTATGAGGGGTGTCATCATCGTCATCACCTTGTGCCTCAAAAGCAGCATCATAGGCAGTTAAACGACCTTCCATTTCCAGAACTTGTTCTGGAGTTACATTTAAGTCATTAGCAATCGATTGAGCTTCTTCGAGCGTTAACTTTTTACTCGATTTCTTTAAACTACGTAAATTGAAAAATAATTTACGCTGAGCTTTTGTCGTGGCAATCTTGACGATACGCCAGTTGCGAATAACGTATTCATGAATTTCTGCCTTAATCCAGTGGACGGCAAAAGATACTAGACGCACGCCCATATTTGGGTCGAAACGTTTAACGGCTTTCATTAAGCCTAAATTACCTTCTTGAATAAGGTCGCCTTGTGGTAGGCCATAACCTGCATAGCTGCGCGCAATATGAACGACAAAACGTAAATGCGACATTACCAGCATTTTTGCGGCATCAAGATCTTGGTCATAATAATAACGTTCAGCAAGTTCTTTTTCTTGCTCGGCCGTTAAAATAGGAATCTGATTGACAGTACTGATATATGCACCAAGGTTTACACCGGGCGCAGACAATGACAGGGGCATCAATTGATTGCTGCTGTCACTCATGAGTTCTCCTTATAGGATCGAATGGGATAACCAATAAATTCATCTTAATTTGAATCAGCTTCATAATTAAGGAAAATTGGGTAGAGAAATGTAAAATTTTATGCAATTTCTAATCTTTTAGTTTAGCAAAGAATTATTGAGTTTCAATTAAATAGTGAAATTCTCTTTCTGATATGTGTATAGTTTGACACGTAAAATGATGTAAATCGCAGTAACGAGTTACATCAATTTCACTATGAGGATCTGAAGATTTTAATAAAAATTGTTGTTTGCCTGACGCTTTTTTAAGTTCACGTTTTAGCATTAACAATGGCATTGGGCAGGGTTGTCCAAGGGCATTAATTTCAATGGGTGCTGTATTAGAAGAAGTATTGCTCATTCATCATCAAAACAACTGAAAAAAATATTCTAACAAATTTTTAATAAATACAGCATATTTTATGAAAGAAGATGCAGGAATTTCTATAAAAAATATTGTAATAAGCTGTTTAAAAAAAGAACTAAAAATAGGGGAAATATTTGAAAAAAATTCTATTAATTGTCATAAACCCGTGTTAAGCTCGAACCGTTTTAGGATTTACCACACAATCAAATTGATTTAATAACCCTATAACAAATGGATGTAACCGGAAATTGTTGATAGTTTTACAGAATGATTACAAGCTTTAAGATTATAAATATTTTAAAACCTTGTTTGCTCTGCTGTTTGCAACACCGGAAGGTCCTTTTTTCAACATCTGAGGATTGACTTATGACAGCTCGTGAACAAGGCGTAGTAAAGTGGTTTAATGACACTAAAGGCTTTGGTTTTATTCAACGTAACGGCGGCGACGATGTATTCGTTCACTTCCGTGCAATCGTAGGTGACGGTCACCGTTCTCTACGTGATGGTCAACGCGTAGAGTTTAGCGTTGTACAAGGTCAAAAAGGTTTTCAAGCTGAAAACGTTCAGCCTTTAGACTAAGACTAATTCATCTTTTTGATGAATGATGGACGCTCCAATTTTTGAATTGGGGCGTTTTTGTTTATAATGATCTTCTCATTCGAGAGATTGTTTGTTAGAGCGCGTATTTATGACATCTGGTTTTGAAACCTTGAATTTACATCCGCAACTTAAAAAGGCGATTGATGCTTTAGGGTTTACTCAAATGACCCCAATTCAGCAAAAGGTTTTAAAATATACATTAGCCGGGCATGATGCAATTGGGCGAGCACAAACAGGAACAGGTAAGACAGCTGCCTTTCTGATTAGTGTAATTAATGATTTACTCAATAATCCGATTCAAGAGCAACGCTTCCGTGGCGAGCCTCGTGCTTTAATCTTGGCGCCTACTCGTGAGTTGGCATTGCAAATTGAAAGTGATGCGAAATTTCTCACAAAATTCTCTAATTTACATTTAGTGACCCTATTAGGTGGTGTTGATTTCGATAAGCAGAAGAAGCAACTTGATGCTAATTTTGTCGATATCATGGTAGCCACACCTGGGCGATTAATCGATTTTGTAGAACAAAAAGAAGTCTGGCTCGATCAAATTGAATTTTTAGTTATTGATGAAGCTGACCGTTTATTAGACATGGGCTTTATTCCTTCCGTAAAACGTATTGTTCGTTATTCACCACGCAAGGAACAACGTCAAACACTCATGTTCTCAGCGACGTTTAGTTATGACGTCTTGAATTTGGCAAGACAATGGTTATTTGAACCTGTAACTGTTGAAATTGAGCCTGAACAAAAGACCAATAACGATGTAGAGCAACGTGTTTATGTTGTAGCTAAACAAGATAAATATCGTTTATTGCAAGATATCTTGCGTGAAGAGCCAATCGATAAGGTCATGATTTTTGCTAATCGACGTGACCAAGTCCGCCGTCTTTATGATCATTTAAAGAAAGATGGATATAGAGTTGGTATGCTTTCTGGTGAGATTGCTCAAGATAAACGTTTAAAAATGTTAGAGCAATTTAAGCAAGGTAAACATAATATTATGATTGCGACGGATGTTGCTGGTCGTGGTATTCATGTCGATGGCGTGTCGCATGTCATCAACTTTACGTTACCTGAGCAGTCTGATGATTATGTACACCGTATTGGTCGTACAGGTCGCGCTGGGTCACAAGGTGTAAGTATTAGTTTTCTTTCAGAAGATGACGCCTTTTATTTACCCGAAATTGAAAAAGCAATTGGTAAAAAATTACCACTGACCAGATTAGATGGTTATTGCTAATAAAAAAATCCCAATCATTTGATTGGGATTTTTTTTGATTAATTAATTTTACAATAGAAAGTAAGCGTTGTTTGGTAGTCATCATCTTTTGCTAAAGATGCATTTTTACCAGTTAATGTACCAATAACCCCTGCTGCTGCTTCAACCATTTGACCGGTTTTTTCACTTACAACATCTTTTAATACACCGTTATATGTTGTTTTTTCATCTACAACGACTGGTGTAGTGTTTTTTGAGCAAGTTTTTTGAGCTGCAGTAATTGCATTATTTTTCGCAATTAAATTGGTTTTGCCAATACCTGTAACTTCAAACTGATTATTTTCTTTTTGAACTGCTAAAGTATTTTTAGGAGTAGTTGCGCAAGCACCAAGTAATAAAACAACACCGCTCATTGCGCTTGCTAAAATTATTTTTTTCATAATGCACCTAAAGTTAATCGCTAAAAGACATAGCTATTTGAACATAAGTTTTCTAGTTGATTTTGAAGACGTTGTATGAGTTTTGATGTTTTGTATTAAAAAATGTCAAAGTGAGAGTTCGCTAATTTTATAAGCTAGATTCAATGGTGGATTAACGGTAGATTATGCTAATCTATTTTGAATTTTTGAGTTAGATCAATATTAATGACGGAATCAGCAATACAAATAATTCACCAAAATATTCATCAGCGTCAGTCTATTGGCCAATTAGTTGAGCCGGCTCCAAGTACAGAGCAATTAGAGTTAGCTTTCCAAGCAGCTTTGACTGCTCCAGATCATCATAGACTTAAGCCAACGCGTTTTGTAGTTGTTTCAGGCGAACAACGTGGTGCTTTTGGTGAAGTTTTAGCAAAGGCTCTAGCAGATTTAGGTGAAACTGATCCCGCTCAACTCGAACGTGTTAAACAACATCCTTTTCGTGCACCATTACTCATTTTAGCGCTTACACAACTACAAGATCATCCGAAAGTGCCGCATTTCGAACAAATCTTAAGTACGGGTGCCGCAGTACAAAATCTTTTATTATCTCTACAAGCTCAAGGTTTTTCGACCATGTGGCGTAGTGGTGCAGTTGTTGAATCAAATTGGTTAAAACAGCATTTAGGTCTGCAACCTCGTGATTTAATTTCAGGTATTATTTACGTCGGCACAGCAGCTAAAGTAATTGCACCGCGTGCAGATATTGAAAGTAAAGAATTCGTAAAAGTTTGGCAGGCTTAAACGTCTGTAGAAGTAAGAAATAGGATAATAAAAGATGGCTGAATTTAAGTTTACAGATTTGGTGGAACCTGTTGCGGTTGATAAAAAAACTGCTTTACGTATTACCGTTCTAGGGGGAGGAAGCTTTGGAACGGCTATGGCAAATTTAGCTGCACGTAACGGTTGCGATACCATGATCTGGATTCGTGACGGCGAAACAGCTGAGGAAATTAATAAAACACACATTAATAAACGTTATTTGCCAGATTTTATTTTAGAGTCATCATTACGCGCTGTATCTGATCTTGAGCAAGCTGTATGTGACCGAGATATTATTTTAGTCGCAATTCCAAGTCACTCATTCCGTGATGTTTTAAAACAAATCGCTCCTTATATTACTGCACAAGCGGTTGTGTCTTTAACTAAAGGCGTTGAAGCTAAAACTTTCAGCTTCATGAGCGATATTATTCGTGAAGAATTACCTGAAGTTCCCTATGGTGTGCTATCAGGTCCAAACCTTGCAAAAGAAATTATGGCAGGGATGCCATCTGGTACTGTTATTTCCAGTGATTCTGAGTTAGTTCGTTATGCTGTGCAACATGCTCTGCATAGTGCTTTATTCCGTGTTTTTGGTAGTGATGATGTACATGGAGTGGAGTTAGGTGGTGCGCTTAAAAATATTTATGCGGTTGCAATGGGAATTGGTGCCGCTTACAAAATTGGTGAAAACACCAAGAGTATGATTTTAACGCGTGCTTTGGCTGAGATGAGCCGTTTTGCAGTAAAACAAGGTGCAAATCCGCTTACATTCTTGGGGTTGTCAGGTGTTGGTGATTTATTCGCGACTTGTAATAGTCCTTTAAGCCGTAATTATCAGATTGGTTATGCTTTAGGTTCGGGTAAAACGCTGGATCAGGCAAGTAAAGAGTTGGGGCAGACAGCAGAAGGCATTAATACAATTGTTCAGGTGCGTGGTAAAGCAGAAGAACTAGATGTTTATATGCCTATCACTAACGCTTTATATGAAGTTATTTTCGAAGGGGCGCCTCCTTTAAATATTGCATTATCTCTTATGAAAAACGGACACCGTAGTGATGTTGAATTTGTTTTACCTCATCACGAAGTCTGAAGAAGAAATGTCATAAATTGTGGTTATAATGCAGGAATTATTAACAAGGAAAATTTATGCAACTGACATTGGTTCGCCATGGGGAAGCCGCTCCACCTGTAAATGGTAACGACACTAAACGCCCTCTTACTGCTCGTGGACATGCTCAAGCAGAACAGACAGCAACATTTTTAAAAGATATTGTTAAGCCTGATATTTTTGTAGTTAGTCCTTTGTTGCGTGCTCAAGAGACATTGGCACATATTCAAGCGTACTTTAAAGATGTGCCTGTGTTGTTATGCGATAAAATTAAACCGGATGATAACGCCAAAGAGGCAGTCGAGTGGTTGTCTCAGATTCCTTATGAGTCAATTGTGGTCGTGTGTCATATGAATGTAGTAGGGCATATTGCTGAACTGCTGACCCATGAAAACTTTAATCCATTTGCGTTGGCTGAAGCTCGAATTTATGATCAGGCTGTGATTGCAACTGGTTTATCAACACAAAAAAATAGTTTTATACCCACAATATAAATAAAAAGGTTATTTAGCCCATTATGCTGTATTTATGGATGCCTGAAACCAATGGAATATGGCATTGGTCTAACGGAGAAAACTGGTTGCAGGCTGAAAGCCTCGATCAATTAATACAAGACCTACAATTGCACCAAGGAAAAGAGGCTGTTGTCTTTTTTCCTAGTCGTCATGCTCAGGTATTCCAGCAACAAATAGCAAAGTCTCATTACAAGCAACTCGGAGCAGATGGTGTTAAATATTTGCTTGAAGAGTTTGTAACTTTGCCTATTGATCACATGAAAGTAGTTCATCATTTTCATGCTGATCAATTAACAATATTGGGCGTTGCAAAAACTACTGTGGAAACATGGCAACATGCGATGAATTTGTTGCCAATCAAGCTGGTTGCTTTGTTGCCAGACTTTTTGATTTTGCCAGAACCACAAGAGCACCAAGTTATCCTGTGTAATATTGACCAAAAATTACTGGCGCGCGAAAGTAAATGGGTGGGTAACTCACTAGATGATTTGGGATTGTTTTTGGAATTCCAGCCAGTTGAAACAAACTATCAATATAGTGGATTAACGACAGAACAATTAGAAAGCTTAGAAGCAGCTTCTAGTGTTGAGCAACGTTCAGAATTTTTTTATCAGTTTCAGGGCTTAGATAAACTTAAACAGCATCCTTTTAACGTTTTACCAAAAGCCAAAGGGCAAGAGCAAACGGTTTCTGGGTACTGGAAAGCATGTGCGGTTATTGTTTTAGCAATCATTGTAGTTCAGTTCAGCTATGATTTGTTGCGTTGGGTAAAATTAAGAAATGTAGCAAATCAAACAGCTGAGCAGACAATTGAGCAATATAAATATTGGTTTGGTCCTTCTAGTCGCGTAAATGAACAAAATATAAAAAGCCAATTTGAAAGTCATTTAAGAATGAGTAAACAAGGCGATACACAAGCACTTTCTTTATTGAGTCGTGTTGGACCTATTTTGATGCAAAGACAAATTTTAGCTCAGCAATTAAATTATGATGCTTCTACACTAACCATGGCCTTGAAAGCAAAATCGGCAGATGATTTGCAAGCTTTAACACAGCAGCTTAATCAGCAAGGATTTAAGGCGGAGTTAGGTAATGTTCAAGCCGATGGTGGTGGGGCTATTGGGGTGGTGAAAATACAATAATGAAAATGTTAGCTCAATTGCAAAACCGCTTTGATCAGTGGATCGAACAAGTTAATCAATATTTAGACCGTTTGACTGTCCGTGAACGTATCATGGTAGTCTTTACTACAATTTTTGTTGTAGTGGCTATTATTGGGGCTTCACTTTGGAAAATGCATTCCTTAGCAGAACAGCAGCAACAGCGCTTAAATGATTTAAAAGATTTGATGGTGTGGATGCAAAGTAATGCAGTCACTATGAAACCTGCGAGTGAGCTTGAGCTGGGGCAGGCAGAAAAAATACAACGTGTAGCTCAACAGCAAGGTTTAACGGTTACTTCTCAGCAAAATGGCGAGCAGTTACAAATTATTGTTACTCATCAGAATTACGCAATTTTAGCTAACTTTTTAACCCAACTGGCACAAATGGGCTTAAGTATTGAAAAAATGGAAATGGTTTCAAGTGAAGGTCAGATTAAATTAACAGCGACGGTTCAATAACATATTAAAATATGCTGGTCTTAAGCATGGTGTTTTGTGCTCCCTGTGCCTATAATATGCCTACCTAAAATCAGTAGATTGTGATTGGTATGTTATATTCACTTGCTCGCCCGATGTTGTTTAGTTTAGCACCAGAGCGTGCCCATGAATTAACATTATCTATGCTTGATAAAGCACATAAGTTCGGCTTACTCCGTCAGAGCGTAGAAGCGAAACCGACGACTTGTATGGGAATTGAATTTCCAAATCCAGTAGGTTTGGCAGCCGGTCTTGATAAAAATGGTGCACACATTGATGCTTTAGCTGGGTTAGGGTTTGGTTTTATTGAAATTGGAACCATTACACCTCGTCCTCAATCGGGTAATCCGCAGCCGCGCTTATTCCGTATTCCTGAAGCTCAAGCCATTATTAACCGTATGGGGTTCAATAATGATGGTGTTGATAAGCTGATTGAAAATGTAAAAGCTTCAAAGTTTAAAGGAATTTTAGGCATTAATATTGGTAAGAATGCTGATACTCCTGTAGAAAAAGCTGTTGATGACTACCTGATTTGCCTTGAGAAAGTGTATAACTACGCTTCTTATATTACCGTTAATATTTCATCTCCAAATACTAAGAACTTAAGAAGTTTACAAAGTGGCGATGCATTAACTGAACTATTGCAAACCTTAAAAGAAAGACAACTTGAGCTAGCTGAACAAAATAATCACTATGTTCCTTTGGTTCTGAAAGTTGCACCTGATTTAACAGCGGAAGATGTTGAATTTATTGCAGCGCAGTTAGTACAGTTTAAAATTGATGGCTTGATCGTTACTAATACGACCTTATCAAGAGAAGGTGTAGAAAATCTTCCTTATGGTAATGAGTCGGGAGGTTTATCAGGCGCGCCTGTTTTTGAAAAAAGTACAGAATGCTTACGTTTGTTTTCCCAAACATTAAAAGGACAAATCCCGTTAATTGGCGTGGGTGGAATTTTGTCGGGTGAACAAGCAGCAGTCAAACAGCAAGCTGGAGCAACATTAGTACAGATCTATAGTGGGCTAATTTATACAGGTCCTATTTTAGTGAAACAATGTGTTGCAGCTATGTCTTAAGTGAATATGAACACAATTGATATCATTATTCTGATACTTTTGCTCATTGGGGGGCTAAACGGTTTGCGACAAGGATTTATTAAAGCCTTTGCGAACTTGGTAGGATGGGTCATTGCATTAATTATGGGTGCAAAATATGCTGTCCTTCTTGCTCCGTCTATGTCGGGTTTAAGTCATGATCCAGTTGTTCAAAAAATTGCAGCTTTTGCATTTATAGCGCTTTTGATCATTGTTTTAACATGGATCGTCTCTGCATTTTTAAATGGCCTCTTGAAAAGTCTGAAATTGGGGCCATTAAATCGTTTAGCAGGTGGTGCTTTTGGTTCTTTAAAGGGCTTGTTGGTTGTACTAATTACAATGCAGGGTGTAGGACCTTGGGTTGAAAGTTCACCGCACTGGAAACAGTCCAAATTTATACAGTTTTTATTGCCTTATGCGCCTTTGGCTACCGAGTTGTCTAAAGATGCTGCAAGTGAGGCATTTCATCAAATAACATCTGGAGGTAGTGCATCAGGCACTCCTTCAAAACCAATGGACGAATCGGAAGATTTAGAAAACCGATCCGACCATTCGACAAAGAATCCTTTTTATTAATTCCTAGCTTGTCTGCGAGGTTGCTATGTGTGGAGTTGTTGGTATAGCCGGTAAATCGCCAGTGAACCAAATGTTGTTTGATGCTTTAACGATGTTGCAACATCGTGGGCAAGATGCAGCTGGAATAGTAACCTGCCATGAAGGCCGTCTTTTCCTTCGTAAGGATAACGGTATGGTGCGTGATGTCTTTCATACTCGTCATATGAGAGCATTACTTGGTAATTATGGTATTGGCCATGTACGTTACCCAACTGCTGGTTCTGCGAGCAGTGCTGAAGCACAACCATTTTATGTAAACTCACCTTACGGTATTACGCTTGCACATAATGGTAACTTGACCAATGCAGAAGAAATTCATGATGACCTGTTTAAAACAGATTTACGTCATATGAATACTGATTCTGACTCAGAAGTTCTTTTAAACGTATTCGCACATGAATTACAGAAAAAAGGCACTTTAAATCCTACAGCTGACGATATTTTTCACACGGTTTCTCGTGTGCATGAGCGTTGCCAAGGTGCGTATGGTGTAGTAGCGATGATTACTGGTCATGGTTTGGTTGGCTTCCGTGATCCGAATGGTATTCGCCCACTTATTTATGGTTCGCGTGTGACTGAACAAGGTGAGATGGAATACATCATTGCTTCTGAATCGGTGGCTATTACTGCTCTTGGTTTCAAAATTGAGCGTGATATTGAACCAGGTGAAGCAATTTTCATCAATGCAAATGGCGAGTTGTTCTCTAAACAATGTGCTGCTAATCCGAAATACCGCCCATGTATTTTTGAATACGTTTATTTTGCTCGTCCTGATGCGATTATTGATGGAATCTCGGTTTATAAAGCGCGTTTAAAAATGGGTGAAAAGCTTGCTCATAAAATTTTACGTGACTGGGGCGAGGACCACGATATTGATGTGGTGATTCCAATTCCAGATACGAGCCGTACTTCAGCTTTAGAACTTGCAAATATTCTAGGTGTGAAGTTCCGTGAAGGTTTTATGAAAAACCGTTATATCGGCCGTACCTTTATTATGCCGGGTCAACAGCAACGTAAAAAATCTGTACGTCAGAAATTAAACCCTGTTGAGTTAGAATTCAAAGGTAAGAACGTTCTGTTGGTGGATGACTCTATTGTACGTGGTACAACGTGTAATGAGATTATTCAGATGGCACGTGATTCTGGTGCAAAAAAAGTATACTTTGCGTCAGCAGCACCGAAAGTAATGTATCCAAACGTTTACGGTATTGATATGCCTGCTAAAGCTGAGCTTATTGCTTCAGAACGCAGTGTGGAAGAGATCCAAGAAATTATTGGTGCTGATCGTTTGATTTTCCAAGAATTGGAAGACTTGAAAAATGCTGTACGTACCAGCAAAGTGCCTGACTTAACTGAGTTCGATTGCTCAGTATTTGATGGAATCTATGTAACAGGTGATATTGATGGTAACTATCTAAATAATTTGGAGCAGAAGCGTAATGACTCTGCTAAGAAGAAAAAAGATGGTTATATTGACGTTAATGTCGATGCTGCTTCTGTAGATTTAACAGGCATCAAAGAAGAATAGAAATAGCCGAAAAAAGCGGGTATTTCCCGCTTTTTTCTTTTATGATGAAACCTAACAATGTAATTGGGAATATTTACATTGAAAGAAGTAAGCCACTATCTCATCGAAAATAAAAATATGGCGTGGTCCATCACTATGTGTTTGGTTGCTGTGCTGCTTACTATTTTTATCTTAAATTTAATTTTAGGTTTACTCGTTCATTTTTTTGATTATAGCCAGCCAATTTGGTGGCATACCTTAAGTCCTTACTTCGTTGCACTATTACTTTTTATTATGGTTTGGTCGGTAGTTACTGAACTTTATATTCTGCGTAAAGGTGGACACTCTTTAGCAAAACAACTTAAAGCACGTCGTTTGGTGAAAGAGGAGAGTACTCCCGAAGAACTCGCGGCATTAAAAATTACAGAACACTTAGCCCAAAATTTTTCACTTAAAGTTCCAACAGTATATGTATTACCTGATGAAGTTGGTGTAAATGCACTTACGGCAGGTTTTCATCCCAAAGATATCGTAATTATTCTGACATGGGGTGCTTTACAGAATCTGGATAAGCTTGAGTTATATGGTTTATTGGGCCATGAGTTTAATCAGATTTTATCGGGTGAGGCTGTTGAGAATACTAAATTAAAGATTTTATATAGCGGCTTAACAACTTTTAGTCAGTGGGGCAGTAAATTAGCCAAGCAGGGTTTTAAGCGCTATAGCCCTGGCTATAAACATAAATTTGAAACAGTTTTTGTTGCAGTGGGTGGAGTCATTTGGTTGGCTGGAAGCCTAGGTGTGCTGATTACTCGTTTTATTAAGTATTTGACTTTGAGTGGGCGCACATTTCGTAATGACCAAAAAACAGTACGACTATTAAAAAATAATGCGAATACCCAAACTTTATTGCGTATTTATGTTCACCACTCTGGTTCGCAAATTCATAGTGCTTATTCCGAATCAATCGCACATATGTGTTTTGCTAACTCGCTAAGCCCGCAAAGCTGGATGAATATTCACCCGAGTATTCGTGAACGTATTTATGAGTTAAATCCTACTTTGCTACAAGATTTACAATTAGAAAATTTAAAGAAACTTCGCAACCGTCCGTTGTTTAGCTTATTTCATTTCTTAGAAGAATCTGAGAAAGAAATTTATATTCCGTGGTCATCTCCACAGCCTTTACCTTTATTAAGGTTGTCACCAATTAGTTTTGCATTAAATGATGCCATTAAGCCCCTGAGTAGTGATGTACGTCGAAATAAAAAGCGTCCTGAATTAATTCAGCGAGCACTACAAACTGCGACTGGTTCACGTGAAGTGATGGTTGCTATTTTGATGATTCGCCAATATCGGGAGTTTATTCCAAAAGATGCACCTGTGAGTCATGCCATTATCGATGCATTATTGAATTTGGATGGACGTATTCATATTCAAATATTTCATGATGCTTGTAAAAATATTGGGCATATACCCGCAAGTATTGCTCGGCAATTTCTTACTAAGCTAGCGCTTATTATTCAAGAAGATGGTGAAATTGGGTTGTTAGATGCACTTTTACTGGAGCGGGTTAAACATGAGTTGAACTTGATGCCGTTACATTTACCGACTGCATTTGAAGAAGTGAAACCCCAAATTGTTCGTTTAATTGATGCTTTACTTCATGTTCAGCAAATTAATAGCCCAAATCAATTAGAAGTACGTGAGCGCATTTTACGTTCGCTGCTCAATCCCGATGAAATGTATATCTATGATGAAATTTCAGATGAGCCATTAGATCTGGCTGAAATTTTAAATGATATTGCTGGTTTATTATTACGTGACCGGCTAAGTATTCTAGCTATTGCAGAAATGTGTTTGTGGAGCGACCGTATTATCACGCAAGATGAACTCGATGTGCTTGAATTGCTTTATTGGCGTTTTGGCTTTGAGACAGAAGAAATTGTGGATCAAATGCAAAAGAGAAATAGTGTGATGATTATTTAAAAGACATCTACGATTATAAAAACATCTGAATGAAATAAAACACTGAAAAAAAAACTCAAGCCCGTTAGAATGTAGATAGAGTAGAGGTATTGATTTACAGATGATTGGGCAGCAAAGAAATATATTGGCAACTTTAGGAATTGATGTATGGATTCCTAAGACACAGGTGTGCCAAAAAAATAATGCTCAAAGTCTCTGGCGAGATCAAGCTGCGCCAGAAGGTGAACCAATTATATTGCCTTCTAAGAACAATCCAGTTGTTGAGCAACCGACAAAACCACAAGTCAACGAAGTTCCAAAAGTTGAACCTGAAATTGCGGTACCACTTCCAGTAGAAGTTCCGCCTGTTGTGTCGCCTCGTACTGAAGTACAAGCTCCAGTGGTTACGATTGCTTCATTTGAGTTACAGGCTTTTGCGCTTGAAAAATGCGTTATTTTTTTAGATGTTACCAATTTAAGTGAAGAAGAAAAGCAGCTTTGGAATAACATTCAAAAAGCAAAAATAGGGCAATATGCTGAACTAAAATGGCCGTTCCCTTTAGCTAACTATCAAGATCAACGTGGTGCAGGTTCATATATTCAAGGATTTTTAGATGCTGTCGCAGCAGACAAGAAAATCTTGTGCCTTGGGGAATGTTCTTATATTCAACATGCCAATATTATTCATTTGGCGAGTTTAAAAGAGATGTTGGAGAAACCACTCCTTAAAAAAAGGTTATGGCAATTAATGCAAGATAACAACGAGTAGTAGGGATTTACATGAAAAAAGTTGTAGTTTTTAGCCAAATTGATGAAGAAATTTTGTCTCGATTACAACAGGATTATCATGTTGTAGTTCTTAATCCAAAACTGGGTGATATTAATGAGCAAATTCGCCAACAAGTTGTAGATGCTGATGGGATGATTGGTGCTGGTCGACTTCTTAATGAAAGTAATCTTGCGCCTGCTCAAAAACTCAAAATTATTTCATCTGTAACAGTTGGCTATGACAATTATGATGTGGCTTATCTAAACCAAAGAAAAATCTGGTTATCAAATACCCCTCATGTTTTAACTGAAACAACGGCTGATCTTGCTTTTACATTATTACTAAGCGCTGCTAGAAAAGTTCCTTTTCTTGATCATTGGACGAAACAAGGTGAATGGAAAAGAACTGTTGGGCCTCAGCAATTTGGTTTAGATGTTTTTGGAAAGACGCTAGGAATTATTGGGCTTGGTAATATTGGTGCTGCAATTGCACGCCGTGGTTTTTATGGATTTAACATGAATATTGTTTACCATAACCGCCGTGAAAAACCTGAATTGGCAGAGCCTTTAAAAGCACAATATCTTGGTTTAGATGAGTTATTGCAACAGTCTGATTTTGTGGTAACCGCAGTTGACTTAAATAATGAATCGAAAGCCTTGATGGGGAAAGCTCAATTTGAGCTTATGCAAAAGCACGCTATTTTTATAAATATTGCGCGTGGTTCAGTAGTTGATGAGCAAGCTTTGATTGAGGCCTTACAAAGCGGGGAAATCTTTGGAGCTGGTCTGGATGTATACGAGAAAGAACCTTTACAAGATTCAGAGCTTTTTAAACTGCCAAATGTTGTTACTTTGCCTCACGTAGGATCTGCGACTGCAGAGACCCGTAAAAAAATGGCAAATCTTGCTTATAAAAATCTAGTTGAAGCTTTGGAGGATAAAACTCCTAGATATTTGGTAAACCCAAACTTTGCATAAATGATTAATAACACTTCATTGCAAAACTAAGCGATCTCGAGTGATATATTAAAAGTCTATTGATTGAACATAATTTTTTATGTTTTATATCGTTAGACTTTTTTTGATGGTTTAATTTTACTAGAGAAAAACTTTTGAGATTTTTGCCAATTATTTTAAGTACGGCTTTTATAACAAATGCTTCGTACGCACAGCCTTTCGATCCTCAGCCTTCTGTAAATCAGGTAGAAATTCCAAATATTGGAAGTGGGATTGGTTTGCTTGATCAACAAAAAGAAAAGTTCATTGGCGAAAAAGTTTTTCGTGAAGTTCACAAACAAATGCCCGTTATTCAGGATGTCTGGCTAGAAGATCAATTTTTTCAGGTATTTTCGAGTATTTTAAGTGAAACTCAGCTTGGGCAGCCGATTGGTCTAGTCGTGATTAAAGACCCACAAATTAATGCTTTCGCTGTTCCAGGTGGCTTATTTGCGCTCAATACAGGGCTTATTGCCTCAGCACGAAATATTGATGAAATTGCTGGTGTTATGGCGCATGAAATTGCGCATGTATCGCAAAGGCATTTTAGTCGCTCTGAAGAAGCCTTTAAAGGTCAAACATTGCTAAGTCTAGCAGGACTTTTAGCGGGGGTGGCTATAGCTGCACAGGGTGGTGGCGATGCGGGTGCAGCAGTGATGCTTGGAACTCAGGCTGCACTCATGGATAAGCAATTAACATATAGTCGAAATCAAGAGCGTGAAGCAGACCGCATCGGCATGCAATATATGTATGCAGCAGGTTATAACCCTCAAAGTATGGCTGATTACTTTGAAACAATGCATAGAGCTACAAGTCGGGTAAGTTTTTTACCGGATTTCTGGTTGACTCATCCATTGACGACTGAGCGTATGAGTGAAGCTAGGCTGCGTGCAAACCAGATGCCTCGAGTTAAAAACCGTATATATGATGCAGATTTTGAGATTTTAAAATGGTACACCATGGTGGTTGCCAATCAGGCAACTGAAAACCAACTACAAAGTTTGGCGTCCCAAAAAAATATTGCTGGTCTGATTGCTTTAGCAGCATTTTACACAAGACAAGGTGATTATGTGCAAGCGCAGTCTACTTTAGATCAAGCGAAATCTAGTGGAAAGCCTCTTGTCACATTGTTGCAGACAGATATTTATCTCGGCCAAAATAAATTAGATCAAGCTTATACAACAATTGCTTCTACACAAATGACGATGCCTGAAAATAAAGCTTTTAGTTATAAGTTGGCTGAGGTGCTGCTACGCCAAGGTAAGTTTGCGCAAGTTCAAACTTTGGTTCAAAGATTTATTAATAAGAATCCAAGAGATATACAAGGTTGGCAATTTTTACAGCAAGCTGCGAATTTGGATAAGAATGGACCTTTAAGAGCGGTTAATGTTCTACGCTATCGGGCTGAAGCAGAATATTGGTCAGGTAGTGAGGAAAATGCAATAAAATCAATGTTGCATGCTCAGCGATTGGCAAAAGATAATCAAGCAATGTCGGCAAGAATAGACAGTCGTTTGAAACAGATGCAAGATGAGCGAAGAATGAAGATTTAAAAGTTATATCTTACTTAATTTGCAGGTGTGCAAATATATACAAACTAAAGAAGCTTGATTAGAAGAAATATAAAATTTAAAAAAGGGGGGAATTAAGCTAACTTAGCTTTAATTTTTGCTGAAACTTGAGCAGGATCGGCACGCCCGGCTATGATCGGACGTAGAGAATTCATCACCTTACCCATATCTTTCATGCTAGTTGCTTCTTGAGCAGCAATCGTTTGCTCAATGATAGAATCAAGCTCTTCCTCAGTCATAGCTTCTGGTAGAAACTGAGAGATAATCTCAGCTTCGGCTTGTTCTTTACTAGCTAAATCATTACGACCAGCACCTTCAAAGGCTTTGATCGATTCTTTACGTTGTTTAATTTGCTTTTCAATGACCGCAAGAACCTGAGCGTCGTCAAGCTCTTTGCGCTCATCGACTTCGATTTGCTTAATTGCCGCTTGTAGACTACGCAAAACCGTCACTGTTGCCATATCTTTGGCACGCATAGAAGTTTTTAATGCATCAGTAATTTGGTTTTTTAAAGTAGTCATAATTCAGCAGTCAATCACAAATTAATTAGTAAAGGCGAGTAGTACGTACAGATTCGCGAGCCAATTTCTTTTGGTAGCGTTTAACTGCTGCAGCTTTTTTGCGCTTACGTTCTTGAGTTGGTTTTTCGTAGAATTCGCGTTTACGAACGTCAGCTAAAACACCAGCTTTTTCGCATGAACGTTTGAAACGACGGATAGCTACGTCAACTGGTTCGCCTTCTTTCAACTTAACTTGTGGCATGTAAAATCCTCTAGATTATGGATAAGATCAGGCACACCATTGCGCCAGATCACAAGTGAAGGTCAGTATTTTACTCATTTACAACTCATATCACAAGTCTATAATAGCGATTGCAATATTTTGACTCATATAAAAGGCAGTTTTGATGATTGTTTTAGGCTTGGAAACTTCTTGTGATGAAACAGGGTTGGCACTTTATGATAGCGAACTCGGCTTACGGGGACAGGTTCTTTATAGCCAGATTAAACTTCATGCCGAATATGGTGGCGTAGTACCTGAACTTGCTTCTCGTGACCATGTTCGTAAATTAATTCCTTTAATGAATCAATTGCTTGAACAAAGTGGTGTAACAAAACAAGAGATTGACGCGGTTGCTTATACGCGTGGTCCTGGCTTAATGGGAGCATTAATGACAGGTGCATTGTTTGGCAGAACTTTAGCTTTTTCTTTAAATAAGCCTGCAATTGGTGTTCATCATATGGAAGGTCATATGTTGGCCCCATTACTTTCAAGTCAACCACCTGAATTTCCGTTTGTAGCATTGTTAGTTTCAGGTGGACATACACAATTGATGGCAGCCCACGCTATTGGTCAATATGAACTATTGGGTGAGTCTATTGATGATGCTGCGGGCGAAGCTTTTGATAAAGTTGCAAAAATGATGAGCTTGCCATATCCAGGTGGGCCAAATATCGCAAAACTTGCATTGTCTGGAGATCCATTAGCTTTTGATTTTCCAAGACCTATGCTTCATCAGGGCCTAGATTTTTCTTTTAGTGGTTTAAAAACAGCTGTTTCTGTTCAATTGAAAAAATTGAATGGTGAAAATCGTGACGCTGACATTGCTGCTTCATTCCAAGAAGCAATTGTAGATACCTTGGTAAAAAAATCAGTAAAAGCTTTAAAGCAAACTGGACTTAAACGTTTAGTGATTGCAGGTGGAGTTAGCGCAAATTTAAGACTACGCGAGCAATTAGAATCTTCTTTGGCGAAAATTAAAGCGCAAGTTTATTATGCCGAGCCTGCTTTATGTACTGATAATGGGGCAATGATTGCTTTTGCTGGTTATCAGCGTTTAAAAGCAGGTCAGCATGATGGTTTAGCGGTAACGACCACGCCGCGCTGGCCGATGACTGAACTCACTATTCCTGAGTAAAATTATTCATCGTCAAAGGCCTGTTGGTTTTCAATATCAATGTATTCGATATAACCACGGCCTTGTACTTCATTACCAAAATAATGACCTGTAAATATATAGCTACTCGCATAACCTCGCCCATGACCATAACGGAATGGGCAGTCAATTTCTGCCTGAATGTTTAAGATAATTTGCTTTGCATCATTTCGAGCGATCCAAGAAAAATATTTTGGAAGTCGCATTTTTTGCCCAGTAGGTGAAATGAAGTCATCAACTTGATGCGAAATAATATCAAAGCTTACATCTGTGTAGATTTCAGCTGGCTGGTCTAGATATCGAATATGCAGGGTGTATGCAGCTGTTTGTCCTGCAATATCGGCTTTGGTAAGAAGAAGTTGGGTGGTTTCGTTTAAATTGATGATTTGATAAGTGAAAAAATCAAGTGGCAGTTTATATACATCAGGAATAAGTTTATTTGTAATGGAGTGAGGACCAACTGCTCGAGCATATTCGTAAGTGCAAAGTCCTTGGGTTTCAATGCGTTCTGCTTGATAGTTTAAAAAACCTTTAAACTTTGCCAATAAACTAAAGTGATCATAGATTGGTGTTTTTATAAACCATGAAACATGTGAAGTGATATCGATATCAAAGTTGAAATCAAACCCATCATAATGTCCATTAATATGAATTTGAGGGAATTTTCCTTGAATTGAAATTTCCTGACCTAGTTCTATTAAGGTCCCATCTTTATTAATTTTTGTATCTTCGGGAATGATATAGGCTTTCAGTAAAGCTTGTTCCAGAGCAGCTGTACTTGAAAAGAAAGTAGCTGTTTTTCTAGGATTTCCAGTGATGATATCATCATGGTCAAAAGCAAGTGCACCGGGCGTACCGATTAAAATCATAATATTTAAGTAACGATGCGGCTCTGGTAAAAGCGGGAAAAAGATACCGTAATGTGTCCAGCTATAATATTTTTCGTCAACTCGTGGACGGATGATATGGGCTTGAGTAAAAGGAAGAGTTGAATATTTTTTTGCTTGGTCTAAAACACCTTGTGCAAGTAATAAACTTTTACCAAGCGTTTTACTTGTTGTAGAAATTTTTGGCAATTGCTTTTTCATATATAAACCTAAAGAAGAACTATCTTTGTTTTAGGTTATGAAAAACAACTGCCAAAGCTAAGCGGTTTATAGGCCAAAGCTAAGGCTTTGCAGGACATTTTATTTAATTGTTAGACAAATCTTTTAATGCGTTTAAACCAATCCAATGCTTAGAAAACTGATAAGCAGCTCGACCAGAGCGCTGACCACGCATCTGACACCAACGTAGACTTTCTGCACGAACTTCATCATTGAAAGGCATGTTTGCTTTATCAAGATAATGCTTAACGATTTCTAAATATAGGTTTTGATCCATTGGATAAAAAGATAGCCATAGACCAAAACGATCCGATAAAGAGATCTTTTCTTCAATCGCTTCTTGTGGGTGTAATTCAGTATATTGGGGGACGTCCACCTTAGTTACAGGTGTATTTTCATGCATGAATTCTGGTAACAGGTGGCGACGGTTACTGGTTGCGTAAATAATAAAATTACTTGAACCTGACTGTAATGAACCATCTAATACACTTTTTAGACTACGGTAATTTTCATCTTCGGCATTAAAAGCCAAGTCATCACAATAGACGATATATTTTTCAGGACGATTTTGAATGAGTTTTTGAATTTTAGGTAAGTCTGATAAATCATCACGTTCAATTTCAATTAAACGTAATCCCTGAGGGGCATACTCAGTGAGTAAAGCACGAACAATAGATGATTTTCCTGTACCACGTGAGCCGGTTAACAGTACATCATTTGCTGGTAGGCCATTTAAAAATTGCAAAGTATTTTGAATAATTTTTTCTTTTTGACGCTCAATGCCTTTTAAGTCATCAAGATAAATATTTTTTGGTGCATGGATGGCATTAAGTTGCTGATTTTCCCATCTAAAAGCAGGTGCAGTAAAATCTGTTTCTTGTCGAGGCTCAGGCAAGACTTGCTGTAACTGATTTAATACAAGTGATAATGTTTGAACTAAATTGTCCGGTAAATCAATGGTAGCCATGGTAAGTCAATCATGTTAAACAGTGTTTGATAGGATACTAACACCGAAATTAATAGGCTGACAAAAAACTTATTGCCTATACACTTTATCGGTTTTGCAATTGATTGAAATGTTCAGACCGAGCATAGTGTTGTGATGTCTATTCAGTAAAATCATCTGTGAAGATGAGGACGAAATATGTTTGAAAAAATACGAAGTGATATGAATCCACATCAGGCTTACCGTATCAAAAAATTACAACGTCAATTAGACATGGCTGAATCTTATGAGGAATGGAAGTCTTTTGCATTAAAACTAGATGAAGAAACAGGTGTGCAAGAGTGGAAGTTTGATAATAGTTCACCTTACTTCGATGCCGAACTGATTTCTTATCGATACACTTTGCTCAAAAGATATCGTCAGCAACATCGGACATTAGACCTCATCTATTTACTTAAAGAAGGTCTAACTTACGATATTGCAAATATTGGTCATCCAATGCTTTTTGCCGCAACACATGTCGGTACAAAAAAGTTAATTGAAGACTATATTGAAGAAGTTAGCCAAAGCTTAGCTTACATTGCTTCAAGTGAATGCATTACGTTTCAAAGAAAAGAAAAAATAGAGTTTTTTGAAAACTGTGAAAAGGCATATGGACAACCCGCACTTATGTTTTCGGGTGGGGCGACTTTAGGCCTTTTTCATACAGGTGTATGTAAGGCTTTAATTGAACAAGACTTAATGCCTAAAGTGCTCTCTGGCTCAAGTGCAGGGGCAATTATGACAGGTATGCTTGGAACCTCTGCCAGTGAAGATATCCAAAACTTATTAAATGGTGAGCAATTTTTTAGTGATGCTTTTCATTTTAGGAAATTCCGTGAACTTATTAAAGGCAATGGTGGAATTGCCGATGTTCAATATTTGAAAAAATTCCTCATTGAGAATTTAGGTGATCTTACGTTTGAAGAGGCTTTCAAAAAATCAGGTTTAAACATTAATGTGGCAGTAGCGCCGTATGATGCAACAGAAAACCCAAGAATTATGAACGCCATTATGACGCCGAATGTTTTGGTGTGGAGTGCGGTATTGGCTTCATGTGCTGTGCCAATTTTATTCCCACCAGTACGCTTAACCAGTAAACGTTATGACGGTGAACATACACCTTATATGGCAAATACAAAGTGGGTAGATGGAAGTGTAAGAAGCGATTTCCCGCAAGAAAGAATGGCACGGCTTTATAATTTAAACTACACCATTGCGAGTCAAGTTAACCCACATATTGTTCCATTTATGCAAAATGATGCGGATCGCTTCCGTAAAGACGTTTTAAGCTGGCCTGAAAGAATTCTAAGACGCCAAGGTAAAGTGCTATCAATGGGTATCATGGATTTTACGCGTCAACGACTTGGTTCTATTTCTCCAGTTAGAAGATTGTTAGATCATGGATATGGAGTAATGGGACAGCGTTATTATGGTGATGTAAACATCATTGCTAAATATAGCCTAAGTCACTATACCTACACTTTGCAAAACCCGCGTCCGCATCTGTTTAAGCGTTTGCAAAGAGAAGGGGAACGTGCAACTTGGCCAAAAATTTCTTCAATTGAGACCCATGCTCGTATTGGTAAGACAATTCAGCATTGTTTAGAAGTTTTGCGTTTTGAAGAAAAGAAACAACAGCCTGAGTCTTATTATGCTGAAGCATGATTTTGCTTCGTATATAGAAAATTTAACATGTGTAACAAAGCCAACAAGTGCAGCGTTAGGGCGGTGTTTATGGACATGTACCATAGATACCAAGAATTACTGGTTAAAATATCATTTGCCTGAAACCCATGCTCAAAATGAGCAAGATTTCATGCATGAGCAATTATTTTACGAAGAAATTCACTTTAAAAAACCTGCATGGCTTTTACCTTATAAATTAATTGAGGTCAGTTTAATCCCTCAGCTAGGCCATTCTTTTGGTAAGGTTTTAATTTTACCTAATAGTGACGTGTGGTTCGGTTCATTGGTTCATGAAAGTGATTTAACTGATGTATACCGTAAGATTTGGTTCGCAATAAATAAGCTTGCAGAACTTCATGAAATTGGCTGGATTCATGGAGACGTTAAGGCAGAGCATTTTAGAAAGTTTCAGCAAAAGCCTTATTTAATTGATTTTGAGAAAACGAGACCGATCTCAAGTTGCGATACAGTCATGGATGCAACACCTCGTTATATGGCTCCTGAGCTATTTAGAGGAGGGCATAAGGGAATACAAAGTGATTTATATGCTTTTGGCATCATTTTATATGAATGGTTGACTCAAACTCGCTTAGAAGCAAGTAGTTATCGTGATTGGGCAGTCTTACACTGTCAAAATTTAACCATTCAATTACCCACGCAGTTTTTGATTTTTTTACCCTTACTTGTAGGTTTATTACAAAAACAGCAGCAAAATCGGTTTTCAAATGCTGATGAAGCAATAAATTGCTTAAAACAGATTCAAATTGATAAAAATCATTGATCTAGTATCTGTATACAATTTACACGGTTAGTTTTTTTTAGAAAAAAAACACTTGTCACTGTCAGATCTTATCGCTAATATACACAGCCATCGGGGGCGTGGCGAAATTGGTAGACGCACTGGATTTAGGTTCCAGCGCCGCAAGGTGTAAGAGTTCGAGTCTCTTCGCCCCCACCACTTTAAGTTAATAACTTAAAGTTTGATGTAGATGTTAGGTCATCTAGATCTTGGAAGAGGATTGGTGTAATGGTAGCATGACGGTCTCCAAAACCGTTCGTCAAGGTTCGAGTCCTTGATCCTCTGCCACATTTATTTTAAATAAATGTCCCAGATGGGGGCGTGGCGAAATTGGTAGACGCACTGGATTTAGGTTCCAGCGCCGCAAGGTGTAAGAGTTCGAGTCTCTTCGCCCCCACCACTTTAAGTTAATAACTTAAAGTTTGATGTAGATGTTAGGTCATCTAGATCTTGGAAGAGGATTGGTGTAATGGTAGCATGACGGTCTCCAAAACCGTTCGTCAAGGTTCGAGTCCTTGATCCTCTGCCACATTTATTTTAAATAAATGTCCCAGATGGGGGCGTGGCGAAATTGGTAGACGCACTGGATTTAGGTTCCAGCGCCGCAAGGTGTAAGAGTTCGAGTCTCTTCGCCCCCACCATTAAAAAAGCAAGATTATGATCTTGCTTTTTTTGTGATTAAATCTTGAGTGTTTAATCATGAATATAGAGGATTGGTGTAATGGTAGCATGACGGTCTCCAAAACCGTTCGTCAAGGTTCGAGTCCTTGATCCTCTGCCATAAAATAAGGCTCCTGATCAGGAGTTTTTTTATTATCTATATTTTTAAAAATAACTTTTCATTCGTGCTCAAGCAATTTTCTAAATAGATATTTTTATAGCAGTTGCTTTTCAATGTTTTTATCACATCATAGATTGTTTTTTAATTAAGCAATATACTGAATTTCTTAATCTTTTTATTAAGTTATTGTTTTATATTTATTTAACTTAAGTTTTGGAAATTATTTATATAAAAGCCTTGAATACAATTTTATTTCATGTATGATGCTGTTAACTAGAAAAAAGACTTGTTAGTAAATCTTCTTTTAAGTATCGTAGTTTTAGTCATAATCCTTCGTTTTTTAAGATATTAAGCTCAATTTGTTATTCTTTTTTCAAAGTTATGATAGGGTCATTATTTAATGATTCTAAAATATTAGAAATCAGTAGGATATATCATGTCTAATACAGTAAGTGGTACAGTAAAGTGGTTTAACGAAACTAAAGGTTTTGGTTTCATTCAACAAGACAACGGTCCAGATGTGTTCGCTCACTTCAAAGAAATCGCAGGTTCTGGTTTCAAAACTTTGCATGAAGGTCAACGTGTAACATTTACCGTTACTCAAGGGCAAAAAGGCCCAAATGCTGTAAATATTATTCCACAATAATATAACAGCAAGTAAAAAAAAGCACTTTTTAGTGCTTTTTTTTATTTTAGCTTTTAAAGCAATTTATTGTTCTTTTAGAGCATTAGAAGCCCTCAATAGTAGGGCTTTTTATTTTCTTGTGAATATAAATCATTAGTTATTAAGCTCTTATAGTTAATAATCAAACATATTTTTAAAATAAACTTTAGAATATGTGTGAAATATAAATTATTAGTAATAAAGATATGGTAGATTAAAAAATCTTTAAATAAAGAAATTTTATATTTCACGGAACTGCTAATGAACGTTCGCCTGTGTTATGCCAGTCAACGTAACGAAAAAAATGAAGATTTGTTGCAAGATTTACGTGATATTTTGACAGAAGCACGAGATTTCAATGATTTGAATCAGATCTGTGGGGTGCTCTATTATGCCGATAATGCTTTCTTTCAATGCTTGGAAGGTGAGCGAGAGGTGGTTGAACGATTATTTGAAAAAATTACAAATGATGAAAGACACCACAATGTTAAATGGTTGTGTACATATTCCATTGAACAAAACTCGTTTCAACGATGGTCAATGAAATATGTACAACGTAATACAAATATCGAATCTTTCTTTCTAAAAATGGGAGAAAGTACTTTTAATCCTATTCGTCTTGATGAGCAAAACTTAAAAGCTTTCATCAATGAATTAGTCATTGCCGAACAAACTAAAATTAACACAGTTAAGAAAGTGGGTATGGTGAATCGTGGGGTGAAACCATTTTAGCTATTTGGCTATCACGCCAATATGGATGGTCTTGAGTTTAGGTAATATTTTAGTCATGACTAAATATACAATAACTGAACTTGCGAGCATCCATATTACTTCTAAGCTTTGACTAATCACAAACATTGCCCAATAAAAAAAGCTAAATAGGGCGAGACATAGTCCACTACCTTTGAAATACCACGTAATAAATATGCCGAAAAGCGCGGATGAGAGAAGAAGATTAATCGTCTCGTTCATTCCTATGTAATTAAAGAAAATAATCAGTAAGCATAAAGCTAACATTGATAGTAAATATACAAATATATTTTTTGCAATAAACATTTTCTATACCCTATCTGATGATTAAAAAAGTATCTTTCCTCTGTTTCCAGAGGAAAGATAGTACATATTAATTTTTGAGATTCTTTTTCTATTATTAAGAGTTTTTATATTAATAAAGATGACTTTATCATTTTCTCCAGATCTCTTTATTAATATTCAGCTTTCTATTTAATAGTAAAGAGTGCTTATATGTACTGAAATTAATTATAAGAAAAACAATCATTTGAGTTGTAAGCTTTGGCTTACATAATTGTGAGAGATTGCCTACATTTGTATAAATAATGATCAAATTTTACAAAATTAAATTTATAAAAAAAATTGTTTAACAATAACTTAAGTAAATATATTGTTTAGATGAGCTTTACATAAATAACAAAAAGTAACATCAACTTTAAGAGGTACTTTTCTTAAAATTTATAAATATTAATAAGCGAAAATTAATTTATTTAAAAAATTTTAACATTTGATAAATATTGTTTTATTAAATTGTATTTCTAATAAATAAAATTTATGTGTTGAAGGGTTTTAATGTGATTAATAGTGAGGAAATTATATTTATATTTTTGTGTCATCTAGTAATGAGCTGCTTTTGAATTAAGAGAAAAAACTACTGCAATATAAATGAAACTAGAATATCAGATTTATAAAATTTAAATTTTGGCCAGCATAGAACTGACTACACTGGCTTTACTGCTTTTGAATTAATTATTCTGAACGAGTAGCTAACCAAGTACTCACTTCTGGCCAGACCGTAGTGGGTGCTTGACTACCTGAAACTACGCCCATATGACCCCCGGGTACCACCTTAAATGTTTTGTCTTGGCTACTAATTAAATCCATGAGTGGTTTAACAGCATCAGCTGTGACAATAATATCTGTGTTGCCACCAATAGCTAATACAGAGCATTTAATATCTTTTAGATAGGCGGTAAGTTCACCAAATTTAACTACACCTTTAGACAGTTCATTATCAATCCAGAAACGGAGAATAATATCGCGCATGACACCGCCCGGATAGGCCAACATATTATCGATAAATGAGCTTGAGGTTGCATGGTCGACAATAAACTCTCGGTTATCTAGATTCTTAAAAAGTTCCCAATATGTTTTCAGATTTCCAATCGGATCCGTTAATTTAAAACCAAGGGTATTTTGCCAGCCATGAATATGAAATGCTTCACTTGGTACATGATGGCGAATACGAAATGGCGTATGTTTACGAACCCACTCGGCAGGTTTGGTGAGGCTACCGTAGAGTTTCCCCATATAACCCGCTTTGTGTGTGTCGATAGGTGAAGCAAGAATAATTAGATTTTTAATATCTTTATCTTTAAACAATGCGGTATAGCAGAGTGAAAGTGCGCCGCCTAAACTCCAGCCATGTAAAGAAAGCTGTTGCTGACCGCTGTGCAAGCGAACTTGCTTTAACATCTCTGGCATGAAAACTTTAATATAAGTACCGAAGTTATATTTTGCTTGGTGTCGGGTTGGTACGCCCCAGTCAATTAAGTAAACATCAAACCCTTGGGCCAAAAAGAAACGTACAAAACTGCGAGTAGGGAACAAATCGTAAATGAGCATGTTCACTGCTAGCGGTGGAACAATAACTAAAGGTACGCGGTGTTTAGGAGTAGAGGTATCAGTCTCATTTTTATAATGGCGTAAGGTAATGATTTCATGCTTATGAATCACTTCAAAAGGTGTTTTTCCTGACAAAGCTATTTGAGGGCCTCGGAAAAATAGATCTGATGCATTGATCAGCATGTGAGGTATTTTTTGACCAGCACGTGTCTGAAGAGATTTTTTAATAGATTGTAGCTGTGGAACGTTCTGACGAACTTTAAGCAATAAACTCATTGAATATAAAACCTATAAAGATGTTGCCCAGAACAGTAAAGAGCTGGTCTTTGAAGGATATTAAAGTGAATGATGGAGAAGTTCAGTGACCCAAAAGACAGGATTTTTCTTTAAATGTATCAAGTAGAGCTTAGCTTAGCCCAACATACTCTTACTTAAAAAATCGGTAATAAGATTGAGGCAACCAGATGTCTTGATTTCATCGCTTGAGCATTTAAATGTTTAAAAAATTAATTATCAAAGCAATATAGAAATTTAAGAGAGGATACATTGTGATTTTTTACTAAATACTCAAAATAACAAATTGACTTATATGATTATTATTAAATAAAGATGGTTTTTGTAAAGTTTGTTTGTGTTTTTTTTAAATAATAAAAAATAAAATATAATTATTTTACAATCCATTAGGAATGTAATCAGAAAGTAGTATATATGGAATTTGTTTTTAATGGTTTTTATACACTAATTTCGGCGGTTATCGTCTTATTGTTGGGCCGCTTTCTTGTTAATCGTATTGATTTTTTAAAACGTTATAATATCCCTGAACCTGTAGCTGGTGGTTTGGTTGCTGCTGTAGTTTCTTTACTTGTCCACACTTTGTGGGGGTATAGCATTGTTTTTAGTAGCGAATTACAAACCAGCTTTATGCTCGTGTTCTTTGCTTCAATTGGTTTAAGTGCCAATTTTATGAAGCTTAAAGAAGGTGGTACTGCTTTAATCATCTTCTTAATTTGTGTAGCCTCATTTATTGTTGTGCAAAATGCTGTTGGTATGAGTCTTGCGACATTATTAGGTCTTGACCCACTTATTGGTTTGATTGCTGGTTCAATTACCTTAACCGGTGGTCATGGTACAGCTGGCGCATGGGGTGAAATTTTAGAAAGTCAGCATGGTATTCAGGGTGCTTTAGCATTAGGTATGGCGAGTGCTACTTTTGGTTTGATTATTGGTGGTGTGATTGGCGGGCCGTTAGCGAAACTACTTATTAATCGTTACAGTCTTGCTCAACCAAAAACCAATGCTGAAATCCAAAATCGCGACACTCATCTTGAACAAAATTCAGATGACCTTGCTCCGTTTGAAAACCCGCATCAAGTTCGTTTAATTACTGCCGATAATGCAATTACTACACTGGGTATGTTTGCAGCATGTTTAGCGTTTGCTGAATTTATGACTGGTTTTAGTAAGGGAACTTGGTTCGAGTTACCAACTTTCGTTTGGGCACTTGGTGGTGGCGTAATTTTAAGAAACATTTTAGAAAGCGTGTTGAAAATTGATATTTTTGACCGTGCGATTGATGTATTTGGTAATGCGTCTTTGTCACTTTATTTAGCCATGGCATTGCTTTCGTTAAAACTTTGGCAACTTGCCGACCTAGCTGGCCCGTTAGTTGTAATTTTAGGTGCGCAAACCATTACGATGGCTTTATATGCAGCATTCGTGACGTTCCGCGTTATGGGCAAAAACTATGATGCAGCAGTGTTAGCAGCAGGCCATTGTGGTTTCGGTATGGGCGCAACTCCAACCGCCGTTGCAAATATGCAGGCCATTACTAATATGTATGGTCCATCGCATAAGGCTTTCTTGATTGTTCCGCTTTGTGGCGCATTCTTTGTCGACTTAATTAATGCAACGGTTATTCAGCTCATGTTGAAATTCATTGCTTAATTTGAAAAAAGCCCGTTAGGGCTTTTTTTTATGGGTGTTTGTCTATGAATATTTGATTCCTATTTATAGGCTCAATTTTTATTTTCGTATGACTCAAGCCATTTTATTTTTAGGATGCTTTTTCTCAAAACTAATAATCGCCCTTAAACCTCGTTTCACATAGAATAAATTGCAGATAAATAAAATGAGAAATGTATGAGCTCAGAAGCACATTCAATTAGCTTGGTTGCCCCTGTGGTTTTATTGGCGGCTGCTGTCATTGCAGTTCCTATTTTTAAACGTATTGGTTTAGGTTCAGTACTTGGTTATTTAATTGCGGGTCTAATTATTGGCCCATTCGGTTTTGCTTTTTTTCAAGATTCTGCCGCAATTTTGCATATTGCCGAGTTAGGAATTGTGATGTACCTCTTTGTGATTGGTTTGGAAATGCAACCCTCACATTTGTGGAGTCTTAGACGCGAAATTTTTGGCCTTGGTACATTGCAGATTATTATTTGCGCGCTGGCTTTGACTGGCGTTGGGCTGTTATTTGGCTTTACATGGCAAGTTGCTTTTATTGGTGCCGCAGGGTTTGTATTAACCTCGACTGCGATTGTGATGCAGTTATTGGGTGATCGGGGTGATTTGACTCAGCCCCGTGGGCAAAAGATTGTAGCCATCTTACTATTTGAAGATTTATTGATTGTACCTTTGCTGGCTATTGTTGCTTTTATGGCACCGAATCATGTGGTCGAAAGCACATCGGTACGTCTAGAAAATATAGGGATTGGTTTGCTCGCAATTGCAGGACTTATTGCGGCAGGGTATTGGTTACTGAACCCATTATTTAGACTGTTGGCCGCTGCTAAGGCCCGAGAGGTCATGACGGCTGCGGCTTTACTGGTTGTGTTGGGAGCCGCGTTACTCATGCAAGTCAGTGGTTTGACTATGGCGATGGGTGCTTTCTTGGCGGGCGTGCTTTTATCTGAATCAACATTTAGACATCAAATTGAAGCGGATATTGAACCATTCCGAGGAATATTACTGGGCCTGTTTTTCCTTGGGGTCGGCATGTCGTTGGATTTGTCAGTTGTTGCTCAGAACTGGCAACTGATTGTGAGTGGTGTAATTGCCCTAATGTTTGCCAAAGCGCTCATGATTTATATGGTCGCCCGAGTAACGAAAAGCTCTCATACTGAAGCATTAGACCGCGCTTTACTTATGGCTCAAGGTGGAGAGTTTGCTTTTGTACTATTCTCGGCTGCGCTAAGTGCACAAGTTATTGATAGCACCGTTAAATCTAACTTAACCGCTATTGTTGTGCTTTCAATGGTGTTGACCCCAATTGTCGGTATTATTTTCAAACGTTTTACTCAAACAAAAACGAAGGTTTCATTAGAAAACATCGACATTGCTGACGGGCTAAGCGGTAGTGTTTTAATGATCGGTTTTGGGCGCTTTGGACAGGTCACCAGTCAATTATTATTAGCAAGAGGTGTCGATGTCACCATTATTGATAATAATACCGACATGATTCGAAACGCCGAAAAATTTGGTTTTAAAATTTATTATGGCGATGGTTGCCGTTTAGATATTCTGCATGCGTCTGGTGCTGCAACAGCACAAGCGATTGTGGTGTGTGTAGATAGTAAGGAAACGACCAATCGAATTGTAGAACTTGTCACCCATGAATTTCCTTTAGCAAAACTATTAGTCCGTTCATATGACCGTGAGCATTCACTGCATTTAGTTAAACAAAAAGTGGACTTTATGATTCGTGAAACGTTTGAATCTGCCATTAAGTTTGGCGGCGTGATTTTGCAAGAGCTTGGTGTGGATGAAGATGAGGTAGAAAGAATTACCGAGGAAATTCGTGATTTGGATAATGAGCGTTTTGAAACTGAAATCGCGGCAGATGACGTCAATGCGGGAGTAGGTATGCAATATACACATACTCATCACCCAAGACCAACTGCGCCATTGATTCGACCAAAACAAGAAGGGCGGATTTTAAATAAGGAAGATACCTCAGAGAATGAAAGCCTCAATTAGTATAAAAATATCTGTAAAAGCTTTGTTTAGCAGAGCTTTTACGGAATGACTATAAATGCTCTAAGGCTGTGCCTTTAACTGGGGAGTTATATAAATAAAATCGCAAATAGGAGAGTTGAAGAACTTTTTATTTTGAACTCTTAAAAATTTACTCAAGTTCCAACTGATTATCATCTTTGGTAATTTTAATTTTTAACTTTTTATATTTTCGCTTATTTGGATCTAGGGCTGAGTTCATCACTTCATCCGCGAAAGGCGGACACTGCATCAGTTTTGCATAAGCCCTATAGCCGATGCGTATTCGAGTAGGCGGGCAATCGGTTCTTTTTGAGTAGTATTCAATGAGTGAGTTCAGTTCTTGTAATAAAGTTTGCTGTTCCATCATACATACTTAACAATTAGATGACTTAAGCATAATAGACTTGGCCGTTTAGCGGAATATGCCTTTAAAATGTACAGCTCTGTAAATTGTGATTTAGTTCTCTAAAACACATATTTTATGTATGAAGTTTGTTTAGGAGAGATTTTGGATGTTTTTTTAATTGAAATGTCATAAAGAAAGGCTAATTTAGACTCATAACAAAAATGATGAAGATTGTTGCGAACAATAAAATCAAAAGCAATTTTCACAGACGTGGTCGTGAGGTAATTAGGGCTAATTCGAAAGAGTTGGCTTTTTTGTTTTAATCAATTTTTTGTTTGCAAATATGGTTTTGGTTTAAATGTTTAGCTTCTTTAAAGCAGAACTTCGCTATTATTAAGCTTTAGTATCTAATTGAATTTTAATAATAATGAAAGAGATATTTTATGTTCGGAACCAAATTGACGGTCTAAAAATTAAAGATTATCCTTCTTTTTTATGGCAAAACGGAAGTAGGACACTTTAGGGTGTGCTAGGGTCTAACTAGTCTGTCAACCTTCTTTCGTCTTGCCACCATTCGTTAGCAGTATTTGTATATCTTTAAATTTAAGTTGAATTAGAATTTAGCTTAACTATCTAATTGAATGAAAAACAATAATTATTTAACTATTTTCTATTCAACCTTACATTGACACTCTAAACCTTGCCGATTATCCTTTGCCTGCTGGCCTACATTGCCAGTCGGTTTTAGCAGACCGTCTACAAAAGGCGCACAACAATGCTGTTTTGGTTTTTGTGCGTTCTCTTAAGTCACGCCTTTATGGTGAGGCTAGGAGGGACACCTTCGGGTGTGCTGGTTTCCTTTTGTACCAGTCTGCTAACCCTTCTAGTCTTGCCACCATTATTTAGCAGTAATTGGTAAGACTCTTCTAAATCAAAAGGAGTCCGCCGTTATGCGTACTATTTCTTCTTTCTCGTTGGCAACCTTTGCCAAATTCTCTCTATCCATACCGTTTAAACAGTCTTTAAAACGATTTAACCGACTATAGGTTTCTACACCTTAAGAATCGTTACGACTAAAACATAGCAACAATAAACCAGAGATAGGCGAGCACATCATTATTGTGCGGCTTTTGCATGCCTGTATTTAGCACTCATTTTAAGAGTGACGGCATTTCTATCTCTTTTATATACAACAAAAAATTATTTTAAGCGGTATACATGAAAAATTTAGAAGTTTCATTTAGAGCGACGCGAGCGCTTAACACAGCAGCAGACTTATTTAAAAAATACGGCTTTAACAAGGTTGGGGTGGACCGAATTGTTAGTGAAGCCAAAATGACTAAAGCCACTTTTTACAACTACTTTCACTCCAAAGAAAGATTAATTGAAATGTGTTTATTAGTTCAAAAAGAGCACTTAAAAGAAAGAGTGAGGGCGGTAAGTGAGTCTCGTCAATATCCAGATTTGGCTCTTAAGCTTAGACAAATTTACCTTTTACATGCGGACTTAAAGGGGGCGTATTATCTGTTGTTTAAAGCGATTTTTGAAATTAAAAAGCTTTATCCAAACGCCTACCAAACCGCAATTCGGTATAGACGATGGCTTAAAAATGAAATTTTCTGGGTTTTGCGAGACTCTAAAAAAAGGGCTACGTATGAAGAGTCGGATATTTTTGTATTTATGATTGATGGTGCGATTTTGGGGCTTTTAGATTCAAGCCAAAATGAAGAGCCTGATCAGTTGCTGACTTACTTTTTAAAGATAAATGCTTAAATTGAACCATTAAATTGAAAAACTGAAATAGTAAATTAAAGAACAGAAAGGAAAAAGTGAGGCTGCTAGAGCCTCACTTTATATAGGTGCTTATTTGCCTTTTTTAGTTTTTAAATACTCTGCATAAGCTTCATCTGCAAAGCGTCTTAAAGAGTCACCAATTGCAGCATATTGATATTCATTCAGGTTAGCTAAAGATGCACGGGCAGAAGGGTGCTGCACACCGAAGCCAGAACCCGGTAATAAAACTACGCCCGTTTCATCGGCAACTCTAAACAATAGCTCGGTCGGATTTTTATTTTTCATGACCCAATCAGCAAACTCATCTCCATAGAGAGTCCGTGATGTGTTTTCAAGGTTGACTAGCGTGTAGTAGTCCACAGCATTTGGATCTGTTGGAACCTCGACACCAAGCTGTCTATAAAGTGCTGCGTCGCGTTCACGAACAACAGATTTAACAGCTTTTTTATAGCTCTGGCGTGAGTCCATCATATTAAACAAGGCAAATAAAACCATTTGAACTTGCTGCGGGGTAGACAGACCAGCGGTATGGTTCAACGCAACATTTCGGCTATCGGCAACTAAGCGGTCAATAAATTTAATGCTTGCTGGGTCGGTGGTTAAAGATGAATAGCGTTCTTCAAGCTCTTTCTTCTCTTTTTTCGATAAGTTCGCAATTTGTTTATCAAGCACATTGTTATTTGAAAGCGCAATGACACCAAGTCGCCAACCAGTCGCACCAAAGTATTTAGAGAATGAATAAACCAGAATCGTATTGTCAGGACAGATCGCAAATAGTGATTTGAAGTTATCGGCAAATGTACCGTAAACGTCATCTGTCAAAATGATCAGATCAGGGCGTTTTTTGACGATATCAGCCAAAATTGCAAGTCCTTCATCGCTCATTTTTACCGATGGCGGGTTACTTGGGTTGACTAAAAAGAACGCTTTAATAGACGGATCTTCTAACTTTCTAAGCTCCGACTCTGGATATTGCCAGTCGAGTTTAGGGTCTGCCGCAATTAAAACTTCTTCAAGTTGGTAGTCATTGAGTTTTGGAATCTCAAGATATGGCGTAAAAATAGGGCTACCAATGGCAATGCGGTCACCATTTTTTATAATTTTATTTTCTTTTAATGAGTTAAAAATATAGGCCATTGCGGCTGTTCCGCCTTCGACCGCAAACAAATCTAAGTCTCTTTTTTGCATGCCTTGTACGCCCATTTCTCGTAAGACGTACTCTTTAATAATTGTTTCACTCACTCGAAGCATTCGGTCTGGTACTGGATAGTTACAGCCTAAAATCCCTTCAACCATTTCAAGTAAAAAAAGATCTGGGTCTAAGCCTAACTGGTCGCGCACATAAGACACGGCTTTACCTAAAAAGACTACACCGGGTTTGTCACGGTTTTCCAAAATGAAGTTATCAAAACGTGACTGGAGTCCAACGGGGCGCGGGAAGCCACCTAAACCTTCCGGCATATAGGAAAATGAAAATTCGGATTCGGTCGCAGAAAACAAACCCAGTTGAAAGAACGCTCTACGTGGGATGGTAGCAAGAAAGTTCGGATTACCACGCCCAGCATTTAACATCATTCGGTCAGTTCTGCTTTGAGCTAATTCTATTAAATTATCTTTAAGTTCAAATGGGCTGAGTTTTGCGTATTTAGAATAATCGACTTTCCCCATGGGACGTCTCCTTAATTATAGTGAGATGAATAAAATTTCTAATTCAATGTATAAAATCAGGCCAAGCCTACAATCAGTGGTCCGAGCAAGGTTAAGAACACATTTGCCAAGGCATAGGTAATTGCAAATGGAACGGTCGGAATCGAGTTTCCTGCTTTGTCTAAAATTGCACCAAATGCAGGGTTTGCACTGCGTGAACCAGATAGTGCCCCTGCCATTACTGCAACGTTGTCATAACGCAGAACATAACGAGCAAAGAGCATGGAAAGTAGGAGAGGAACCAGTGTTACCACAACTCCAATCATAAAGAGTGAAAGACCACTTTCTTTAATGGTTTGAATTGCTTGCAAACCTGATTGTAAGCCGACAGCAGCAACGAAGCCTGCAAGTCCCAAATCTTTAAGAAGCTGTGAAGCCGCTAAAGGCATATTGCCATGCACTTGATTTCTGCTTCGAATCCAGCCAAACAGAAGACCTGATAGTAAAGCTCCGCCACCGGCACCAAGAGTTAAGGGCACATCACCTAAACGAATCACAAAAAGACCAATCACTAAGCCAACCATAAGGCCAGCACCATGGAAAATCCAGTCCGTTTTTAAGCTTTCAGGTAGGGCTTTACCTGCTTCTTTCACCAAACGGTCGAGGTCACTTTTTGTACCGTATACGGTGACCACATCGCCTTGTCGTAAAACGGTGTCATCACTTAAAGGTTGTGTCTCATCGTTACGCTTAATTGCAAGTACATAAATACCGTGCTTTAAATACGCAGGCGTATTGGCCTTAATGTCTCCTAAGGTGCGGTTGAGATATTTGGAATTTCTTAGGATGACATCGCTGGTATCCATAATCATTTCCATACCTTGCGATGACTGTAATTCGCTACCGATTTGCTCGGCAACTGAAACTACATTCGCACGGCGACCAACCAGTAAAATGACATCGTCTGTTTGTAAAGTTAGCTCGGGAGCGACATCAATAAACTGATCTTTACGTTTTAACCGTTCAATCGTAATACTCGGCTCTTTTGCTTCAATTTCCGCAATAGTTTGCCCATTGGCTTGTTTAACTTTATAAATACGGCCAACAATTTCGGGCATTGCCAGTTCTTGGCCTGGGGCTAATTCAAAAGCACCTTTCAGTCGTTCACTTTGAGCTTTTAAAGCATCGTCGTGAATTTCTTTACCCATAAATTTAGGCAAGATATTCACACAGACAATAATTGCTCCCAATGAACCGAAAATATAAGTGACCGCATAGCCAATCGCGACATTTGCTTGAAGTCTTTGAATTTCTGCGAGTGGGAGATCGAGTCTAGAAATTGCATCTCCCGCAGTCCCAATAATGGCTGATTGAGTCATGCCGCCCGCAGCGAGACCCGCAGCCAAGCCTTTATCGAGATGAAAAATTTTAGCCATTACTAAAACAGTGACTAAACCACACACTGCCATGAATACTGCTAATAAAATTTCTTTTATGGACTGTGGACCCAGTGATTTAAAAAACTGTGGACCACTTTCAAAGCCGACTGCGTAAATGAAGAGAGCAAATAAAATTGCTTTAACGCCGTTATCGACAGGTACGCCAATAAGGCTTAAAACAACTGCGACGAGTAAGGAGCCTGCGACTCCACCAAATTGAAATTTTCCAAACTGGAATTGTCCAATCCAGAAGCCTATTGCGAGTGATAAGAACAATAATATTTCGGGGCTGTGCTTTAAAACACCTTGTAACCATTCAATCATTTTGATCTCACTTTTATTATTAGCTCTATCTTTAATATATAAATTTATTTATTTTTCATTTTTAAAATACAGTATGAAAATTACTTAAGCAAACCTTCAGGTTTAGTGGTTTTCTTAAGTTTAATTATAAAAAATAATGTGCTTAAAATACGTGTGAACTAAGGTCTGGTGGTAATTCTGAGTGTTTAAATCAACTATTAATTTTTTAATGAAAGGTAAAATTTATTTACAATAATATAAAGAATATTTTATGAGATTAAAGCATCTTGCTTATATCTAATCTTGAAAATAAATTTTTAATATATTGATATTTAAATAATTAATTTTTAATTGTTAGGCTGGTCTTAATTTTTATATAAATTAAAAAACAATCTACTTAAAATTAATTTTTTGATAATTATGTCGCATAAATTAATTTTTAATATATTTAAATTAATCTTTATAATGACATTTATTTTTAAAGAAAAATATAAGATTTGAAATTGCTGTTCTTAAATGGAATGTATATTTGAATATAGAAGTGATTAATATTTTTGTTTTATATCTTAATTAAAATTATCATATTAAAAAGAGAGGGTTAAGGATTTATAACCTTGAGAGTACTCTATGAGTGCTCATATTTTTAAGTAAATCTCTGTCCGCGTGTATAACCAACACGCTATTCTTTTGTACTGTTTTCCCAATGACTCACATGCCGTACTGTTCAGAAATGCTAAATTTCTGATGATTCTGTGCTGTCACATGCTGATCTCAGATATTTTGGTCATAAAACTGTACTATCTCAGCTTAAGCCTTTGACTTTTAGGTTCTATTTTAATTTGGCCACAGAATTTGTACAGATTATTCAGCAGTTTCAATAATATATTGAACAGTACACGGTAATTTTCATCTCAAAATTTATGATGACTTGGATAGTTTTTCGATTGATTTATATTTTAATTTACCTTAGTAATAAAAAGAGTTTTGTGTGACACAGTTAAAACTATAAATCTCAGAGTATAACTATGAAGCTTAAAGAATTAGCAGGTTGTGAGGAATGCGATACTGTCTATCGTAGAACCCCGCTTGCTTATGGAAAAAGAGCTTATTGCTTATGCTGCGGTGCTGAACTCTATCGGCACACCAAACCTTTTTCGACGCTGTTGGCTTTAATATTAACGGCATTAATCGTATTTATTATTGCCAATAGCTTTCCTATTGTAAAAATTGAATTGCAGGGCAACATCTCTGAAACCACCTTACTGGGTGCGGTCTGGGTAATGTTTCATTATGATCGGGCTTTCGTTGGCATTCTTATATTAATCACCACTTTTATTGTGCCGCTTTCCTATCTGTTATTACTTTCCTATGTGTTGGGCACAGTAAGTATATTGAAGAAAAGACCCACATTTTTGGTGATTGCCTTACGTACACTTTTTTTTATGAGAGTGTGGGGAATGGTTGAGGTGTTCTTAATCGGGATTTTAGTTACGCTTGTGAAGTTAATAGGAATGGTGTTGGTGATTCCCGAGATTGCGTTATGGGCATTTGCGATCTTGAGTGTATTGTTGGTTTATATTACTTCCATCAAGGTGAGTGATATATGGAACGAAATTGATAGGTCACTGCCATGAAAACGATAAAAAATGTGACCCAAACACAAAGCTCGCAGCAAGGGTCAGTGCTTAAGCAATACCCAAGAGCCAAAGATCTCTCATTAATTGTGTGTCATTGCTGTGGTGTTGTAAATTCTGCTCAAAATGAAAAGAGACGAATCAACCAAAGCTATCAGGTGTTACGTTGTACTCGTTGTAATAGCGTACTGCATTCACGTAAGCCCGCGAGTTTAAATCGAACTTTTGCCTTAGTGGTGGCTGCGACCATTCTCTATATCCCCGCCAATGTACTTCCAATGACGGTGACAGACTCACTGTTGGGTAGCCAGCAAGATACCATCATGAGTGGGGTCATTTACTTTTGGCAAAGTGGAGACTATCTGGTTTCAGCGGTCATTTTCATGGCCAGTATTTTTATTCCCATGCTAAAGCTACTGATTTTGTATTTTTTATTGGTGGCGGTATATCTTCAACAATCGTCAGCTTGGAAGTTTTTACCTGAGCAATGCGTTAAATTATATCGAGTTGTCGAATTTATCGGCCGTTGGTCAATGATTGACGTATTTGTGGTGGCACTCTTAACAGCACTCATTCAGATTCAATCGCTTGCTACGATTTTAGCAGGGCCGGGTTCGATCGCTTTTGGTGCGGTTGTAGTGTTAACCATGTTTGCATCTTTAAGTTTTGACCCACGACTTATTTGGGATAACTTCTACGCATCTCAAAATACAAATAAGCCTTCTTCTTTTGCCTCAAACAAAACAAAGATTATTCAGGCAGACCCCCCGCCGTTGAATAATGATTCCATTAATCCCAGTCAATAAAAGAACAATGAGTATGTCTGAAAATGAAATAACCCCTGGTAACTCAGATCGTCGTGATCCGGATGTTGAACTGGATAGCATGAATGATTTGCCAGAACCCCAAGAAAAGAAAAGTCGATGGAAGCCTCTTTTAATTTGGCTCATTCCACTGATTGCTCTTTTAATCGCGCTTTCATTAGCGATAAAAGCGCTCTTGTCTCACGGCCCGACCATTGACGTGTCTTTTAGAACGGCTGAGGGATTAGTCGCAGGTAAAACAACGGTCCGTTATAAACAGGTGGATATTGGTGTAGTACGGCAGATTGATCTTTCAGAAGACCGTTCACACGTGATTGCCAGAATTGATTTGCGCAAAGATGCCAGTAACTTTGCCGCAAAAGATTCACGCTTTTGGGTCGTGCGACCACGTATTGGGACGAGTGGGGTTTCAGGAATAGACACATTATTGTCAGGTTCATATATTGAAGTGGATGGTGGCAAGTCGGAAGAGAAAAAGCTTGAATTTACTGGCTTAGAAATACCGCCAGTGATTACTTCCGATGTGCCGGGCAAAGAATTTTTCTTAAATGCAGATGACTTGGGGTCTTTAGATGTCGGTTCCCCAATTTATTATCGTCGAATTAATGTGGGGCAAATTACAGCCTATAAATTGTCTAACGATGGTAAAACTGTAGAGCTGCAAACTTTTATCCGTGCACCATATGACAAGTTTGTCACCACCGATGCACGTTTTTGGCAGGCGAGTGGTATCGATGTGAGTTTGAATGCTTCAGGATTTAGTTTAGATACTCAATCGCTGGCAAGTATTGTCGCGGGCGGTATTGCTTTTGGAATCCCTGAAAGCTCTCGTGCTACTACAGCGGCAAATCATAGTCGCTTTAATCTGTGGGACTCGAAATCTGAGGCATTAAAAGACCCTGACGGGCAACCTCGCGGTGTGATTATGTACTTTGATCATTCATTACGTGGACTGTCTGTTGGCGCACCAATTGATTTCATGGGCATTGAAATTGGTAATGTTAAATCGATTAATGCAGAGTTTTATAACAACTATAAGCAGATTCGTATGCGTGTTGAGGCGGTCATCTATCCGTCACGCGTTGAGAATGGACAGGCACTCAATCCAAACAGCAATATTTTCAAAGATTTTGTTGAACATGGATGGCGTGCTCAAATGAGAACAGGCAACCTTCTCACGGGGTCAAAACTATATTCCCCTAGATAAGTTCCCTAAACCCAACCCAGCCACATTACAAATTTTGAGTGATGACCGTGTGGTGATTCCAACTACACCAACTGAACTGAGTGGCTTACAAGCACAAGTTTCTCAGATTGCTGACAAGTTAACCAAATTCCCGTTAGTTGAGATTGGGCAAGATGTACGTAAAACGCTCAACAATATGAACACAGCCATTGAGTCTACCGACAAACTGGTTAAACAGTTAGATGGAAAAGTTGCACCTGGTTTACAAGCAACCTTAGACGATGTTCGTAAAACTGTAAGATCGTCTGAGTCTATTTTGTCGAGCGATGCGCCGTTACAACAAGACGTACGTAAAGCATTGCAGCAAATGACACGTGCGGCTGCTTCATTACAGTTAATGGCAGACTATATTGAGCAACATCCTGAATCAATTATTCGTGGTAAAACACCAGAGACCGATGATGAAAAATAAAAACATTCTACCTTTTCAACATCCTAAAGCAGCCAACTGGCTGCTTGGGAGCGGCCTGTTTTTAACGGCTGTTGCCATGACGGCATGTTCGAGTTCGCCAACGCCAAATTATTATACAATGTCCCCTAAAATTACTGCGGCTATAAAATCAACTGTGCAGGTGATTGAGGTATTACCCGTCGGGATTCCAGACCGATTGGACCGAGCGCCTTTGGTGCTCCAAGATAGTAGTGGTAAGTCTACGGTGTTAAACAATGAACGCTGGACATCGACCATGGGTACGCAATTACGCGATACCTTGTCGGCGGGTTTACAGCAAAAATTAGGGGCAATTGACAGTTATAGCAGTGGGCTAGCTGGAAACAATCAGCCTTTATATCGAGTTTCTACAGACTTTTCTCATTTTGATATTGTAGATAAAAGCTATATTAATATTGCGGTGTCTTGGGTGGTGAAGCGTCAAATACCGCCCACTCAATTAGAGTCAAATAATGCAAAAGTCATCACGAATGCAGGATCTCAGCTCAATTGTCGAATTGCTTTTAGGCAACCGATTGATCAAAAAGCTAAAAAGATGGAAGGTATTGTGAATGCTTCAAGTGAAGCGATGACCCAAATTATTAATACGGTTTCTTCTTCAATTGTGGCGCTAGATTCAAACAAAAAATTGGTTATTAGCAATGGTGTTTGTTCGTAGTTAAGAATTTTGAAATCACTTCAAATTAAAGCTCCTTACATTTAAGGAGCTTTTTTTAGTTAAAAGCACGTGAGGAAAAAATTACTCAATGTGAGTGTTTTAAATCCCATCCTTTTTCAATACAGATTTGATCAAATGATCTTGCAAGATCGGCTAGGGTAGTGTCTTTTAAACGCTGAATTAAAATCGCCTGTGCAGCTTGAATACTTGAATCTAGAGCTGCATTGACAACTTGTTCTACAGCACATTCCGGATTTTTTCTTTCATTGCCCATTGCAAAAATTTTTGGTTCACCAACAGCATTATAAATATCAAGAAGCGTAATTTTTTCGATATCTCCTATTAAGTGCCAACCACCACCAGGTCCTTTTTCTGACTGTACGAAGTTAGCCTGTTTTAATCCAACCATGGTACGACGGATAACTACAGGATTAGTTGATAGCATTTTTGCAATTTCTTCAGAAGTAAAACTGCGATTTTGCCTCGCCATATGTAAAAGCACATGAAGTATTCGGGAAAGTTTATTGTCGGTACGCATAAGCACAAAAAACAGCGCGATTAATAGAATATATAAAATGTAACATGAAAAGTTGCAAATTAAAATAAAAAGCATTAATGTAACTTCATAAGTTACTTATTAAGGGTGGACAAAATGCTGTACGACGTTGCGATTATTGGCGGCAGTTATGCGGGTTTATCGGCAGCAATGCCGTTAGCCCGTGCACGTAGAAACATTGCGATAATTGATGCAGGGCAAAGAAGAAATCGTTTTGCTGAAAATTCTCATGGATTCCTTACACAAGATGGAACTCAAGCTAGTGAAATTATTGAAATTGCAAAAAAACAATTAGAAGCATATAGCACTGTTCACTGGCAAAATGGAGGAGTTAAAAAAAATCGCAAAAATAGATGAAGGCTTTTGTATTTGTATTGATGGGGTGTATTCCATTCAAACTAAAAAAATTATTATTGCGGCAGGAGTGACCGACCAGTTGCCCGAAATACCGGGTTTAGCTGAAAGATGGGGAAAAACAGTTTTTCACTGTCCATATTGTCATGGATATGAATTAGAACAAGGAAAAATCGGTATCTTGGCCACTTCAGAACACAGCTTACAATTGGCAATGATGCTACCTGATTGGGGCCCAACCACGCTTTTACTTAATGGAAATGATCAACTCATTCATACAGAATGGCATACTTCCTTACAAAAACGTGGAGTGATTGTAGAGCCATGTCTTATTCAGGAAATCAGAGGTGAGGCAGAGATTGTGTTTACCGATGGAAAGGTTATTGCTCTGGATGGACTGTTTATTCCAACACGTACATATATTACTCAACCTTGGCTGGCCGAGCTTGGATGTGAAGTCGAAGACACGCCGTTTGGACAAATAATCAAAACAAACGCGACAAAAGACACCACGGTAAAAGGGGTTTTTGCTTGCGGTGATATTGCACGTTTAGGTGGTTCGGTACCATTCGCAGTTGCAGATGGAATGATGGCAGGGGTAAGCGCTCACCGTTCGCTTATTCTTAATGGTTCATCGTAAATTAGGAAAACTGCATTCTACTAAGATCATTACGAATGTAGGGTCTCAGTTGAATTGTAGAAATTGCTTTTAACCAACCCCTTTATTTTTGCATAACAGATAAAGGGGTTTTTTATTTTAATTGCCGCGATAAGTTGAATAACCGTAAGGGCTAAGTAGTAACGGAATATGGTAGTGATTTACGCTTCCATCGACTTTAAAAATTACAGGTACTTCGGCAAAAAAAGTTTGTTGTTTGTTCTTTTTAAACCAGTCTTCAGTTTTAAAAGTAACTTTATAAACACCTTGCTCTAGTTTTTTATTTTCTGGATAGAGCGCAGTAATACGACCATTTGAATCGGTCACTTGCTGGTTGAGCTTAACCCATTGGTTATTGGTGTTTTTCTCTAAAACGACTTCAACCTGAGAAGAGGGTAAACCCGTTTCTAGATTTAACACGTGCACACTTAGCGGATTAGTTTGTGCAAATGTAGCCGAAGCAATAAATAACGAAGATAAAGCAATAAATGATTTAGTCATGGTGAACTCCTTATGAATGAAAAACGGTTTCAATGGCTTTGCTTGCGCATTGATTGTCATTTTGTGCACCGCCAGCACCTGCAACCCCAATGGCTCCGATCACTTGGTTCCCAAAACGAACAGGTACGCCACCGCCTAACAAAAGTAAATTTGCTACGGTAGTTAAATTTTTTGCATCGGGGTTCTGGTTACTGTTTTGGCTTAAAACTAAGGTCGATGTTTTGGTTGTTAACGCGGTATAGGCTTTTTTCTCGGCAGCCATTAAATTATGTGGACCTACCAGCTCATGCCGTTCGGCAGTTAAAGGATTACCGCCGTGATCTACAACAACAACCGCAATATTTTGGTTTAGTTTTTTACATGCCTCTTTCGCACTGTCGGCTAACAGGTGGGCAGTTTTGAAATCTAATGAATAAACTTGATTCAAAGCAGGGGGCTGTGCAAAAGTACTATTACCGAATAGCACGACTGTTAACATCAGCCAGTTCAATTTTTTCATAATGATTGCCTCTAAGTCGCTTTGAAAATCTTAAACAAATTGCTTAATTTCAAGCATGACAATCACATTACAAAGTTGTCATCTTTCAAATGAGTCTCTACAAAATGCGTATCCTTATTATTGAAGACGAGATCAAGATCGCCACTTATTTGGTCAAAGGATTAAAAGAGTCTGGATATCAAGCGGAGTGTGTTCACTTAGGGCTGCAAGGTTTGGAAATGCTAAAGAGAGATCAATATGACTTGCTTATTCTTGACGTCATGTTGCCGGACATAGACGGCTGGAGCGTATTACAGGTTCTACGCCAGTTTTCAAAAATTCCGGTGATTTTCTTAACGGCGAAAGATCAGGTGATGGATAGAGTGAAAGGGTTAGAGTTGGGTGCAGATGATTACTTGGCTAAGCCTTTTTCCTATATTGAACTATTGGCACGTATCAAAAGTCTGTTAAGACGACAGCAATATCTGCAAGAAAATGAGCTATCTATTAGCGATTTAAAAATGGATGTGGTCAGTCATAAAGTATGGCGTAGTGGCAACTTAATTGAGCTGAGTAAAACCGAATTTAATTTGTTGCGTTATCTATTGCTCAACAAAGAGCAAATCGTGACACGCAGACAAATTGGTTCCGAAGTTTGGAACATTAACTTTGACACTGATACTAACTTTATTGACGTTGCAGTACGCCGTTTACGAAGCAAAATTGATGAGGGATATGAGTTAAAACTCATTCATACCATACGTGGCTTGGGCTATAAAATTTCGGTTAGCTTATGAACTTTAAATTTCTACGTTCTCTTGAAGTCCGTATTACATTACTGGTCACGCTTTGTTCTGCCTTAATTTTATGTTCCGTCGGCTTTATGACCTATTTGGGTATTAACCAGATTTTATTGAAGCAGCAAGATAAAGCTTTAGCAGAGCGAATTAACCGTTTGGAAATTTTGTTGCAAGATAGCGAAAATGTAGAGCAAATCATTGCGCGTCCTAAGCTGTATCAAAACATGCTCGGCAACCAAGACAACTTGTTTCTGCTCATCCATAAAGATAAAACTTTAATTAATATCAATCCGCTCCACATTCAACTGCCTGAACTTGCACAGCGCAACAGTCTTCAATTTCAAGATTTAGTTAACAACTCATATCCAACACGCATTGCTTGGAAAACCATAAAAATTAATAACGAGCCTTATCTGCTCATTGCAGGTAAACAGTGGTCGGAACGCATCAATATTCTTTTACCTTTTCAAGAAAGTCTCTTGATGTATGTGGTCGGGGGCGTGTTTGCAATCTTTGTGCTTTGTATTTTAGCGTGTCATTTAGGTTTACGGTCGCTACAACAGCTTCGTAAGCAAACTCATTCTATTAACGTAAATCAGCTCCAGAAAAGATTAAATCTATCAAATTCATCTTTAGAAGTTGAGCTACTTTCTAAAGATATAAACCACATGCTTGAGCGTATTGAGAAAGGCTATACCCAGCTCAACCGTTTTTCTGAAGATATCGCTCATGAGTTCCGTACGCCTTTAAATAATTTGATTGGGCAAACCGAGATTGCTTTAACTGGCGAACGTTCGATTGAGCAATATGAAGATTTGCTGGTGTCTCATTTAGACGACTACCACAGATTAAAACGCATGATTGATAGTATGCTTTTCTTGGCAAGAGCCGATCAGAAAATGGTTCTTGTAAACAAACAGGAAATAAACGTCCAAGACGTTATAGATGGTCTATGCCAGATTTTTGAATATCAAGCTGAAGATCAAGACTGTCATTTTAGTTTTAATCTAGAAGCTCAAAAGTTATTTGCAGATCCTGAGCTATTTCAACGAGCCGTTTATAACCTTGTTTTAAATGCGCTGGTTCACGGTGGTAACAAGCGAACTATTTATATCGCAACAAAACATAAAATGATTGAACATAGGCAATGGGTAAGCCTAACTGTGGTAACGGGTGGTATTTCAATTGCTGAACATCAACTTGAGCATCTTTTTGAAAGATTCTACCAATGCCATTCAAATCGAAGTGATGAGAATCAAACAGGTGGATTAGGCTTATCGATTGTTGCTTCAATTATGGACTTACATCATGGCTTCTATCGAGTTTATAACACGGTTGAGGGTGTGTGCTTTGAGCTTGATTTTCCAGTTGCCGATGCTCTAAAGAAATACAATTAAATCCTTATTAATGTTGCTTAATTTTTAAAATTCACACTTTGTTCACAGCCCTCTGACGTATGTTTAAACGTATTAAATAAACAGAAGAGGGCAATCATGAAATTATTATTTAAATCACTTGTCATTAGCAGTAGCCTTGCAGCAGTGAGCTTAATGCTTCCTTTGAGCACCTTTGCAGACACTAATACTAAACCTGTCGCTGTTGATTCTATCGATATTAATAAATACGCAGGTAAGTGGTATGAAATTGCACATTTACCTATGTTTTTTCAGCGTAATTGTGTAGCCAATACAACTGCAAACTATTCTATTAACGCGGACAAAACCCTTGGTGTTTTAAATAGCTGTACGACAAAAAAAGGCGAAATGATCTCATCTGAAGGAGTTGCTTATCCGCAAAATGAAGGCAACAGTAAATTGAAGGTGAGCTTTTTACCTTCTGGCCTCCGATGGATTCCTTTTACAAAAGGCGATTACTGGGTTTTAAGAGTTGACCAAGATTATCAGGTTGCTTTAGTCGGTGGCCCAAGCCATAAATATTTATGGATTCTTTCTCGTAGCCCTCAACTTGATGAGGCGACATTTCAGTCTTATCTGCAAACTGCAAAAAGCTATGGCTACGACGTTTCTAAACTCGTTAAGACAACACAGTCTAAATAGTGAAATGTTAGTTGCGTAGATGCTTATATTTATCTCGTAACCGAGTGAACTTCACATAAAATTCATTGCGCATTTTCTAAATTAGAACCAAAAGAAATGCTTTAGATCAGGAAGAATCAATGTCTAAATTTTTTCTGCGCTGGATCGATAGCTGGTCAGATTCAGAAAATGCGCAAGTGGGTGCTTCTAGCGAATATGTCATTGAAAAGAACATTCAATGGTTAAGAATTATTCCTTTTATTTTATTACATATCGCTTGTTTAGCAGTGTTTTGGGTGGGCGTATCTTGGTTCGCGGTTGTTTTCATGCTGGGTTTTTATTTTCTTCGCATGTTTGCAATTACCGCTTTTTTTCACCGTTATCTTTCGCATAAAACTTTTCAGACATCACGTATTGTTCAATTCATTTTTGTACTGATCGGGACCATGAGTGCGCAGCGCGGACCGTTATGGTGGGCAGCACATCACCGTTATCACCATCACTTTACCGACACCGACCAGGATCCACATTCAGCGAAAGCAGGCTTTTGGTATTCGCATGTAGGCTGGTTTTTAAATGAGCAAAATTTTGCTACTCGAAAAAAAGTCATTAAAGATTGGTTGAAATATCCAGAGCTGATTTGGCTAGACCGATTTAGTTTGCCTATTGTGATTTTGACGGCCTTAGCAATTTATGGATTAGGTTCATGGCTTGCGCAACATTTTCCTGACTTGGGTACCAATGGCTTACAGCTTTTGGTGTGGGGATTTGTGATTTCCACTGTTCTATTAACGCATGCAACCTTGTGTATTAATTCACTCGCTCATCGTTATGGCTCACGTGAGTTTAATACCCCAGATGATAGTCGTAATAATTTTCTACTTTCTTTAATTACCTTGGGTGAAGGATGGCACAACAACCATCACTTTTACGCAGGCAGTGTGCGTCAAGGCTTTTATTGGTGGCAGATTGATATCACTTTTTATGTGCTCAAACTGATGTCTCTATTTGGTTTGGTGTGGGGGTTAAAGCCAGTACCAGAGAAGGTTTATCAATATAAAAAGATTAAAAACCTATCGATAGAAAAAATTGAAAACGGTGAAGTGTTATGAAAATTGCCATTATTGGTTCAGGTATATCTGGACTTTACGCAGCTTGGAGATTGTCGGAACAACATCACGTCACTGTGTATGAAAAAAATAATTATTTTGGCGGTCATACTGACACTCACGAGCTAGAGATAGAAGGCACTAAAGTCGCGGTAGATAGTGGTTTTATTGTGTTTAACGACTATAACTATCCGTTATTTACTGACATGCTTAAAAAATTAGACGTAGAAACTCAAAGCAGCGATATGAGTTTTTCGGTGAATAATCTGGTGAGTGGACTTCAATATAACCCTTCAAAAAAATGGTCGCTCTTTGCCCGTCCGCAGAACTTTTTAAACCGAAAATTTCTGCAAATGCTCTCAGATTTGCTGCGTTTTTATGATGACAATAAAGATATAGATGTGGCGGATATCGATCCTAATTTATCGATTGAAGAGTATTTGGACCTTCACAAATATAGTCATGAGTTTCGTTATGAACATCTTTATCCGATGTGCGGTGCCTTATGGTCGGCACCCGTTGAGCAGGTAGGCCAAATTCCATATCGATTTGCCGTGAGCTTTTTTCAGCATCACCGCATGTTGCAGTTAAAAGACCGCCCACAATGGCAAACAGTTAAACATGGTTCGGCAAGCTATATTCGTGCTATTCAAAAAAAATGCCGATCCATTGAGTGGAAATTTGCAGAAGTAAAAGCTGTGAGTCGTTCACCAGAAACAGTTTTGATCGAAACCGTTGAAGGGCAAGCCCAATATGACTGGGTGATTTTTGCAAGCCACGCTGACGATAGCCTAAGTTTAATTAAAGATGCGTCAGAGCTTGAACAAGAAATATTAAGTCAATTTGGTTATCAAGATAATCGAATGGTCGTCCATCGTGATCTTTCAATTATGCCTAAAAGCCGTTTGCAGTGGGCAAGCTGGCATGTGCATGTAACGCCAACATCTCAAGTTCAAAACGATGAGTCCGACATACATTATGGTTTTACCTACTGGATGAATAATTTGCAGAATTTATCCTGCGCTACTCAAATTTTTTCTACTTTAAATCCGAATATGAAAATCAAATCCGAAGCCATCTTGGTTGAGCGGCAATATCGACATCCCGTATTTGATGCAAAAGCGATTAAAGCTCAATCTCTTTGGCACGAAATTAATGGGCAAAATCGTACTTCATTTTGTGGAGCATATTGGGGCTGGGGCTTTCATGAAGACGGCGCCCGCAGTGCAGCACGTGTTGTTGAGCAACTCTTAGCGTTATAAGAATAAATAAGGAGCTTTCAAATGTTATTAAATAAACTTGCTATCGCTCCTGCGCTTATTAGTCATCGGCGTTATAGCCCTAAACCGCATGAGTTTACATCGACCTTAAATTATTTATGGTTCGATCCAGATCAATTAGTTGATATTACAAACGATTGTTCACTCTGGTCGATGGATCACTGGAATGTATTAAAACTATCTAAAAATGATTTTTTAAACATGTATCACGGTTCTATAAGAGACAGAGTAGAGAAAGCGATACTGCAAAATAATCACTTACATCTTCGGCCAGACTGGCAAATTCGTGTCTTGGCTTTGCCTCGTTGTTTAGGCTTTCGGTTTAATTCGGTCGTATTTTATTTTGTTTTAAATAAAGTCGGAAAACCGTTATTTATTCTTAGTGAAATTACCAATACCCCGTGGAATGAACGAAAAGTCTATACACATGAATGTATAAAACAACAAAGTCAGGTAGGTGATTATCAAAGTTTCGATTTTAACTTTGAAAAATCATTTCATGTTTCGCCGTTCATGCCCATGCAGTTGACTTACCGTTGGCGATTTAGTTTTTCAGATCAGCAGAATGTCATTCATATGCAGCTTTTTGAAGAGCAAAAACAAGTCTTTGATGCCACTATGCGTTTTGAGCTTGTGCCCATCACATTTCCTTCACAGCAATATCGATATGCTCTTATAAACAGCCTAGCGCCTTTTAAAATGTTGTTTTCAATATATTTAGAGGCATTTAAGTTATGGCGAAAGAAAGTTCCATTTTATCGTCATCCTAAAAAGATCAAGGTAGATAAGACATGATAAAAACATTTCTTTATGGTGAAGATGACTCACTGCCGTTATTGCTCAAGAGTCTTCTCAAACTACGTCATGGACAGATCACTTTTCAGGGCGCATGGAATGGAACGGTCGGTGAAGTTTCAGACTTACATGCTGTGATTGAAGTTCACAATCCTTTATTGATGGATCTTATTTTAAAAAATGGTGTTTTGGGAGCAGCAGAAGGCTACATTCGTGGTGACTGGAGCAGCGAGCACCTTGTCGAGTTGATTCAGATCTTGGCACGTAACCGAGCTGTATTGGACCAAATCAACCAGAATGTTATTGCTCAAGCGAGCCAGTTTTTTCTTAAAGCTTGGTATCAAAATCGAAAGAATTCTATAAGTGGTAGCCGTAAAAATATTGCCGAGCACTACGACTTAAGCAACGACTTTTTTAAATTATTTTTAGATCCGTCTTTAATGTATTCGAGCGCCGTTTTTGAAAATGAAAGCATGACCCTCGAAGAAGCATCTGATTTAAAAAAAGAGATCATTTGTAAAAAGTTAGATTTAAAACCACTAGATCATTTGGTTGAAATTGGAAGTGGGTGGGGTGGTTTTGCAATTTATGCAGCTCAACATTATGGCTGTAGAGTAACCACCATTACCATTTCACAAGCTCAATATGATGAAGCCGTTACTCGTGTAAATGAAGCTGGCTTGGCGCATCGAATTGATGTGCAACTTAAAGACTACCGTTTGCTCGAAGGCAAGTTCGATAAGCTGGTTTCAATTGAAATGGTTGAAGCGGTTGGTGCGGAATATTTATCGACATACTTTGATCAATGTAAAGCACTTTTAAAACCAAAAGGTTTGGCATTTATTCAAGCCATTACCATTGAAGATTTCCGGTATAAAAAAGCATTAAATACAGTTGATTATATTAAGCGCTATATTTTCCCGGGTAGCTTCATTCCTAGTGTAAGTGTATTGACACAAACTGCTTCTGAAAGTGGTTTAAGGTTAAAACATTTAAATGATATTGGTTTAAGTTATGCGCACACACTTCATCACTGGCGAGTGCGGTTTTTAGCAGCGCGGGAACAAGTATTGGCTCTAGGTTTTGATGAAAACTTCATTCGCATGTGGGATTTTTATTTATGTTATTGCGAAGGTGGTTTTAAAGAAGGCGTGATAAGCAATGTTCACTTGTTGTTTGAAAGTACCAGTTACTAACTCAAACAGCTCAAGTAAGGAGACTGCTCATGTTTTGGAATTTACTGATTCTAGATTTAATGATCATGTTGCTGAGCTGGTTACTTGCCACTCTAAATGGCCGAGCTGGAATTGTAGATGCTGCATGGAGTTTCTGTCTGGCAGTAAACATTATCGTGTCTTCTTTACTCATTTCAGTTGCCCCAGTTGAAGTGCGTCTTTTTATCGGTATTTTTAGCGGCTTATGGTTTTTAAGATTATTTTGGCATCTGTTAAGACGTTATCAATCTGAACAAAAAGAAGATGGACGTTACGCGAGCATGCGTAAAGCGATGGGTAAGTTTCAGCATATTGGCTTTTTATTCTTTTTTATCTTTCAAACACTTTTAGTGCTTTTGTTCTTTTTACCGATGTGGACGCTACTCAATGTAGAGGCAACTGAATGGAATAGTGGATATAAAGTCGCTTTAGTAATTGCAGCTGTCATCATAGCAATTGCTTTCATTGGAGAGCAGCTCGCTGATCAGCAGTTATACCGATTTAAATTAAATCCAGATCATCATGGCAAAACGATGGATCAGGGTTTATGGCGTTATTCACGTCACCCCAATTATTTTTTTGAATGGTTACACTGGTTTGCCTATCCAATTATTAGTTTAGCGGCAGGCCAATATTTATTATGGATTTATCCGTTACTGATGTGGCTATTTTTATATTACGTCACGGGTATTCCATTTAGTGAAAAACAAGCAATTAAAAGTCGCGGTCAAAATTATCTTGATTATCAACAAAAAACGTCAATGTTTATTCCGCGAAAACCCAAAAAATAGGTGCGCATATGGATTTTATTGTTCATCAGTCTTTGAAAATTGTTGAAAGTGGTGTGATTCCAGATCATGCAATTCGAGCTGCAATTCGTGCTTTAAGTAAAAAGCGCTTAATCCAAGAAGGCCGTTGTGACCCTGAACAAGGGGCGCATCGCTACATGGATGTGCTTAATATGCTGAAGAAGAGCGAAATCGCGGTTGAAACGGATAAGGCAAACGAGCAGCACTATGAATTGCCGACCGAGTTTTTTCAGGCGGTGCTTGGAAAAAGACTTAAATATAGTGCGTGCTATTTCCCGACTAAAACCACAACTTTAGATCAGGCAGAAGAGCTGGCTCTTCAGCTTTATTGTGAAAGAGCACAGCTTAAAAACGGTCAACACATTTTAGAGTTAGGCTGTGGTTGGGGTTCTTTAACTTTGTGGATGGCAGAAAACTATCCACGCTCACAGATTACGGCTGTTTCAAATTCTGCTACTCAGAAAAAGCATATTCTTCGGCAAGCAGAGTTGAGGGGGTTAACCAATGTTGAAGTGCTTACCTGTGATGTGAATGTACTTGAATTAGACCAAGACACGTTTGATCGTGTTGTATCGGTTGAAATGTTTGAACACGTCCGTAATTACCAACGTCTTTTTGAAAAAATTCAGGGCTGGTTAAAGGCAGACGGCTTACTTTGGTGCCATATTTTTTGCCATCGCTTTTTACATTATCCTTTTGAAGTAAAATCAGATTATGATTGGATGTCCAAGTATTTTTTTACTGGCGGTTTAATGCCTTCGACTTCGACTTTTTTGCATTTTCAAGAGCATTTAGAGTTGGCTCAACAGTGGCAGTGGTCGGGTGAGCACTATATGAGAACGGCAAATGCTTGGCTTGATAACATGGATAATCAAGAAGTCGAACTGAAGCCCCTGTTTAAAAAAATCTATGGAAAAGATGCCAATATTTGGTGGCAACGCTGGCGTATTTTCTTCATGGCTTGTGCTGAGTTATTTGGTTTTGAGCAAGGTCAAGAATGGGTCATTGGTCACTTTTTATTTAAAAAGCGATCATAGTAATTTCTATAGCCTATCCCGGCGATAAAGATATGATAAAAACTCGACATGATGGCAAAGCGAGTCATCCATTAGCCCAAATGTTCAATCGATATTACTGGTTGCAGATTGGTCTGATTGCATTATCGATCGTGGTCGGGTTGGCTTGTAGTGCTTGGGTGATTAAGGGCTCTTTACTTAAAACCGCTTTAGAACAGGAAATGGAGCATTACTGGTTACGCATAGAACGTAATCCAAATGCTGATTTACCAGATACTAAAAATTTATATGGATATCGGTGGAATACACAGGTCGCGCCTCAACCTTTTCGGGGCATGCATTTAGAAAGTGGCGTGCACCGAGTATTTGTTGATGGTAAAGAACGAATGACGGTCTATGGTGAGCGTAATGGTCAGCATGTTCTGTTGGTATTTGGCGAAAGCAATGTTAATAAGCTGATCTGGTTATTTGGTCTTGCTCCACTCATGTTCAGCTTATCTGTTTTATATAGCTTTTTGTGGTGGTCAAACCGAAGAGCAAGACGCTATTTTTCCCCAATTACGCGTTTAGCGAATGCTTTAGAAAATATTGATTGGGCACATCAAGATACTCAGGCATCTCCTTTTAGAAATATTAATACTAATGGCAATATGGAAGCTGAATATCTCAAACAAGCTTTAGAAAAATATCATCAGGTTTTAAGTGATTTTATTCGACGCGAAAGAGAATTTACTGGAGATGTGAGTCATGAGTTACGCACTCCACTCACCATTTTGAAAGGTAATGTGCAACTGTGTCAGGCGAAATATGGAGACGATAAATCCCTAGTCCGTCTTCACAATACAATTGAAGATATGCAGTTGCTCGTTGATACCTTACTTGCGATTGCACGTAATACGGTACAGAGCTTGCCATCTGAGAAAAATTTATTATCCAAAACAGTAAAGGATTTAGTTGAAAGTTTAGAAGTGATGAGTGTGAGTAAAGGAATACATATTAGTATTCATCCAGACTCAGCTGAACAGCCACGCTGGTTATATCCTTCTATGACTCAAATGGTTTTAGGTAATATTTTACGTAATGCGCTTAATTATTCTCAAGGTTCACAAATCGACATCATTCAACAAAAAAACAGCCTGATTATTGCAGATAATGGAATTGGAATTTCTTTACCTAACGATGTAAAGGTGCAAGAGCTCAGCGACACACAACTTTCCTTAAAGGCTAAAGGTCATGGCATTGGTTTGCAATTGGTACAAAAGCTTTGCAAGCAATTAGGATGGCGAGTGGAGCTGTTTGATCGGCAGTACTATTTAACCACTCATCCTGAACTCGATTTGGAGCCAACCACAGGCTTAATTGTCGTGGTCTATTTAAGTTAAGTCGCAGAATCTTCCAAAGCAATTTTTAACCCGACCCCTGCCACTGTATGTAATAGTTTAGGATCAAAAGGTTTATCAACCATTTTTCTTAAGTTATAAATGTGACTGCGCAATGCATCGCTTTCAGGTTCTTCATCTCCCCATAATTCCATCATCAGTTCTTGCTTAGTCACTACTTTTGGAGACTGGCGCATCAAAATTTTTAATAATTTAAATTGAATAGGGGGTAACTCGATATTATTTCCGGCACGAACCACGGTTTGAGTTGCACTATCAAGAATTAAGTCGTGAATTTGAATTTTATGGTAAGTAACTTCGCCAGCTGCTCTTTTTATTAATGCACGAATCCGCATTACTAGTTCATTAAAATCAAAAGGTTTTACCAAATAATCATCTGTTCCAGCAGTAAAACCTTTAAGTTTGTCATCTAAAGTATCTCTTGCTGTGAGCATAAGAACGGGAATATCAACGCCTTGTTCGGTACGTAGCCAGTTGCATAGGTCATAGCCAGAGCCATCGGGCAAATTTATATCGAGCAACAAAAGATGATAATGCTGCGATTTGAGAAAAGTCCGTGCAGCATCTAAATTACGTGCATGATCGACAACATAACCATGCACTTCAAGAAATTCGCAGACTGTTGCTGCAAGTTCAAAATGGTCCTCAACCATGAGGATAAAGTGATTACCCATGAGATTTTATTAAGCCATTAATTTAATAATTGTTGTTTTAATTTAGCATTAAACGGTTCACTACCAAACCAGATTTTAAAATATTGATTTGCATTCGGATTGTTCAAAGAACCGAGTAGCTTCTGGTTTAATTTTAGTTCTAGTTTTTGATTTTCATGTTGATAATAGAGACTATAAAGATCTCCACTCTTAATTGGCCTATATAGTTCATTAATATGATTAAGCGGAGATTTCGCATCAAAGCCGCTAACATTTTTCTTCAAAAAGTGGGTGGCTGCGCGTTTAAATGCCCACTCGGGAATATCGCGGTTATAGCTAAAGTCCATTTTGATGCTTTGGCTTTGCCAATTTTTTAGGCAATCTTCAGCAAAATAACTGACATTTCCAACCTTCTTGCTCGTCACCATTAAAGGCGCTGAACTGCATTTTTTTAGTTCAGCCGCATTTGCCTGAGATACGATTAAGATTCCTAGAAATATCAAGATTCGACTTTTTTGAACGGCAATATCCATTTATATACTCCTCCAAATATTGGTAAAGAACGGTAGAGGCCATTCGCTGGATCCCAATAATCTTGCTGGAAAATAATTTTTTGTTGTTCATTAATCTTAATCTGACTAATTCCATAAGAAGCCATGGTTTTTGAACGACCTAGCATTTTAAAGTCATAGGACATGTACCAATGGATGTAAGCTGTATCTTGGTGATGAGTTGCACTAATGAGTTTTACAGTGACATTACTCACTCGGTCATTCATGCCTTCAAAATGCTGAATCAGATCTTTCTTTTGAGAGAACTGTGAGAGTGTATCGTTGATATAGAGCTGATCAGCGTAAAGATTGCTGGCATTATTTACAAATGAAGGGGTGCCGAGCGTATTAAATGCAGCGACAAAACGATTGCCGATTTCTAGCGCCTGTTGGTCATCTAATTCTATACCAGTAATTTTTTGTTCAGCTTTGCCATAGTCACCTGAGTAGCTAGGCACACTTTTACACGCCGTTAAACCTACCAAAGTAATCAACCCTAGGGCTGTAGTTATAATTTTCATGTCGATATCCAAGCCAACTTTATAAGATTAAATTAAAGAGCTGGTCGTGAATTTTGCGTGAATTCTTATGTTTTATGATTTGGCTTTAACACTGGTTTTCTTGAAGCCAATAGATATTCACTCACTTAAAGTTTTTAAGGTAATACGTTATTTTTATCAAAGAAATGACAAGTCTTTTTTGAAAAAGATAACATCCATATTCATGTAACTAGATGAATTTGTTTTTTCAAAACCCAGCTTATTTAATAGATTGTGGGCAGGTAAATTATTTTTTTCTGAAAAAGCGATCACATGCTTAAAGTTTCGATTTTGCATGTCTTCTAGTAATTTAAGTGAAGCTTCAACAACATAGCCTTTATTTCGTTCACTTTTAATGAGTCTAAAACCTAGTTCAGCTTCTGTCTTGCTATCAACCTCACAAGTTTCAAAACCACAATAACCAATAATTTTATGGGTATCTTTTAAAACGATAGCCATTTTGCCAAAATTATAATTTTTATAGTGCTCCAAAATTTCTAAAAATCGTCTCTTGGCGGCTTCAGTCGATAAGGCACCATGAGGTGAAAAGGCCATAAAATCTTTATCTTGAAACATCTCCAACATAATAGGTAAGTTTTCTTCAAGGAATGGCCGTAAAATTAAACGTTCTGTTTCTAACATAGAGTTCTTACTAAGTAGTTTAAAAAAATATAGCTTATAAGATAAATAATAATTTAATAAAGAAAGCAATTTTATTCTAGCTGCGCTTTACTCATAAGAGATATAGATAAGTTTTGAATAAATAGAAAGGTTCAATAATGAAAACAATCGGCTTATTAGGCGGAATGAGTTGGGAATCTACAGCGCTTTATTATCAACAAATCAATAAAATGGTTCATCGTAAATTAGGAAAATTGCACTCTGCTAAGGTCATTATTAATAGTGTTGATTTTGAAGAAATAGCAGCCTTGCAAGCGAAGGGTTTATGGCAAGAAGCTGGCGCATATTTAGCTGAGCAAGCGCTAAATTTAGAAAAAGCAGGGGCAGATTGTATTTTGGTGTGCACTAACACCATGCATAAAATTGCTGCACAGATTGAAGATTCAATTTCGATTCCTTTCTTACACATTGCTGATGCAACCGCAAAAGAAATTTTGGGTCAAAATATTGGTAAAGTTGCACTGTTAGGAACAGTTTTTACAATGGAGCAAGATTTCTATAAATCCCGATTGAGGGATTATGGAATTGATATTGTTATTCCAAATGAAGCCGACCGAAAGACAGTTCATCGCATTATTTATGAAGAACTTTGTTTAGGCGTGATTAACCCCGATTCTCAGCAAAAGTATATCGCTATTGTAGAAAGACTTATAGCTGAAGGTGCACAAGGCATTATCTTGGGTTGTACTGAAATTTGTATGTTAATTGGTGAGCTTAAATTCTCGGTTCCTTTATTTGATACTACGACCATTCACGCCAAAGAGGCGGTGAGTTTTGCTTTAACTTAAGAAGATAAATTAGAAACAATAAATTGTTAGGAATTAATTTTAAAGATGGAGGATAACTTTGAAATTTAGATCAAAAATTGATTGGTGGCTTTTATTAATATTTGTTGTGATCACTGCCAATATCGTTATGAAAATTTATGAAGCAAATTATCATTATTCTTTAGCTTCAAATTTTCAGCACCTCTTCATTTATAGTTTAGTCATTTTGGTTATTTGGCTTCCGGTCTTTAACACGTATTACGTAGTAGAAAACAACACATTAATCATTAAGAGCTTGGTATTTCGATGGAAAATTAATATCAATGATATTACTCAAATAGAACCTACCCATAATCCACTTTCTTCTCCAGCATTATCGCTAGATCGACTTAAAATTTATTATATGAAAGATGGAAGAATGGCTACAGTAATGATCTCGCCCAAAGATAAAGAGAGCTTTTTAAATACTTTAAACAATAGTTCTGGGACCAAGTTTTAATTGATAGTTAATGAAGAAAGTAAATTAAGTGCCTAATAAACACCCAGTTATGTATTAAAATTTTAAAAATATAGACTGTAATGCTCAGTACAGTTAAATAAATCAACTATAAGTCTCTCTTCTAAAGCATTAACCTGTATTTATTGCGAATAAATAAAATGGAGATAAAAGATGCTTAACGATTTTTTGAAGCCAACTTTAGGCATTACGGTTGTATGTGTACTTGCAGGATGTGCATCATCATCTCAATATCCGATTGCCGAGAGTTATGGCCCAGAACCAAAACTTCCTGAGCCTAAATCGAGCTTATTACCGACCGTTAATATAGCCCCAGCAGAGGGCTGGCCAAATGGCGCTATGCCAACTCCAGCAGAAGGTTTAAAGGTCAAAGCCTTCGCCAAAGGACTTGAGCACCCGCGTTGGCTTTATGTATTACCAAATGGCGATGTATTGGTTGCTGAAACAGATGCTCCGCCTAAACCGGAAGACAGCAAAGGTATTAAAGGTAAAATCATGACTTTTGTGATGAGGCGTGCAGGCTCATCTCATCCGAGTGCAAACCGTATTATTTTACTTCGTGATACCAATGGAGACGGCGTCGCTGACCAGAAAACGGTATTCCTTAAAAACTTAAATTCTCCATTTGGTATAGCATTGGTAAGTAATAACTTATATATCGCCAATACGGATGCACTGGTGCGTTTTCCTTACCAAGAAGGGGAAACTCAAATTACAGCCAGTGGAACCAAAGTATTGGACTTACCGGGTGGTGCTTTAAACCACCACTGGACCAAAAATGTAATTGCTAATCGCGAAGGTACAAAGCTCTACATTACTGTCGGTTCTAACAGTAATGTTGCTGAAAATGGTTTAGATCAAGAAAAAGGTCGCGCACAAATTACAGAGTTTGATATTGCAAGTGGTCAATCTCGCCCATTTGCAACAGGCCTACGTAATCCAAATGGTATGGCTTGGCAACCTCAAAGCGGTAAACTTTGGACGGTGGTTAATGAGCGCGATGAAATCGGTAGTGACCTAGTACCCGATTATATGACTTCGGTTCAAGACGGTGCTTTTTATGGTTGGCCTTATAGCTACTATGGTCAACATGTAGATGTGCGAGTAAAACCGCAAAATCCTGAAATGGTTGCTCGTGCAATTAAACCCGACTATGCACTAGGCAACCATACGGCTTCTTTAGGCCTTGCATTTTATGCAGCCGAACTGATGCCACAATTTAGAGGTGGGGCATTGATCGGTCAGCATGGTTCTTGGAACCGTAAACCACATAGTGGATATAAAGTCATTTTTGTGCCATTTAGAAGTGGTCAGCCCTCTGGTCCACCGCAAGATATTTTGACAGGGTTTTTAAGTGAAAAAGGCAAAGCGTATGGGCGTCCTGTTGGGGTAGCAATTGATTTTTCGGGTGCAGTATTAGTCGCAGATGATGTTGGTAATGCGATTTGGCGTGTCTCACCAGTTGCGGAAACAACTTATGAGAGTCCAACCCAGCAATCCATTCGTAGTTCAGTGACTCAACCTTAAAAAGGTTGGACAAAATAGGTTTATTTTATGCAAATATTACGGTTATCTGATTACCCTCAATACAAAGAAATGGCTGCCCAGTGGTTTTCTGAAAAATGGCAAATCCCTGTGGAAGCCTATCTTGAGAGTATTCAGATTTCCATTGATCAAAAGCATGCTATTCCACAGTGGTACATTGTTTTAAATAAGGATAAGCATTTAATTGCTGGAGCAGGAGTCATTGATAATGACTTCCATGAGCGTAAAGATTTAACACCAAACTTATGTGCTTTATTTGTAGAAGAGAACTATCGAAACCAAAACATTGCAAAACACATTTTAGATTTTGTACGTGAAGACTTGAGTAATCAGGGCATCCAAACACTTTATTTAATAACAGACCATACCGAGTTTTATGAAAAATGTGGTTGGCGGTTTTTAACGTTGGTAAAGGATGAGGAAGGCGAGATGGTACGTATGTATGTAGCAGATACTTTTTAATAGAACTTAAAGAGCATCTATTAAAAAAATAGCCTCTAGTGAGGCTATTTTTATGGCTTATTTATTTTTAAAATTTTTAATAATCATTAGAAGGGCGACCAGTGACAATAAGATAATAAAACTAATATAACTATTTGCCGTACTCATCAGCCCAATTTTACCTACAAAATAGCCAGCTAAAATCGCTGGAATACTAAAAGCCAAATAGCTTTCAACAAAAAAAGCAGCCATAAGACCCGCACGTTCTTCGGGAAGCGCCAATGGCATTACACTACGAATAGCTCCCATAAATGCTGTACCAAAACCAACTCCAGTAATAATAGAACCTAAAAATAGAACTACTGCATTGGTTAGATTAATGGCGATGAATAAGACAATGGCACCAATAGCAATCGATAGCGTACCGGTTAATAAAATACGGAAATTTGTCGACTTCCTAAGCGTTAATATACCTACCGCACCGGAAAGGGCGAGCGCCATAAACATAATCCCGTTTAGCCATGCCGATGACGTGTGGAAAATTTTTGCCAGTAAAGATGGCATAAGCGATAGAAAGAAACCACTGACCATCCAAAGTGCAATGTTAATTGGGCTAATACTCAATAAAGCACTTTTTGTTTGTGGAGGAATAGCCATATTGGGCTTTAAAGAGGCAAGAGCACCCGATCTCTTTTGGGCTGTTTCAGGAGTAAAAAAACTTAAAATGAGTTCACAAATAAGAAGAAGACATAAAAATTCAAAAACAAGCTGTAACGGTTGGGCAGAGAATTGCAAAATAGAACAAGTTAGAAATATACCAACAGCCATGCCGACCATTGGTGCGATACTATTAATAAGCGAACCCTGAAGCTTACTAAAATCTAAAATTGCTGCGCCTATAGCCGAGACAGCAAGCCCTGTTGCGATTCCTTGTAAGCCCCGTGCAATAAATAACATCGAAACATCCGAAGCAAATAAGAAAAAGCTCATCGAAATAATTTGCAGAAAAATGGCTGCAATAATGACAGGACGGCGTCCAATATAGTCAGACAAAGAACCAATAATCAGTAATGAACCCAGCAAAGTAAAAGCATAAGTTGCAAAAATTAAAGTCAAAGTGACAGGCGAAAATTGCCAAAGCTGTTGGTATAGACGATAAAGTGGAGTCGGTGCACTAGACGCCGCCATAAAGGTCATGAGCGTGATTGTATTAAGTGTCAATGCACTTGCACTATCTAACTGAAAAACTGATACAGACCGTTTTGAACTTGAATTGTTCATATAAGATGAATAACATAAAAGCGAATATTTAGCTTTTATATATTATTTTCACACTAAAGCAAATCCTTAGCTTTAGTGTATTTTGTATATAGATATAAATATTTATAAATTTTTTGATCCCTTTACAGAGTTTATAAATGGCAAAAGTTGTTACTGGCTTACGTCCTGGTGGTCGTAGTGAAAGAATTCAAACTGCGGTGCATCAAGCGGTAAAAGAGCTTCAAAAAACCTTAGAGCAGAGCCAAATTACCATACCTATGATCGCTCATGAGGCAGGAGTAACACCTTCAACAATTTACCGCCGTTGGGGCGATATTAATCAGCTATTTTCAGATGTAGCCCTAAATGAACTTAAACCTGATATGGAACCAAAAGATTTAGGTTCATTTCAGCTAGATATCACTGCATGGATTGAACAATATTTTGAGGAGTATTCTTCTGAAGTTGGTCAAACATTATTGCGTGATGTGCTATATACAGCCGACTCTTCAAATGCAAGAAAATGTGAAACCTTAATTATTCAACAACTTGATATTATTCAAGCCAGAGCTAAATCGCGTAATGAACCCACTATAAATAATGAAGAAATTATCGAAGCTGTTATTGCCCCTATGCTATTTCGCATCTTATTCACTGAACGTACATTAAGCTTAGATTACGTCCACATTTTATTGGAACGGTTATTTAACGCTCCTTAATTTGAATTAATTTCAAAGCCTATTAGTGTGATTTTTTTAACAAAAAAGAGACACTTTATCTTGTTAAAAAATTATATATCAATTTTTCTTATTATTTTTAAACTAAATTTTCATAATTTATAATTTACATGTTTTTTATAAAATCATTTATTTAATAAATGTTGTGCTGGTATGAGACAATTAAACTTCTACAGCCATTTTTGTGCATGTTTTTACTTAAAATATTAAGATTAAATAATGCTTTATAACGAATTTTGGTTGTTTTTTTATCTTTTAAAACTAGAAAATTAAAATGATTTTATATAATTTATTGCATGATTATTGAATTTGACATTTTTTAAATTTATAACACAGGCCGTTTTTTATTCTTTACAATGGCTTTTCCTTGATAAAGCAGCTTGTGGTGCACGCTTTATATTTTATTTTTTTATCCCCATCGAAAAGGTATTTAGATAATGGATTTCAATACCCTTGACCAAGAAACGGTACAGAAAAAACAGAAGTTTCACCAAATTTTGTATGTACAGGTCATCTTTGCAATTATTTTGGGCATTTTAATTGGTCATTTTTACCCAGAACTTGGCGAAAGTTTAAAACCGCTTGGTGATGCATTCATCAAGATTGTTAAAATGATTATTGCTCCCGTCATCTTTTTAACCGTTGTTACAGGCATTGCCAGTATGACAAACATGAGCCGAGTTGGCCGTGTAACTGGTAAAGCTATGCTTTATTTCCTTACCTTCTCAAGCTTGGCGCTAGTAGTTGGTATGATTGTGGCAAATATTATCCAACCAGGTAAAGGTCTTAATATTGACCCCGCTACCTTAGTCAACGATAAAGTAAATACTTACGTTGAAAAGGCGCATGCAACAAATATTACTGACTTCTTCATGAATATTATCCCGCAAACTCTAGTTAGCCCTCTGGCAGGTGGCGAGATTTTGCAGGTTCTGTTTGTGGCGGTGTTATTTGGTATTTCTTTGGCTGCATTGGGTGACCGTGCACGTCCAATTACCGACTTCTTAAATAACTTAACAGCTCCAGTTTTTTACCTTGTTGGTATGTTAATGAAGCTGGCTCCAATCGGTGCTTTTGGTGCAATGGCTTTTACCATTGGTGCGTATGGAATCGAATCAATTGGTAATTTATTGCTATTAATTATGACATTCTATATTACAGCGGTATTGTTTGTCATAGTGATCCTAGGAGCAGTAGCCCGTTACAATGGCTTCTCAATTATTCATTTAATTCGTTATATCAAAGATGAACTTTGGTTGGTTTTAGGAACAAGTTCTTCTGAAGCAGCTTTACCATCTTTAATGGATAAAATGCAAAAAGCAGGTTGTGAAAAATCGGTGGTAGGTTTGGTGATTCCGACAGGTTATTCATTTAACCTCGATGGTACAAATATCTACATGACTATGGCGGCTCTGTTCATCGCACAAGCGTGTAATGTTGACTTATCAATTAGTGAACAAATTGCATTGCTTCTTGTGGCAATGGTAAGTTCTAAAGGTGCAGCAGGGGTGACTGGCGCAGGCTTTATTACTCTGGCTGCAACTCTATCGGTTGTACCGGCGGTTCCTGTAGCAGGGATGGCTTTAATTCTTGGTTTTGACCGTTTTATGTCTGAGTGCCGTGCATTAACAAATTTAGTTGGTAATGCTTGCGCAACAATTGTTGTAGCACGATGGGATAAAGCTTTAGATAAAGATCTCTTAGACAAAGCTTTAAAGAATCCTAAAGCAGAATAATCTTATAAAAAATCTGTAGCTGAGGGCAATTTGGGAGAGTAGCCCCGCTACAGATTTTTTGTTTAATGTCTAACAATATATTTTAATTAAACCATTCTAAAGTTCTGCAATATTACTTATCTTTCAAAAAAGACAATACTGTAATTAAAATCGAGTCGTAAAAAATTATGCTTTTAAGTGATCCTCAAACTCTTCACCTAATTGCATCGCTAATGAATTACCTGCTAAATCACAGGTCACTAAACCATATTCTTTTTTAAAACTAAAAGTAAAACCTTTTCCATCAGCAAGATTTTTAACTGAATACCCTAACTTTTCTAACCAAATACGAAACGCAATCAAATTTTTAGCTTTAACAACCTTTTTCACGTGAGAACTCCTTCTATCCGTGGCATTACATCTTATTTATTAATAGGGTTTTAATTAGATTTTTTAAAGGGGGAAAACTTTGTTTTATTTTGCAACTTGTAAAAAAAGTAAGATAGAGAAAGAACAGTTTTCATTTTTATAAAAATATGGAGGTGTTATGTAACTAAAAAATAAAAACTTTTTATTTAGTAGATTGTTTGTTGGCGTGTTTTTAAGAAAATATAAATTTGAGGGAATTTTTAAAAATATGAATAAATATGAAGATAGTAAATGTAAAAAATAATTACGATCAACGTGCGCTATGCAAAAAGATACAGTTCTTAAAATGAAACTGTATCTCTTAAAAGGAGAAGCTTTAACTTTAAAAGTTATCTTTAAGTGCACGTAAATGAGCAAAGTCTTCAGCACTTTCTGCACGAAGAAAAGGATTGGTTGCTAATTCGAGTTCAATCGTACTCGGAAGGGTGATTGATCCTTTCTTACGTAGCTCACGGACTTCTTCGGCTCGTTCAGATAAGGCGTGGTTATGCGGCTCTACTGTTAAGGCAAATTCGGCATTTGAAAGAGTGTATTCATGCGTACAATAAACTTTAGTTTGTGTTGGTAGCGCTGCTAAACGACTAAGTGAGTGATACATTTGTTCAGCCGTACCTTCAAATAATCGACCACATCCCATTGCGAACAAAGTGTCGCCGCAGAATACAGCTTCTAGTTCCTCAATAAAATATACAATATGTCCTAAGGTGTGACCTGGGGTCGCGATAATCTCTACTTTTAAATCATTAAATTTTAGATGGTCGTCATGTTGTAAAGGATGAGTAATTCCCGGAATCTTTGTGAGCTCATCACGTGGACCATAGACAGTAATATTCTGAGCTGTTGTCAGATCTGCTACACCACCGATATGGTCTTTATGCCAATGAGTGAGCCAGATTTGTTTTAAAGTGAGTTGATGATTTTGACAAAATTGGGTCACAAGATCAGCTTCTGTTGGATCAACTGCAACAGCCTCTTGTGTTTCAGTATCTTCTAAAATCCAGATATAGTTTTGGAGGGCATTCTGTACATCAATAAAATGAATTCTATAACGCATTGTTTTATCCTAAAACCAAATCCAAAGAGTAAGTAATCACTGTTTTTGATAATAACAGAAAATGGTAGTAAGCCACTCACTCAACCTTTTAATGAAAATGATGTATATAAAACAAAAAAGCCCCCATTTAGGGAGCTTTTTATATGAGTAATTTAACGGATCTTAGAGAGCCAGTTACCTAGCGTCTGTACAATCTGTACTAAGAGCAATAGAACAATTACTGTTAAAATTACAACGCTTGTATCAAAACGTTGGTAACCATAAGAGATTGCTAAGTCACCAATACCCCCTGCGCCAACTGCACCAGCCATTGCTGTTGCACCGATCAAACTGATTGTCGCTGTTGTGAGGTTTAAAATGAGTGAACTGCGTGCTTCTGGCAAAATAAAGCGGTAAATAATTTGCCAAGGTGTAGCACCCATCGCCTGAGCAGATTCAATAATTCCTTCATTTACTTCGAGTAAGGAAGTTTCAATCAAACGTCCCATATATGGACCGACGTAAATTGTTAAAGGAACGATCGCTGCCCACGTACCAATTGAAGTACCTACCAATAACTTGGTAAGAGGAATCACTGCAATAAGTAAAATAATAAATGGGAGAGAGCGTAATGCATTTACAATTGGGTTGAGTAAATGATAGACGAATCTATTTGGCAAAATACCCTCTGGGCGAGTTACAAGCAGGATAACCCCTTGAATGAAACCCCAAATACCACCAAATAAAAGCGCAAAAAACACCATGTGAAATGTTTCTTGTAGAGCTGTTACAAACTGGTCAATTGAAAGAGAACTGTGCCAGAAAGGTTGAGTAAGTTCAGTTAACCACTGTACGATTAAATCTCTCATACTTGATCTCCTGATTGAACTACACTCACTTCATTTTTCTCTAAAAACTCGATAGCCTGCTTAATCAACTGTGGTTCACCTAGAAGCTGTACAAACATTTGACCAATGACAGTACCGTTAATTTCAGTCATGTTGGCGAATAAGATATTTAAACTAATATCAAATTGTTTAATCAGTGACTGAATTACAGGTTCTTGAGCAGAACGGCCCAAAAACTGTAAACAGTAGATGCTATGGTGATGCTGATTTTCGAGTTGGTTTAAAATATTCACAGGCAACTGTTGATGTAACACAGTTTGAATAAAGTTTTTAGTCGTCGGATGTTGAGGATTACTAAAGATATCAATCGTTGAACCTTGTTCAATGACTTTACCAGCTTCCATCACAGCTACATGATCACAAACAGTTTCAATGACATCCATTTCATGGGTCACCATAACAATTGTGATTTTTTGCTCTTGATTGATTTTCTTGAGTAACTCTAAAACAGACTTGGTTGTTTGCGGGTCTAGGGCAGAGGTTGCTTCATCACACAAAAGAATTTTTGGATGATTTGCCAAAGCACGAGCAATACCGACCCGTTGCTTTTGGCCGCCAGAAAGTTCATCAGGATAAGCATCTTTTTTATGCTTAAGATCAATGAACTCCAATAACTCATTTAAGCGCTTTTCACGTTCTGCTTTATTGTAATTCAGCAGACGCATTGGCATTTCGATATTTTCAGCAACCGTTTTGGTTTGTAGCAAATTGAAGTGCTGAAAAATCATACCAATATTTGCACGTTCCTGACGTAATGAACGCGCATCCAAAGCAGTGAAGTCCTTTTGATTAATGATAACCTGACCTTCATTTGGTCGTTCAAGTAAGTTAATCAGGCGTATTAAAGTACTTTTACCTGCACCACTATAGCCAATAATGCCAAAAATACTCCCTTCAGGAATTTCCAAATTAATTTGGTCCAGAGCTCGTATGGTTTGGCCTTTAAGCTGATAGTGCTTTGAAATGTTTTTAAATTGAATCATGTCGTCAAAAACTATGCTAAAAAGAAAAAACAGGCAAAGAGTCTTTGCCTGTTTCGCGTTGCAGCTATTATATTACTATTTAGCTTCCGTGAGGTAGCTGATTGGCTGATTCACGTCAACTTTTGTACCACCAAAGTGTTGTTCAACGTATTTTTTAACAGCTTCAGTGTGGTATAGCTGACCAACTTTCTGAAGAACTGGGTCATCTTTGCGAGATTCCGCTGTTGCAAGGATGTTTACATTCAGTTTAGTGCTTTGGTCAACAGGCTCATAGTAGATAGAATCTTTAAGTACGTTCAGACCACCTTCTAAAGCTAATGTATTACCTAAAACAATTGCATCAACTTCATCTTTTACGCGTACAGCTGTCGCCATTTGGATTGGTTTGATATCAATTTTTTTACTGTTATCGATAATATCGCTTGGTGTGCCTTTAGCAGGGTCGAAGTCAGCTTTAAGTTTGATTAAGCCAGCACTTTGTAATAACAATAATGCACGAGCTTCATTCGCTGCATCATTAGGAATTGCAATGCTTGCACCCTGTTGGAATTCTCCTACTTTTTTATGTTTACTTGAGTAGATCCCCATTGGCTCAAGATAAGTTGTAGCAACTGGAGCAATTTTATCTTTATTTGATGCATTGAAAGCAACTAAATATGCATAAGATTGGAAAGCATTTAAGTCAACTTCTTTATTTGCTACAGCTGTATTCATTGCAACATAATCAGTGAAATTTTTCACCTCAAGCTTAATACCAGCAGCTTTAGTTTCTGGTAAAGTCGAAATATAACGCCAGATATCAGCGTCAGAACCAGTTGAGGCAATAACCACAGTTTGAAGTTGTGATGAATCACCACTCTTTCCAGCTTGTGGTTCACTTTGTTGTTTACCGCAAGCTGCAAGTAATAGTACAGACACGCTTAAAAAAAGACTGATCAGCTTTTTCATGTAAAAAAAGTCCTGATTAAGAGAGATATCAACTATTTAGCTGGCTCTCTAGAAAAGAAAATGAGTTTTGTTGTCACGTCACAAAGTTTTGAATGCTAAAAGTTATAACTTTTAGCTCTTTTCTAATTCCTCAGATACTTGTTTTACCGTTTTGATCTGTACTGAATAAAACTATTTTCACAACAGTTCTATCATGAGTTCACAGTCTTTAAGCGATTTCTAAAAGTATTCAATGTTAAAAATAACTATTATCCCTAACAGAATTAGATGATGAGCCTCAATATTTAAAGGCACAATAACTTTGTGGAAAGTTCCAACGCTTTATCTAATCATATCAATAAAAACATATTCAATATAGTGGACATGTTTCGATCTTATTGATTGGGAGTAAATAAAAACCGAGATTTATATGAAATTTTCTGATAAATAAGAATGAAATATAAAAAGCCCTCTGTGATAGAGGGCTTTTTATTAGTTGAGAGTTTTTTACTCAGCTTTTTCTCGTGCAATTGCGCGATAGCCAATGTCACTACGATATTGCATACCTGTAAAGGTCACTTGTCCGCATACTTCAAGTGCATTAATTTGTGCTTCAAGCACGCTGTCGCCTAGCGCAGTTACACAAAGAACTCGACCACCAGAAGTCACGATGTGACCATCTTCACGAGTTGCAGTGCCTGCGTGGAAAATTTTAGTATCTTCAGGTGATTGTCCAATACCTGAAATTACATCGCCTTTGCGTACGCTATCAGGATAGCCTTCGGCTGCAAGTACGATACCGATTGACTTACGTTCATCCCATTCAGCTTCTTTTGGTAAATTGCCAGCAATACCAGCTTCTACCAATTCAACAAGAGATGACTTTAAGCGCATCATGATTGGCTGAGTTTCAGGATCACCGAAACGACAGTTGAACTCGATCACACGTGGTTGACCTTGTTCATCAATCATTAAGCCAGCATATAAGAAACCAGTGTAGACATGTCCGTCAGCAGCCATACCTTCAACAGTCGGACGCATGATTTCAGTCATAACACGTTCGAAAATTTCAGAAGTTACCACCGGAGCAGGAGAGTAAGCACCCATACCGCCAGTATTAGGACCTTGATCGCCTTCAAAAATACGCTTGTGATCTTGTGAAGTTGCCATTGGTAAAATGTTTTTACCATCAATCATACAAATGAAAGAAGCTTCTTCACCTGCAAGGAACTGTTCAATTACAACACGTGAACCAGCATCACCGAATTTGTTGCCTGCAAGCATGTCATCAATTGCTGCAAAAGCTTCTTCGTTGGTCATTGCAACGATTACCCCTTTACCAGCAGCAAGACCGTCTGCCTTAATTACAATTGGTGCACCATTTTTTTCAACATAAGCTTTAGCTGCATCAATTTCCGTAAATACTTCGTAAAAAGCAGTTGGGATGTTATGACGCTTTAAAAAATGTTTAGCAAATGCCTTTGAGCCTTCAAGCTGCGCAGCATATTGAGTTGGTCCCCAAATTTTTAGACCTGCTTCGCGAGCAGCATCTACCACACCATTCACTAAAGGTGCTTCTGGACCAACAATAATAAGTTCAACATTATTTTCTTTAGCAAAAGCGATAATTGCAGGGTTGTCTAAAATATCAAGCTGAACATTAACGCATTTGTCTTCAGTTGCAGTTCCCGCATTTCCCGGTGCAACGAAAACTTGAGTAACTTTGGTATCTTGCGCGATTTTCCATGCCAAAGCATGTTCACGACCACCACTACCTAAAACTAAAATATTCATTTTTAATTTGTTCCTTAACTTTAATCCTTTTCATCCCCCTCTATTCCTCAAGGTGGAGTTTAGCTCCATTATTGTGGAAAACCCTCCTGAATGAAAGGAGGGTTAGGGAGGACTAAATTTAAATTAGTGGCGGAAATGGCGCATACCAGTGAACACCATTGCAATACCAGCTTCGTCTGCTGCAGCGATTACTTCTTCATCACGCATAGAACCACCTGGTTGAATGATGCATTTAATGCCAGCTTTAGCAGCATTATCAATACCGTCACGGAACGGGAAGAATGCATCAGATGCCATTACAGCACCTTCAACAACCAAACCAGCATGTTCAGCTTTAATGGCAGCAATACGAGCTGAGTTAACGCGACTCATTTGACCTGCACCTACACCAATAGTTTGGCGGTTTTTAGCATAAACAATTGCGTTTGATTTTATATATTTCGCAACTTTCCAAGCAAAGATGAGGTCATCAATTTCTTGTTCAGTTGGCGCACGCTTAGTAACTACTTTAAGATCATCTTTAGTGATCATGCCCAAGTCTTGATCTTGAACAAGTAAGCCACCATTTACGCGTTTATAGTCAAGTTGCGGTGCACGTGCATCAATAGCAGGTAACTCGCCACATACTAAAACACGTACATTTTTCTTAGCGCCAGTTATTTCAAGTACGCCATCAGCAATACTTGGAGCAATAATCACTTCAACGAATTGACGCTCTACAATTGCTTGAGCAGTTGCAACATCTAATTCACGGTTGAATGCAATAATACCGCCAAAAGCAGATTCTGGATCAGTTGCATAAGCTAAATCATAAGCAGCTTTAATGCCGTCTAAAGAAACCGCAACACCACAAGGGTTAGCATGTTTCACGATGACACAAGCAGGTTTTGCGAATGATTTAACACATTCAAGTGCAGCATCTGTATCTGCAATGTTGTTATAAGACAATTCTTTGCCTTGTAACTGTTTTGCAGTAGAAACTGATGCTTCTTTTGCATTAGCTTCGACATAGAAAGCAGCCGATTGATGTGGGTTTTCACCGTAACGTAAATCTTGTGCTTTGTTCAATTGAGTATTGAATGTACGAGGGAATAAATCAGCTTCGCCTTCGGTCTTACCAACGCGAGCGCCTAAGTAAGAAGCGATCATGCCATCGTATTGAGCTGTATGTTCAAATGCTTTAACTGCTAAATCAAAACGTGTTTCATAAGAAAGTGAACCAGCAGTTTTTAATTCATTAATTACAGTGTCGTAATCAGAAGCATTAACTACAATACCTACTGAAGCATGGTTTTTAGCAGCCGCACGAACCATTGTAGGACCACCGATGTCGATATTTTCGATTGCATCAGGAAGAGTACAGTCAGGTTTTGCAACAGTTGCAGCAAATGGGTAAAGGTTTACAACAACAAGATCAATCGGATCGATGTTGTGTTCTTCCATAACTGCTTCATCTAAACCGCGACGAGCAAGAATACCGCCATGAATTTTTGGATGTAATGTCTTAACACGACCATCCATCATTTCAGGGAAGCCAGTATGTTCAGATACTTCTACAACCGCGATATTATTATCTTTAAGCAACTTATATGTGCCGCCTGTAGATAATAGTTCTACCCCTAGAGCTGCAAGGTTTTGAGCAAATTCGACAATTCCTGTCTTATCAGATACAGAAATCAAAGCACGTTTAATAGTCATGATGTTTAATTCAACAATTTCAAGTCTACGGATTAAAACCAATAAGCATAAAAAAATGCCCACGACGTCGTGAGCATTTTATCATTTATTCACTCATTAAACCGTGAGCTTTTAACTTTTTACGTAAAGTGCCACGGTTGAGTCCAAGAATTTCTGCAGCACGCGTTTGATTACCACGTGTATATTCAAGAACTACAGATAAAAGAGGTTTCTCCATTTCTGCTAGCACCATGTCATATACCTGAGATGGTTGCTCACCTTGCAATTGTGCAAAATAATGGCGAACTGCGCGATCCACGTGGATGCGAAGAGCAACATCAGATTGTGCAGTAAAAATAGGAGATTTGCTATTCATGCGAGTTAATCCGAAAATCAAATACTAGCTTGGGTAAAGTAGTATATAAATGTGGTCTAAAAATACGGAGTCCTGTTTTAGATCCTAAAACAGTGACTCTAAAACATAAGAACAATTAGCTTGCCATATTTCTTCGTATTGAATAAAAAATAAGCGTAACAATAATTAAATATTTGTTACAGCCCCCTCAAAAACAAAAAAAGTTAGGCTATGCGCTTAAAGTAGAAAAGCACACATGCTTAACAGTATTTTTTTTGGATTGAGAGCGAGGAGTATATGAGTCAAAGCTTTCGTGGCGCGTATCATACCATTGTCTAGGAAAAAGTGAGCAAATTAACTGCATTTTTTTTTATTTTTTTTTCACTTTTTTTACATTTTAGGGGTGGACAATTTCTAATCGATAATTTACTAGCCTTTTTTTGCTTTTGTTTAGCTCAAATTCGAATCGGAAAGGGGTATTTGATGGAATACGTTGAATACCCCTTAAGTTTTCAACTAGATATTGTTGAGGAGTTAATATGATTTCCTCTGTTTTGTCTGGCTCTGTTGCAAAAATCAACTTTAGATTAGGAAGCTCAATACTTTTATCATTCTGATTGAGCAATATGCCTGAGAACTGGGTATGGTTTGCGTCGATTTTGCGGACTTTTAACTTTTCTATATAGATAAGTTGATAAAGTTCTGCTGATTTGTTGCAGTGTAGTATTTGGCAAACGTAATTAAAAGCATGGCTAACGGTTGGGCTTGCATGCATGAGCTTAGGGTTAAACCAGAGAATTTGAAAAGTAAAAACTAAAATTAAAATAAGGTTGGCAGAGCTCCAGAGCGTATAGTAAAGCCAACTATGCTTTTTATTGTTGTCTTGTTCTTGTGGGGATGCCTGCTCAGCTAAATTAAGGTTTGGTAGAGCATTAATAGGTTCGTTGTGAAAGTAATTTAAGTTGTTGAGGTAAGTTAAAAGATCAATATTAGAGTTTTCTACTTTTTGGTCAAAGATATCTAATACGTGAGAATGCGTCATATATCTTGTCTGCATTGAACCGTTGGCTAACGTCGTTGAGTTGACCATAACTGGCTGTTCAATATTGATTAGATGGGTTAAGGCATTAAAGCTTGAATTACATTTAGGGCAACAAACCATACCCTGAGCAACAGTCAATTGAGTAAGAGATACTTTATAAACTGTTAAACACTTAGGGCAGCGGGTTTGTTTTTCATTCATGAGTTAAAAATCTCAATTTATTGTTTTACGTTTTCCTGAAATGCGACACCAGTTTTCTTCGCGCTTTTCGACATCTAATATATCAAAAAATTCAGAATAAACACGTGAAACATCAGCAACTTGCTCTTCAATCACACCAGCAAGTGCGAACTCGCCCTCAGATTTGATTAAATTTGCAAATTCAGGCGCAAGCATCATTAAAGGTCCTGCTAAAATGTTTGCAACTAAAACATCGGCTTGTTTAGGTTTGAATTCTTGATCAAACTCTTCAGGAAGACCTACATATAGTCGATCTAATACACCATTGAGCTCTGCATTTTGTTTTGTTGCTAAAACAGCCTGAGGATCAATATCGGTAGCGTATACTTTTTTAGCGCCTAATAATAAAGCTGCTACGCCTAAAATGCCTGAACCACAGCCATAATCAATCACGATTTTATCTTTAACGTCAGTTTTACCCAGCCATTGTAAGCATAGGAAAGTACTTGCGTGATTACCTGTACCAAATGCAAGACCTGGATCTAACTTAATGTTAGTTGCGACTGCTTCTGGTGGCTCTAGCCATTCAGGCACGATCCAGAACTTTTCCCCAATCTGAATTGGCTCATAGTAATCCATCCATGCGCGTTCCCACACTTGATCTTCAAGTTCTTCATGACGCATAGGGACATCTGGAAGTTGAGCTTTTAAAAAAGCTTCTAAAGTGTCGACATCAATAGGGTCTTGTTCGTCTTGTTGATAGATGCCTGTCACAATAACTTTGTTCCATAAAGGTGTTTCACCCGGTAATGGTTCAAGTAAAGCCTGATCTTCAGCATCATCCAGCGTTACGCTTACCGCACCTAGAGACATTAAAAGTGTTTCTGTGAACTCAACTTGTTCTTGATCAACGGTAATGTGTATTTGTAACCACTTCACGAAAAGGACCTAAAAATTTTATTTAAAGGCGTATTGTAGCGGACTAGACCATTTTAAAAAAGAAAGCGGCCCATCTTTAATGGACCGTCTTTGAAAATACTGATGAGATATAGCGGAAAATAAATGACTTCTTCTATACCTATGTCAAAACAGATTAAGGAGCAGGGGCCTTAAATTGTAACTTGCCATTTTCGTTTGGTTGGCAAGTACCGTTAAAGGTTACACCATTGTGATTGTATGAAACCCATTCACCTTGCTGTTTTTTTGCACAGACTCGAATTTGTTTTTGCATTTCAGCTTTGCTCGTGTCAGCAGCATGGGTAAAAGTTACGCCTGAAAAACAAATTAGAGATGCAGTTAAGATTTTTAACATGGTCGTTTTCATTTTGTATTCCTTCTCGTTGCGTTAATTTTAAAGTCATAGAAGTGCTGTACATTTTTTATTCTAAGATGAATTAATTTTAAAAACATTCACTTTGTATTGAATTCATGAAACAAAATGTCAAATCATGTGGCATAGCGTAAATTATGTGAAGACAATTTTGTAATTATGTACATCAATAAGCAGATAATTTTGCTATAATGTTCCGTCTTTTTTTTCTGGTGTTTTTGTACTCATGCACTATCCTAAAGTTTATGATGTTATCGTTATCGGTGGCGGTCACGCAGGTACGGAAGCGGCCCTTGCTGCTGCGCGTATGGGACGACAGACTTTGCTTTTGACCCATAACATTGAGACTTTGGGCCAAATGAGTTGTAACCCAGCAATTGGTGGTATTGGTAAGTCTCACTTAGTCCGTGAAATTGATGCACTTGGCGGTGCAATGGCTCTGGCTGCCGATAAAGGTGGTATTCAGTTCCGTATTTTAAATTCGCGTAAAGGTGCAGCTGTGCGTGCAACACGTGCTCAAGCTGACCGTGTTCGTTACAAAGCTGCCATTCGTGATACTTTGGAAAATCAAGCAAATCTTGACATTTTCCAGCAAGCAGCTGATGATCTGATTGTTGAAGGCGATACCGTTAAAGGTGTTGTTACCCAAATGGGTATTCGCTTTGATGCTAAAACTGTTGTGTTGACTACAGGTACATTCTTGGGTGGTGTCATCCACGTTGGTTTAGAAAAATCAAGCGGTGGCCGTGCGGGAGATCCTCCTTCTATTGCACTTGCTCAGCGTTTACGTGAATTAAAATTACCAGTGGGACGTTTAAAAACCGGTACTCCGCCACGTATTGATGCACGTTCAGTTGATTTTTCAGTCATGATTCCGCAGCCGGGTGATTTTCCATCTCCAGTGATGTCATTCATGGGTGATGCTTCTATGCACCCTGAACAAGTAAACTGTTATATCACTCATACAAATGAAAAAACCCACGACATTATTCGTGGTGGTTTAGATCGCTCACCAATGTACACTGGTGTTATTGAAGGTGTAGGTCCGCGTTATTGCCCGTCAATCGAAGATAAGATTCACCGTTTCGCTGATAAAGACTCACATCAAGTATTCTTGGAACCAGAAGGTCTAGATACACACGAGCTTTATCCAAATGGTATTTCGACGTCTTTACCATTTGATGTTCAGTTCGAACTTGTACGCTCAATTCGTGGTATGGAAAACGCTCATATCTTACGTCCAGGCTATGCAATTGAATATGATTATTTCAACCCGCAAGCTTTGAAATTTACCCTCGAAACTAAAGCGATTAATGGCTTGTACTTTGCTGGTCAAATTAATGGTACAACAGGTTACGAAGAAGCTGGTGCCCAAGGTTTACTTGCAGGTTTAAATGCTGCGCGTCGTGCATGGGAGCAAGAAGAGTGGACGCCTAAACGTGACCAAGCTTACATGGGCGTGTTAGTTGATGACCTCATCACGTTAGGTACTAAAGAACCATACCGTATGTTTACCTCACGTGCTGAATATCGTTTGATGTTGCGTGAAGATAATGCGGATCAGCGCTTAACTTCTATTGGTCGTGAACTTGGTTTGGTTGATGATGTACGTTGGGCTGCTTATTGCGAGAAAATGGAAGCGGTTGAGCGTGAAACCTCTCGTTTACAACATTTATGGGCAGCACCAAATAACCCTATGGGTAAAAAATTCGTTGAAATGACGGGTGCTGATTTGAGTAAGGAATGTAGTGCGATTGATTTGCTTAAACGTCCTAATATCACCTTCGGTCAAATTGCTGAACTTACTGGTTCTGAAGTTTCAGAACAAGTGGGTGAGCAAATTGAAATTGCTGTGAAATATGAAGGTTACATTAACCGTCAGCATGAAGATGTTGCTCAATTAAAGCGTCTTGAAGAAACCAAAATTCCTGCCGATTTTGACTATGATGTCGTGTCTGGTTTATCACGCGAAATCACGCAGAAGTTAAAAACAGTGCTTCCAGAAACTTTAGCTCAAGCAAGCCGTATTCCTGGTGTTACACCAGCAGCAGTTCAGCTTGTGATGATCACAATTCGTAAGAACAATATGATTAAGAAAACAGCTTAATCATTTAAATGTAGAAAAAGCCCAGTTAAGACTGGGCTTTTTTGTGAGTCGAAATTTGTAAAAATCAGTGATTTGTATTGTAAAAGTATGTGAATTATTAAGATGGAATTATAATTGAAAGTGAAATTTTTAAGTTTTTATAATTAATGTTAAAAATTTTTTATTATTAAATGTTTGAAAATTAATATTATTTTTATTTATTTGGTAATGATTATTATTTTCTTCATTTTTTATCCATTTTTCCATGCTTATGGATGAGTAAAATGTATGCGACAAAATCGATAGACATTTGGAATGATCAAGAATGAATCACCTATGCAGAATGGCAAAGGTGCGGTTTGAGTTTTCAACATATGTGGAAGGGGTAATCAACAGTGCAAGTATTGTGATCAACATATCAGTAAGCATTATTAAACTTACACAGTAAAACAAGCATATGTTAAACGTGCTATTAGTGTGAAGTCTAATATTACTGGAACTGTTATTAACAACAATCCTAAATAATATATCTGATTTTCTTTTTCTTATTTAAGAACAGGAATATTGATAAAAGAAGCGGGCTCATAAATCATTAAGCTTGCTATTTTTGTTTTGATTTTAAAAATATAATTTTATATATATTAAGCTATTGAATTTTAATAATTAAATAAAATAAATGAGAACGATTATCTATTTTATTTGTATTTATATTTTTATTTGTTACTATGCGTTAACTCATTATTTGCAGTTGCAACTCATCATTAATCTCTGAGGGGAGGCATAGTATGTCCGCATTCAATATTCCACGTTCTGTTTTAGCTGCTTCAATTTTATTTAGTATGTGCTCCATGGCTGAGTCGGCAGAGGCAACGGACAAGGAAGTAGAAACGGAAACTGTCAAGTTGAATACCATTGTCGTAACTGCTGAAGAACAGGTGAAGCAATCTTTAGGTGTGTCGGTAGTCACCTCTGAAGATTTAGAAAAAACACCTGTTGTAAATGATATCTCTGAGATTTTACGTCGCATGCCAGGTGTTAATCTCACTGGAAACAGTTCTACAGGCCAACGTGGAAACAATCGTCAAATTGATATTCGTGGAATGGGGCCAGAAAACACACTCATTTTAATTGATGGTAAACCCGCGACTTCACGTAATTCAGTACGTTACGGTTGGCGTGGAGAGCGTGATACTCGTGGTGATTCTAATTGGGTCCCTGCCGATGCGATTGAATCGATAGAAGTTTTACGTGGCCCTGCTGCTGCTCGTTATGGAAATGGGGCAATGGGCGGTGTGGTTAATATTATTACCAAAAAAGTCACCAATGAAACACATGGCTCAGTCGAGGTATATACCAATCAACCAGAAGACAGCAAAGAAGGTAGCAGTAGCCGCGTGAGTGCAACACTTAGTGGCCCAATCATTAAAGATGTTTTGTCCTATCGCGTATATGGAAATTTCAACAAAACTGATTCGGATGATCCCGATATTAATCCTGTAACTGAAAGCGGTACTCGAGCAGGGGCGCGTGAAGGAGTAGAAAACAAAGATATTAATGCACGTTTAGCGTGGCAGATGACAGATCAGCAAACCGTTTTATTAGATGTCGCATCAAGTCGCCAAGGTAATGAATATACAGGTGATACTCAAAATAGTAATGTTGATGCAACAGATCCTGAAGCGAATGCTTTATTAAATTCACTATTAGGTACCGAAACCAACACGATGTACCGTGATAGTTATGCATTAACGCATGAAGGGAATTGGACTTGGGGTAAAAGTAAATTTGTAGCTTCATATGATCAAACGAAAAACAAGCGTTTGACAGAGGGGCTTGCGGGTGGACCGGAAGGGCGTATTAACAGTACTGATCGTTCAACTTCACTTCTGGAAACATTACGTTTTAATGCTGAGGCAAATATTCCTTTTGAAGTTTGGCGCCCACAAAATCTAACTGTTGGTGCTGAGTGGGTTGAAGACGATTTTACCGATTCGGCTAATACTACACAAACCGATGCATCAGGTATTATTCATTTACCAGCAGACCGTACAAAGATGAATTCGCGGATTGCTTCGGCATATGTTGAAGACAATGTACAGCTGACTGATAGTACCAATGCGGTATTGGCGGTACGTTTTGATGATCATAGTAAATCTGGCAGTAACTGGAGCCCTAGCTTAAACCTTACTCAAAAGCTTGGTGAATATTTCACTTTAAAAGGTGGTATTGCAAAGGCATACAAAACTCCAAACTTATATCAAACAGCTGAAGGATATTTATTATTTACCCGAGGAAATGGTTGCCCTATATCTGTAGATAGCGGCAGTTGCTATTTATTAGGTAACCCTGATCTAAAACCTGAAACATCTATTAATAAAGAGTTGGGAATCCAGTTTGAGAAAGATATTGTCAATGCTAGCTTGGCATGGTTCCGTAACGACTATAAAGATAAGATTACCTCAGGTACATCCGTATTAGATTCTGTTGAAGTTGGGGGGGCAACATATCGACTTCTACAATGGACAAATATTCCTAAAGCGCTGGTACAAGGTCTTGAAGGAAGTATTGGTTTAGATTGGGGGAATATTCGTTGGACAAACAACTTTACTTGGATGAAAGACTCAATTAATAAAGAAACTGGGAATCCCTTGTCAATTGTACCGAGCTACACTATTAATTCTATTCTTAACTATGACATTACCGATGCTTTGGATGTCAATTTCGTATATACCCAATATGGTCGTCAAAAGCCAATGCAATATGAAGAAACTCGTAATGCTTCGCTGAATCGGGAGACAATCAAAAGTTACAGTATTGCTGGTATTAATTTTGGTTATAAATTTAATCAAAATCTAAGCGGTCGTCTTGGTATTAGCAACTTGTTTGATGAGCAGAAGTTGCGCGATACGTCTATAAATCAAACTTATAATGAACCAGGGCGTGCTTATTATGCATCCTTGAAGTATTCATTCTAAACTTATAAAAGCTAGCTATATGTTCTAGCTAGCTTTTTCATATCAAATTGCAAAATGAATATTGCCTCTAAACTAAGATCAAATGGATTAACTGCTACACGTACACGTGTTGTACTTTTCCATTTGCTTATAGAAAATCCGCAAGGTTTAACTGCAGAAGATATGTATGTGCTGCTTGCTGGAAAAGAAAAGATCAGTATAGGTTCTATTTATCGTATTTTAGCCGATCTAGAAAATCATGGCTTAATCAAGCGAATATTCTACGGTAAAAACAAAAGTATTTATAAATCTGCAGATCAACGAGTAGGTATTAATATTTTTGATTCAAAAACAGGCTTATCTGTTTTATTTCATGATGAAAATATTAATAAGAAACTTGAAAAAATACTTGAAGATTTACCTCCGGATATTATAGGTCTAGAACTGACTTTATATAAGCAATAGTTTTAAATTAAAGTTATCTCGGTGTCTCATATGTTAACGACTGAACCATGCAATTTAATTGCAGAAGAAAGTTCGATTAAAAGAAAAGTAAAACATAAAGTAGTTCCTGCAAAATATAGATGGATGATTTTTTATCGATTTATCTTAGCTGGTATCGGTGGATATATTCTTTCGGCTTTAGCCTGTGTTGTATTGAGTTATTTATTCAAAGCTCATCCTGTAGATGCTGTTTTATCTGCAACAATGTTAGCCTTCATTATTTATGTTTCTGTATTTATATGGGTTTTTATAAATCATAGTACGCAAAGAGCAACATGGGGAGTTGTGATTCCATCAGTACTCTTATTTATATTTTATTGGGGATTGAAAGGAATAATATAATGCGTATTGATGGAAATACAGAAAGCCCACGTCAGTCAATGTCATGGTTACATACTTGGGCGAGTCTAATTCTAGGTTGGTTGCTATATGCAATTTTTGTAACGGGAACATTAAGCTTTTTTCAAAATGAAATTTCCATTTGGATGAAGCCTGAACTACATCAGTCCATAAATCGTAAAGATCAGTCTCAGCAATTACAATCAGCTATCGTTTATTTACAGCAAAATGCTCCAAATGCTTCTGCATGGAATATCAATTTGCCAAATGCACGGAGTACCACGACTGATATTACGATTCGTGGTGAAAACGAAGATCCAAGAGCACGTCGAGGTGGTGAGCGTGTCATATTGGATTCAGTCACTGGTGAAAAACTTCAGCCACGTGAAACTCGTGGAGGTAGTTTTCTTTACCGTTTTCATTTTGAGCTTTATGGCCTGCCTCGTAGCTGGGCACGTTGGATTGTAGGTATCGCGACAGTACTTATGTTTGTCGCGATTATCAGTGGTGTGATTACACATAAAAAAATTTTTAAGGATTTTTTTACATTTCGTTCAGGCAAAGGGCAGCGTTCTTGGTTGGATGGCCATAATGCAACAGCAGTACTAGCTTTGCCATTTCATATTATGATTACATTTAGTGGCTTACTATTATTGATGTATTCACTAATGCCTTACGGTGTTTCTGCTTTATTTCCAGAGGGAAGGCTGCATTTTTTACAAGCACAGCGCGCGCAGCTGAATGGAGAAACTATCCGATCTGTTGAATTCGCTTCTAGTTCACAAAAACTTGATAGCAGTAAACGCAATGGACATGGTGAAGGGGAAAAGGGTCGATTAAATAAAGAAAGAAGTCGTTTGGAGGTTAAAAATGTACCTCTTGCTGATTTAACAGCAATGTTAGCTCAAGCACAAAAATTATGGGGTGATAATACAGTTGCATCCTTCAATATCATTTCACCAAACCGTCAAAATAGTGAGGTAGAAATCCGTGCTACATATTCAGAAAGTATTTTAAATCGAGCGATTGTTCCAACACTAATTTTTAATGGTGTTACAGGTGAGTTAATCTCTCAGCCTCAACAGCTCAAAATTAGTTTTCCTATCGGTATTTATAATACTGTTACTGTATTGCATGAAGCCCGCGGCGTTGATTTGGTACTACGTTGGTTATTATTCTTTTCAGGAATTTTAGGAACAATGATGGTTGCATCAGGATTAATTCTCTGGTGTGTCAAACGTGCACCTCAGCAACAAAAGCAGGGCTATAAAAATTTTGGCTATCGTTTGGTTGAGGTTTTAAATATTGCATCAATTTCTGGTTTATTAATTGCGACAGCTGGTTATTTTTATGCAAACCGTTTAATTCCAGTTACCACTGAAAATCGTAGTTTTTTAGAAATTAAAATTTTCTTTATCGTATGGCTGTTAACTCTGCTACATGCAGCTTTACGCCCACATCGAAATGCTTGGTTAGAGCAACTTTTGTTCGGTGCTATTTTATTTTGTGTTATTCCTCTATTAAATGCTTTAACAGGTGGACGAGTAATCTGGAGCAGTATTGCAGAGGCTCAATGGGTGGTAGCAACTTTTGATTTGATGAGTTTGGCTCTTGGAATGATTTTGTTATTTATTTTTTATAAAGTAAAAAATCACAAAGTAGCTGGTATTCACAAAACTAAAAAAAATATAAACCTTGAAAGTGCTGCTATGCGAGGAGAAGGCCAATGATTGATTTTTTCCTTATTTATTTTTTGTGTCTGCTTGGTTTTTTACACATTTGTTTTTCTATGTCTCGTCATCAACAACAAGTGTTTCAAAAAGTTTTGCAAGAAAAATACAATATTTGGTATTTGATCACTGGTTATAGCATTTTAGTAATTGCATTGGCTCTTTCAGTTTATCAGTGGGGAAAGTCTATCGGTATATGTTATTGGATCGGCACACTGAGCTTTGCTGCTTTATTAATTCTTTGGTTATTAAGTTATTATCCTATTCATTTAAAGCTAGTGAATCAGTTTTCAAGAGTGATCATATTGGCTTTATTAGTGTTTAATCTTTTAGCGTAATTTTCTAGCCCAGTTGAGACTGGGCTTTTTTATTTTCTATTCAAAAAATATATGGAAACTTCCTAAGGAAGAAAAGAGATTTCGCTTCCTTTTTTTCTTATTTCACATATTTTAAGTCGCCAGTTATATTGAATTCACGTTCAAACAAGAGGGCTTTAATGATGACAATGAAATCAATTCGCTACAATGGATATGAAATGGCATGCCAATGCTCATGTTCAAAATAGCGCAAAAGAAAGAGTAGATCAGTTTTGGTGGGGGAAAACACATTGGTCTGAAAACAAGTAAAAATATAAGAACAATATAAAATTAAGAAAATTATAATTCAAAATCTAAAGAGAACCTTACGGTTCTCTTTTTTATATCTATTTATTCTCAGTTTCAATTTCTCGCACAGCATTATGTACTTGTACTGGCTCAATATGCAGTAATTTCTTACCAAAACTACGTAGCCACCATACTAGTTGAGATGTAAAAGGTACGGTCGCTGAAACTTCTACAATATTTTCTTCAAGTGGAGTAATGGTTTGGTCTTTACTTAACTGACTTTCATAAAAGGTTTTCGCAGTTTGTTCCGTTATGGTTAAGGTGAGCTGAATTGATTCAGTTGGTTGGTTATAGTCCACTCTAAAGCCTAAAGCCCCCGAGTCAATATAATGATCAATATCAAAATTAACTGGATGCAGTGCTCGACTGTCTAATACTTTTGCTGATTTAAAACGGTGCAGAGCAAATGTTTGTACTTCAGTTTTGTCATGTCGTGTGCAAATTAAATAAATGACTGCACCTTTTTGTACCAAAGCCAAAGGATTTAAAACATAAGTTCTGTCTTCACCCTGATTGACTCGTGCCCGATAAACACATTCTATTTGCTTGTCTTGGAGCAAGCCTTCATAAATTGCTTGTTGAGCATTTCGGTCAACTACAGGTGGAATTAACGGTTGGCTTGCCGGAACAATACGTACACGGTTAATCCACTGTCTCACATTATTTTGTGTAGAGAGACTACGTTTGGCCAAATCGAACCATGGGCCCATCTCATCAAGCAGGCTCGGAGGAAGGAGGGGCTTAAGGTGCTCCTCAACCATCATAAAGGTTACCGCTTGAGAACTTGTCATGTGAGGTAAGCTTTGAATAGGTGCATCTGATTGCCACCGCCAGCCTTGAGGTACGGCTTTATTGCTCTCTATCGGAAAACGCTGAGCAATTTGATTTAAGTCACGCTGAATAGTCCTTAAACTAATATCAATACCTTCACGCTCAAGCATTTCTTGCAATTCTCGAGTCCCGATCCATTTGCCGGTCGGTAGGCGAGACAAGATCTGCCATTGGCGATACAAACTATTCGAAGTTTCTTTTTCTATTACAGACATAAGCGTAATACATCTATATCCAATTGCTTTGGTGTCAACACAATAAAAAATCTTTACAGATTTAGCAAGTTTGTCAGATTCAGTTTATAGCCCATTGGGTAAACGATGATAAGATTTAGAAGAAAGTTATAACAATGATGCCGTACAAGTATTACAGATATATAAGTGGCACTGAAATTGCTTATTTAAAAATGAAATATAGATAAATGATAAGACGAGGTGGTTATGTCAGAACAAGAGCATGAATTACATCTAGATAATGATTTTTTTATACAAGAGCAGACAACAACAGCACTCATTAACCCAACCTCTTTTTTAGAACATATTTCTGTGCAAACTAATCTCTTTGAGCAACTTAAATCACAGTTCTTTAATGAGATGCTTGATGATGTAACATCAAATGGTGCAGCTTCTAAAAAAATTGAACAATGGTTGAGCATCCGTACTTTAGATGAGTTAAAGGAGTTAAATACCCAAGCAAAACAGCATTTTCTTTATCATGGGATTACTTTTAATGTTTATGGCGATAAAGAAGGAACGGAGCGCACTATTCCTTTTGATTTAATTCCAAGAGTAATCGAGAAAAAACAATGGGAAAAAATTGCCTCAGGCTGTGCACAGCGTGTTAAAGCATTAAATTATTTCCTAGATGATATTTATCATGGACAACATATTTTAAAAGAACAAATCATTCCCGAAGAACAAATTATGGGAAATGATGCTTTTCAACCCCATATGCTTAAACATTCTTTAAAAGGAAAAATTTATTCACAAATTAGCGGGATCGATATTATCCGTGATGGTGAAGGGGAGTTTTTTGTATTAGAAGACAATTTGAGAACACCTTCTGGGGTGTCTTATATGATTGAGAGCCGAAATATTAGCCAGAAATTAATGCCTGAGCTATGTACAGCTAATAATTTACAGGGGATTGAGCATTATCCAAAACTTTTAAAAGAAATATTGCAAGAAAATTCTTCTGCAGATCAACCTTTTATTGTGGTGCTAACACCAGGGCGTTTTAATAGTGCTTATTATGAGCACGCTTTTCTAGCACGTGAAATGGATGTGCCATTGGTTACAAATCGGGATTTATTTGTAGAAAATGATCAAGTATTTGTCAAAACTATTCGTGGGCGTCAAAAAGTAGACGTAATTTACCGCCGTTTAGATGATGACTTTCTAGATCCTTTAGCATTTCGACCAGACAGTGCTTTAGGCGTAGCAGGTCTTATGTCTGCTTATTTACAAAAAAATGTCGTGATTGCAAATGCACCTGGAACGGGTGTGGCTGATGATAAATCTATCTATCCTTATGTAGATCAAATGATTCAATATTATTTAGATGAAACACCAATTCTAAAAAATGTACCCACTTATCAGTGCCGTAAAGAAGAACACTTAGACTATGTACTCTCTAATCTTGATCAATTAGTCGTTAAGGAAGCACAAGGTTCGGGCGGATATGGCATGTTGATTGGACCTAAAGCAAGCTCATGCGAAATTGATGACTTTAGAAAAAAATTGATTGCGATGCCTCATATGTATATTGCACAACCTACCTTAGCTTTATCTGTCGCTCCAACTTTAACAACAGGCGGAGTAGCGGAACGTCATATTGATTTGCGTCCATTTGTGTTGAGCTCACCTTATCGTACAGAGATTGTACCCGGTGGTTTAACACGCGTAGCTATGCAAGCTGGCTCTTTGGTCGTAAATTCATCTCAAGGTGGCGGTATAAAAGATACATGGGTTGTTGAAACATTACATTCCTGATTGTGGGTTAAAGAGGAACTTTATGGTTTTACTCAATTCGAGTGCGCATCAAATATATTGGTTGGGTCGATATTTGATGCGAGTTAAATTTGCAGCCTCTCATTTACCCTTTACAGAAGATGAGAAAGCAACAAGATTTGCAGCAGCATTTGGTTTGGTCATAGAAAATGCTGAATTACTAAATCACTATATGTTAGACAAGAAGCAAACATTTTCATTACTGAACCAGCTCATTATTGCTAAAGATAATATTCAGGAACTAAGAGGTATTTTGTCATCACATGCTTATGCAGAATTAAATAATGTGATTAATACGCTTCAAGCTCAACCTGATGCATTGAGTAAAGCAGTCGAACAATGCACACGAATACTAGAAGCGGAACATGAAGATGTTCGTTTATTTTTGCATTTAGGCCAAAAAATAGAGCAATTTGATATAGAACTGCGTTTTGGTGAAGATTTATCTGTTCTCATATCAGAGCTAGATACTATGGTGCAACAGCTCGCTAATTTGAATTGGGAAAATATAAATGAAAATTGGCAAGCACTAAAGCAGCAACTTACGTGGGACGCTTATTATACTTTTACACAGCAGTTGGAAAATATGTTTGAGGGCTGATTATGAAATTGATGGTTAATCATCAAACGCATTATAGCTATACTGAAACTGCTCGGAACAGCATTCAGTATATTAAAATGATGCCTCAAACATCGCCTCACCAACATGTTATGAATTGGGCAATTAGCGTGCCGGGTGATAAAACAATAAAGAGAGATATATTTAACAATGTATGGATGACGGCTAGTCAGCGTTATCCATATCAACATCTTACATTTATGGCCCAAGGAATTGTTGAGCTTCGAAATGTAGAACTAGGTTGTGTAGATCTCTCTACACCTACAAATTTGTTTTTGCAGATGACAGGTGCAACTCGATGTGATTCGGAAATGTTGGACTTTGCTAAAAATATTGTAGTGGTTAGGGATCGACAGCATATTGCGTTATTAAGCGAATATATCTTGCAAAAAATACTTTATCAGCCTGAAAGTACTTCGGTTCAGACAACTGCGATCGAAGCATTTCATGCTGGTCAAGGTGTATGCCAAGATCATGCTCACATTTTAATTGCGATGTGTCGTGCGCTACAATTACCTGCACGTTATGTCTCTGGTTATCTATTTGATCAAAACTATCCGCACCTTGCCAGTCACGCTTGGGCGGAGGTATTTTTAGAAAATCAGTGGTATTGTTTTGATGTAAGCAATCAGTTGTTTACACCCAAACATCATATCTACCTTGCAGTAGGACGTGACTATCTTGATGTGGCACCTATTCGTGGCATAAGAGAGCAAGGTGGAGTTGAGAATATGATGTCTGTGGTTCAAGTGTTGGCATGTTGAATGTAAAGAGAATGAAATGACCTATTGTTGTGCGTTAAGATTGGAACAAGGTTTAGTGTTTATTAGTGACACAAGAACCAATGCAGGAGTTGACCATATTTCTGTGTTCCGAAAACTGCATACTTTCGGCGTTACCGGAGAACGTTTTATTGCCTTGCAAACTGCAGGTAACTTAGCAACAACGCAAGCTGTTATAGGTCATTTACAAAATGCCCTGACTTTGCAGCAAGAGCCTAATTTATATAGTGTTAATACGATGTTTGAGGCGGCTGAACTAATTGGTAAAACCTTAAAAACTGTTTTAGAGGATATTAGTTCGGACACCCAAGAACAAATGAATTATGCCTGTAGTATTTTGGTGGGTGGGCAGATTAAGGGTGGTGACATGCAACTTTATAATGTTTATCCACAAGGCAATTTCATTTGCGCAACTACAGATACACCTTATTTCCAAATAGGTGAAAGTAAATATGGAAAGCCTATTCTGGATCGAGCTTTATATTATGCAATGCCACTAGACGACGCATTACGTTGTAGCCTGATTTCTTTTGATTCGACTTTGCGCTCAAATGTTTCGGTTGGCTTACCACTTGATGCATTGGTATACATTAAAGATAGCTTTGTTATCCCTATGGGAAAACGAATAACTGAAGATGATCCTTATTTCTCACAGATTAGTAAACAATGGTCAGATACTCTTCGTCGGGGATTACAGGAAATGCCAAAGCCTACAGATGATTACTGGCGATAAATTTTGAATGTTTACATAAAAAAATCCAAGCATGCTTGGATTTTTTTATATTTTATTATTTAAGTGCTTTTACGAGTGGGGCGATTGCTTAATCGACAGAGTAACTCATATCCTATCGTTCCGTTTGCATCCGCAACATCATCAACTAGGCGATGCGGACCCCAGAGTTCAACTGGAGTGCCTAATTTTACTTGCTTGCCTGTCACGTCAATTGCAATCATATCCATGCTCACGCGCCCTACAACCGCACAGAGTTGTTTATCGATAGCGACATAGTTTTGTTTAATATAAGCTCGTGGATAACCATCACCGTAACCTATAGAAACAATTGCAATATCCATTGCTTGCGTGGCGCAGAAAGTTGATCCATAACCGACATGTTCATTAGTTTGAATATGATTGAGTGCAATCACTTCTGCTGAAAAAGTCATCACTGGTTTTAAGTCAAGATCATGGACTGTTTTATCTGCAAAAGGCGAGGCGCCGTAAAGCATGATACCCGGACGAACATAATCAAAATGTAACTCTGGCCATTTATAAATAGCAGCAGAGTTACAGCAAGAAGCTAACACTGGATCACAAGCTTGTTTAACCTGTAGAAATTGTTGTTTTTGTTGCTCGTTAAGTGGATGGTCTACATCTGCATTTGCGAAATGCATCGCAAGTACACAAGTAAATCCTTCAGATTTTAAAGTCTTAATAACTTCAATAATTTCTGGATTTTTAAAACCTAACCGGTTCATCCCACTATTAAGTTTCACCCAGACTTTTAAGCCTTGGCTGATGTATGCTTGTTTGTGTTTAATCAACCATTCAAATTGTTGTGGATGGTGAATGACACATTCAAATTTTTGTTTAATCGCAATTGGCATTTCATCTTCAGAAAATACCCCTTCAATTAAAGTAACAGGTTGTTGAAATCCGAGTTCACGGATTTCCAGACCTTCTTGTAGGCAGGCGACACCAAAGGCATCTGATGCATTTAAGGCTGCTAAACAGTCTTTGATTCCATGTCCATAAGCATTGGCTTTTACCATACTTACAATTTTTGAATTTGTTGCAAGTTGTTTGACACGGTTTAAGTTATATTGAATTGCATTGCGGTCAATATAAACTGTTGCTTGGCGCACCCTCATTTACTCCTTTGGGCTAGAGATAGAGCTTATTCTTCATCATCATATTGGCTGTAATACTCAGGAGAGAGATTACTAAATCGAGTATATTGACCTTCAAAAGCAAGACGAACTGAACCAATTGGACCGTTACGCTGCTTACCAATAATAATTTCTGCAGTGCCGGCTTCTTTTGATTCTTTGTTATAAACCTCATCACGGTAAATAAACATAATTAAGTCGGCATCCTGCTCGATCGCACCGGATTCACGTAAGTCGGACATTACAGGACGTTTATTTGGACGGTTTTCCAGACTTCGGTTAAGCTGGGAAAGTGCAATAACAGGACATTGCATTTCTTTCGCTAACGCTTTTAAGCTACGTGAAATTTCCGAGATCTCGCCTACACGGTTATCACCCATGCCTGGGACTTTCATGAGCTGCAAGTAATCGACCATGATACAACCGATTTTACCATCATGCATTTTGGCAACACGACGAGCACGGGCACGGAGTTCAGTTGGAGGTAGGGCAGATGAGTCATCAATATACAGATGCATTTGCTGAAGCTGCAAAATTGTACCAGTCACTTTGGTCCATTCATCTGCATCGAGGTTACCAGAGCGTAAATGTCCTTGATGGACTTTACCCATTGCGGAAATAAGACGCATCGCAATCGAGTCTGCTGGCATCTCCATTGAAAAGACCAGAGCAGGTAACTTGTTATATTGCAAAACACTCTCAACCAGATTCATGGCAAAAGTAGTTTTACCCATCGATGGACGTGCAGCAACAATAATTAAGTCACCAGGTTGCATACCAGATGTTTTATTATCAAGTTCTAAGAAGCCAGTCGTTAAACCTGTAATATTGCCATCTAATTTTGAAAGCTCATCAAGCTTACTAATTACGTCTGCGGTAACAGAACTAATAGATTTTGGACCAGCATCTTTTTTATTGTTATTGTGCTGTTCTGCTAATGAGAAAATACTTGTTTCAGCTAAGTCTAAAATTTCACTAACACCGCGGCCTTTCGTGTCATAAGCATTTTGTAAAATTTCAGTACTAACTTTAATCATGCTACGAAGCGTAGAAAATTCTTTAATTTTAGTAGCATAAGTTTCTAAGTTATAGAAACTTGAAGGTGAGTCAGCCATGAGCTGCATTAAATATTCTTCGCCACCGATAGCATCAAGTAAATTTTGTTTTAAGAGCCAGTCACTTACTAAGACAGCATCATAGGGTGAGTTTTCTTGTGCTAATTTCTCGATTGCACGAAAAATATATTTATGGCGAGTCGCGTAAAAATCATTTTCTTTGAGTACATCGTTAACTTGTTCGAAAGATTCGGCAACTGTCATCAGGGCAGCTAGAACAGCCTGTTCAATAGCTAAATTGTGTGGGGGAGTGCGAAACTCTTTAAGTTGGCCTGATTCACTCGTTTTATTTTCTGTTGGAGATGAAAGCGCTAAAGAAGTGGCATTCGCCTGAGACATAATTAGACCTGATGATAAAGAAAGGTGTACACAAAGAGGCTATAAAGCCGAGAACTATCTTAAAACAAAATTAAATAAACTACCTAATTAAAAAACCAATTAAACTGAAGAACTGATCAGGAATTAATATATCTTATTTTAAAATTTGAAACATAAAAAAAGAGCATGCAAAAGCATGCTCTTTTTTTGATGAGAAATTACTCAGATACGATAGTAACGAGAACTTCTGCAACAACATCATGGTGCAATTGGATTGCGATGTTGAATTCACCAGTGTGACGAAGCGCGCCATTTGGTAAACGAACTTCTGCACGGTCAACTGTAAGACCAGCATTCGTTAATGCGTCAGCGATGTCACGAGTACCGATAGAACCGAAGAGTTTACCTTCGTCACCAGCTTTAGCAGTGATAACGATGTTAACTTCATTCAATTGTTCAGCACGTGCTTGAGCAGCAGCTAAAACTTCAGCTTCTTGCTTCTCAAGTTCAGCACGACGAGCTTCAAAAGCAGCAGTGTTAGCTTCAGTAGCTGCAACTGCTTTACCTTGAGGGATAAGGAAGTTACGGCCGTAACCAGCTTTAACTGATACTTTATCGCCTAATTTACCAAGGTTCTTAATGCGTTGTAATAAGATAACGTCCACAGATCACCTCACTTATGGTTGTCAGTGTACGGAATCAAAGACAAATAGCGAGCTTGTTTGATAGCAAGTGCTAATTGACGTTGATAACGAGCTTTAGTACCAGTGATACGGCTAGGAACAATCTTGCCGTTTTCAGTGATGTACTGTTTTAAAGTGTCGATATCTTTGTAGTCGATGTACGCAACATTCTCAGCTGTAAAGCGGCAGAACTTGCGACGACGGTAAAAACGTGCCATTGATGTTCTCCTTATTCAGCTTCTTGAGCAACTTGCTGTGCTTCTTCGCGTTGAGCTTTACGCGCACGCTTTTCTTCAGCACTCTTAGCAAGCAATGACTCTTCAGTGATTGCGTGTTCACGACGGATGATAAGGTTACGAATGATCGCGTCGTTATAACGGAATAATTCTTCTAACTCATCAAGCGTAGTTTGACCACATTCAACATTCATAAGAATGTAGTGCGCTTTGTGAATTTTGTTAATTGGGTAAGCCAATTGACGACGGCCCCAATCTTCTAAACGGTGAATTTGACCTTCAGCTTCTTTGATCTGAGAGATATAGCGTTCAACCATACCTACCACTTGATCGCTTTGGTCTGGGTGTACCAAAAGTACGATTTCGTAATGACGCATTGTCAGCTCCTTACGGTTTAAACAGCCCCTAATAAAAAAATTAGAAGCAAGGAGTCATAACTTAATAAGTTATGTCGCAAAAATTGCGAAGGCTGAATTATAGGTAAAAGTTCGACTAAAAACAAATCTTTTGATCAGAAAAGTAAAACTTCTTTACTATAAAGAGGAAATCCTCTCTTGTTTAAAAGAGAGGAAGATTTGGAGCAGGGGATTGATAGGTAAAGCTAAAGCTCAAACTTAACAGGGTAATTAATATGACCGAGTACAGGAAAAAACGTTTAGCCCACAATTGATCATTTACGGCTTTAAATCCAATAACTGATAAATATAACCAATATGCAGTCAAAGCATTAAAGGTAATTAAAAAGAATACATTGGTATAGCCAAAACAATATAACCCATTTAAAACAGCTGCAAATAATAGGATATAGATTACACATTCAATTTTCGTACGATAAATAGAACGTGCTACAGGCAAAATTGGAATTCCCGCATTTTTGTAATCATCAAAACGATAAATTGCAATTGCCCAAGAGTGAGGCATTTGCCATAAAGCGTATGCTAAAAACAAAAGCAAGGCTGCCACATCAAATTGATGAGTTACTGCTGTATAACCAATAACAGGAGGGCTCGCTCCGGAGATACTACCAATGACGGTTTGATGGATTGAAGTACGTTTGGTCCACAAGCTATAAAAACCGACATAGACAATAAAACCAATCATTGCAAACAAAAATGCATAACCATTTACACCGAACCACAAAATGCTAAAACCAATTACTCCAAGCACTAATGCATATATCAGCGCAACAGTAGGAGAGATTGTTTTTTTAACAAGTGCACGGTTTTGAGTGCGCTGCATCTTTGTATCAATATCTTGATCTATAACATTATTAACTACACAACCAGAAGCCACAACTAAAGTTGTTCCAAGTAGGGTGAGAAGTAATAATAAGATGTCTATAGAGCCTTGGGCGGCTAAGAAAAAGCCGCCCAAGGTGGTAATGAAATTACCGAAGAGAATTCCTGGTTTAGTCAGGAATAGATATTTTCTCAACATGACAATCAGTTTAGATCATCATATTGTAGTGAAGGTAATTCATAATCCACACAGAACCGATTAAAAGTACGGCGATACATAGGATTGTGTAGATGAATGCAATCATATTCCAACGTTGTTCAGATGATGTATTCATGTGTAGGAAGTACACAAGTTGTACAAGAACCTGAGCAACCGCAGTGATTGCAATCACTGTAACTAAAAGACCACGACTGAAACCACCCGCCATCCCCATCCCGAAAGGGATGATGGTGAGGATAACAGAAAGGATAAATCCAACAGTGTATTGCTTAAAGTTACCGTGTGACGCACCAGCAGCATTATGCTCATGACTACTCATTAGAGAACTCCCAGTAAGTAAACGACGCTGAATACACAGATCCAAACGATGTCAAGGAAGTGCCAGAACAAGCTTAAGCAAGCAAGACGACGTGTATTCGGTAAAGTCAAACCTTTAGTTTTAATTTGATACATTAATACAAGCATCCACACTAAACCAGAAGTTACGTGGATACCGTGTGTACCAACCAAAGTAAAGAACGATGATAAGAATGCACTGTGAGTTGGACCGTGGCCTTCATGTACAAGGTGATGGAATTCATAGACTTCCATTCCAATGAACGATGCACCAAAAAGGAATGTAATAAATAACCAAGTGATAACTTGATTTACATTCTTTTTATAAGATGCAAGTACAGCAAAACCAAAGGTTACCGATGAAATCAATAAGGCAAATGTTTCAGTTAACACGAAGCCTAATGAGTCATGGAATAGGTCATATGCGCTTGGAGTGCCTGCTGGAACATGACTGCTTAATACAGCGAACGCAATGAAGAGTGATCCGAAAAGAATCAAGTCACTCATCAAGTATGTCCAGAAACCAAAAACCGTTAAGTCGGTATCATCATGTTCATGATGACCGTCATGGCCGTGGTTGTCGTGATGAAGTACTTCAGCCATTTCCTTAGTCCTTCTTCAAGTGTTTTTCAAGTAAAGCATAGCGTTCGTTTTCAATACGCTCAACTTCAGCAGCAGGAACGTAGTAGTCAACATTCTTAGTGAATGAGCTTACGATCAAGCTAACAACAGCTGCAACGAATGAAACAACAACGAGCCACCAAATATGCCAGATGAGTGCAAAGCCAAGAAGAGTAATGAACATTGCAATGACAAAACCAGCAGCACGATCAGTCGGCATGTGGATGTCTTCATATTTAGTGTTACGTGCGTATGCTACACCATTTTCTTTGTCAGTCCAGAAACGGTCGATACCGCTTGCATCTGGTTCATGCGCAAAGTTATAGAACGGAGCAGGGGAAGAGGTCGCCCATTCAAGCGTACGAGCATCCCATGGATCGCCAGTAAGGTCCATGTTGTCTTTACGTTGTAAGAAACCAACGATGATTTGCATTAAGAAACATGCAATACCAATCGCAACAAGAACAGCACCAAATAATGCAATCGCAAGGTACGGATCCCATTCAGGGTTGTCATATGTATTCAAACGACGAGTCATACCCATGAAACCAAGGATATAAAGTGGCATGAATGCAAAATAGAAACCGAAGAACCAGAACCAGAACGCAGCTTTACCCCATGCTTCGTTGAGCTTCCAACCAAACATTTTTGGCCAGTAGTAAATGATGCCGGCAAACATACCAAACACCACACCACCAATAATTACGTTATGGAAGTGAGCGATCAAGAATAATGAGTTGTGTACCAAGAAGTCCGCAGGTGGAACAGCCATAAGTACACCAGTTAAACCACCGATACCGAATGTTACAAGGAAGCCAAGCGTCCATAACATTGGAGTAGTAAAGGTGATGCGACCTTTATACATAGTGAATAACCAAGAGAAGATTTTCACACCAGTAGGAATCGCAATAACCATGGTCATGATACCGAAGAACGCGTTAACGTTCGCACCAGCACCCATGGTGAAGAAGTGGTGAAGCCATACAACGAACGCAAGAACAGTAATCGCGATAGTTGCATACACCATAGACTTGTAACCGAACAACGCTTTACGAGAGAAGGTTGCAACGATTTCTGAGTATAGACCAAATGCTGGTAATACCAAGATATATACTTCAGGGTGACCCCATGTCCAGATCAAGTTCACATAAAGCATTGGGCTACCGCCAAGCTCATTTGTGAAGAAATGGAAGCCGAAGTAACGGTCAAGAGTAAGCATTGCAAGAGTACCTGTTAATACAGGGAATGATGCAATGATTAATACAGCCGTACAAAGTGAAGTCCATGTGAAAATAGGCATGTCCATTAATTTCATGCCAGGCGCACGCATTTTGATGATGGTAACGAAGAAGTTAACACCAGATAAAAGCGTACCTAGACCAGAAACCTGAAGTGCCCAGATATAGTAATCGACACCTACACCAGGAGAATATTGAATGCCAGATAGAGGAGGGTAAGCCATCCAACCAGTCGCAGCAAATTCACCTAATACAAGTGAAAGCATCATTAAACCAGCAGCACCAGCGAATAACCAGAAGCTTAAAGAGTTCAATAATGGGAAAGCAACGTCGCGAGCACCAATCTGTAAAGGTACAGAGATGTTCATCATACCTACAACGAGACCCATTGCTACGAAGAAGATCATGATTACACCGTGTGCGGTGAAGATCTGGTCATAGTGGTCAGGATGTAGATAACCTTCGCCGCCGCCTTTAGCGAGGAAAAGTTGTAAACGCATCATGATCGCATCGGCGAAACCACGCAGAAGCATGACAACAGATACGATGATATACATGATACCAATCTTTTTATGGTCTACCGTAATAAACCACTCATTCCACAAATATCCCCATTTTTTGAAATAGGTGATACCGCCAAGCACTGCAATTGCACCAATTGCCATAAGGACCATGGTGACAAGTACGATTGGCTCTGTCGGGATAGAGTCCCAACCCAGTTTACCAAAAATCATATCCATGTCTTATTCCCCTTGAGCAGCGTGTTCAGCTGCAGCATGAGTGTCAGCTGTTGCGTGTTCAGCAGAGTGGTCAACACCATGATAGTTACTCATATAGTGGTTGATAATTGTTTCAAACAATTTAGGCTCAACAGTAGAGTAATAAGTCACAGGGTGTGGCTTAGTCGGGAACGGTTTCATAGCTTCAGCTTCAGCAACTGCTTTTTCATCACCAGCAGCTTTAGCACGATTTACTAAATGCTCGATCTGATGCTTAGAACGGTTACCATCACGTAAGGTTGCCAATTCAGCTTGGTCAAGCGTAGTTTTTTGAACTGCTTCTGGGTTAATGGTTGAACCATTACCTGCTTTAACCGCTGCTACCCATTCGTTGAATTGTTGCTCTGTAACACTATGCGCCTTGAAACGCATTTGAGAGAAACCGTAACCTGAGTAGTTAGAAGAGAAACCACGATATACACCAGTTTCATTTGCTAACAAATGAAGGTGAGTTTGCATACCTGCCATTGCATAAATCTGGCCGCCTAACTGTGGAATGAAGAATGAGTTCATTGTAAAGTTAGAAGTGATTTTAAAGCTTAACGGAGTTTTTTCAGGGAAACGTACTTCGTTAACTGTTGCAATGTTTTGTTCAGGATAAATAAAGATCCACTTAAACTGTTCAGCAATAACTTGAATAGTTAAAGGTGCTTTATCTGATTCTAAAGGACGGTATGGGTCATACTTGTGGGAACCCCACCAAGTTAACCAAGCTAAAATACCAATAATAATGACAGGGATACCCCATACTACAACTTCAATTGCAGTTGAGTGTGCCCATGTAGGTTTATAGTCTGCATCTTTATTTGACGCGCGATATTTCCAACCAAACCATAATGCCATGATGATTGAAGGAATCACCACAAGTAACATTAAATAGATCGCAGTCATCATAAGGTCACTTTGACCTTGACCAACTGGACCTTTAGAGTTTAGAAGTACCATATCACCACCACACCCAGTCAAAAGTGCGGCAAGCGTTGATAAAGACAATACAGCTAAAATCGTTTGTCTCATTTTACAACCTCGGTGAAGAGTCCCATTCCCTAATTAAATATGGGATAGCGATTAAAGTGTCGCATGATTGAGAACGCTAATCCTTAAATTTAGACTTCTCAATTATATGACACCGCTACGTTGTAGGGCATTATGCCTCATATCGACAAACTAAGCTATACATAAAGTAGGCTGAAATAATTGTTTTAAAACCCGATTTTTTTTGTAGGGTATCTAATTTCAATAGAGCTTTTATTTAAATATCAACTCACTATAGAAAAAAGGAGGCAGGGTGCCTCCTCTTTTTTTAGACATTAAATGAATGAGTCATTCACTATCATTTGATCACTTTTGTTCTTGCAATTTTGTCATGTAAAGCTTGTCGCTTTTGTCCTAATGCAAAAGCATAGTCAATAATTGTACTGATCGGCATAAACAGTAAGTTTAATATGATAAAAACAATACTTCTTAATAAGAAGATGCGAGTTAAATTAACCTTGCTATTGTCCTCAGCATCTACAATTTTAATTCCAACGATTTTCTTACCTATACTCTGACCAAACTTTGTTAAAAGAACGGCTTGAATTGCAAGCATAATTACGACGTAAAGAAGCATTGAATGCCAAGCTTCTATTGGAATTAAAGTAAAAAGTTGCTGTTGCAATTCTGCAGCTTTAGTCGATGCGACTTCGGCAGATTGCATCTGTTTTTGTAACTCGAATAATTGCTTATATTGAGCTTCATTAAAGAAAAAAGAAGGAATTGCAGCGATTGGTAACCAAAGCAATAAATCAATAATTTTTGCTAAAGCCCGAGCCGGAATAGACGCAAGTTCATGAACTTTAGGTTCTACACGAATTTGACGAATAGTTTCATTAGTTGATGTATTCGTATTTATTGTAGGTACAGAATAACCGATAGGTTGATATACAAGTTTACCTTGGGTTAATTCTCCTAAAGCTTTCCATTCTGTCATGCCTTCATGCCAAGCTAAATCAGTTAACAAAATTTGTTGGCTAGCCAACATTTGATTTACTTGTTCTAAAGTATAAGGCCCAGCTTGTTGATTATTACGTGCCAAGTAAATTTGCATAAATAAAAATTCTCTATTCTAAAGATGAAAAAAGACCCACGGATGGGCCTTTTTTTATAACATATTAGATTTGCTTGATTTTTTCTTCAGCAAGGAAGAACCATGTATCTAAAACTGAGTCTGGGTTAAGAGAGACAGATTCGATACCTTGTTCCATTAACCATTTTGCAAGATCTGGATGGTCTGAAGGACCCTGACCACAGATACCTACATATTTACCTGCTTTACGGCAGGCATGGATTGCCATTGAAAGAAGAGCTTTAACAGCTGCATCACGTTCATCAAATAAGTGTGAAACAATACCTGAGTCACGGTCAAGGCCTAACGTTAACTGAGTTAAATCATTAGAACCAATAGAGAAACCATCGAAGTGCTCTAAGAATTGTTCAGCTAACAGAGCGTTAGTTGGTAATTCACACATCATGATTACTTTTAAGCCGTTCTCACCACGTTTTAAGCCATTTTGTGTAAGTAATTCAATAACACGTTTCGCTTCAGATACTGTGCGTACAAAAGGAATCATGATTTGAATATTGGTTAGACCCATTTCATCACGAACTTTCTTAAGTGCGCGACATTCTAATTCGAAACAATCACGGAAGTTATCAGATACATAACGGCTTGCACCACGGAAACCAAGCATCGGGGTTTCTTCTTCAGGCTCGTATAACTTACCACCAATTAAGTTTGCGTATTCGTTTGACTTGAAGTCAGACATACGAACGATAACTGGCTTGTCACCAAATGCAGCAGCAAGAGTTGCAATACCTTCAACCAATTTTTCAACATAGAAATCTACAGGTGATGCATAACCTGCGGTACGAGTTAAAACCGCAGCACGAGTTTCACGAGGTAGGCTATCAATATTGAGTAAGGCTTTAGGGTGCACACCGATCATGCGGTTAATGATGAACTCAAGACGAGCAAGGCCAATACCTTCGTTTGGAATTTGAGCAAAGTCAAATGCACGGTCAGGGTTACCTACGTTCATCATAATTTTAAACGAAAGCTTAGGCATAGATTCGATTGAGTTGCGTTGAACTTCGAAATCTAAAGCACCTTCGTAAATGAAACCTGTATCACCTTCAGCACAAGAAACAGTTACTTCCTGGCCATCAGTTAATACTTCTGTTGCGTTACCACAACCTACAATCGCTGGTACACCAAGTTCACGTGCAATAATTGCTGCGTGACATGTACGACCACCACGGTTAGTGATAATTGCAGCAGCACGTTTCATTACCGGTTCCCAGTCAGGATCGGTCATATCAGATACAAGAACGTCGCCTTCTTGAACTTTGTCCATTTCTTTAATTGAGTTAACAATACGGACTTTACCAGAACCAATACGTTGACCAATTGAACGACCTTCACAAAGAACAGTACCTCTTTGTTTGAGAAGGTAGCGCTCCATAGTACCTACATTTTGGCGGCTTTTTACAGTTTCAGGACGAGCTTGAACAATATAAATTTGACCGTCATCACCGTCTTTTGCCCATTCGATGTCCATTGGCGCACCGTAATGCTGCTCAATGATAAGCGCTTGTTTAGCTAACTCTTGTAACTCATGGTCATTTAAAGCGAATTGTTGACGATCTTGTTTTTCAACATCAACAACAACAACAGATTTACCCGCAGAACCTTCTTCACCATAAATCATTTTTTGGTGTTTAGAGCCAAGGTTGCGACGTAAAACAGAATGTCTTCCTGCATTTAATAATGGTTTAGATAAGTAAAACTCATCTGGGTTAACGGCACCTTGTACAACCATTTCACCTAAACCGTAAGATGCAGTAATAAATACAACATCACGGAAACCAGATTCTGTATCAAGTGTAAACATTACACCCGCAGCGCCAGTTTCAGAACGAACCATACGCTGAACACCCGCTGAAAGTGCAACGATGTCATGATCAAAACCTTGATGCACACGGTAAGAAATTGCACGGTCATTATATAAAGAAGCAAACACTTCTTTAATCGCAATAAGTACGTTATCAATACCGCGAATATTCAAGAAAGTTTCTTGTTGACCCGCGAATGAAGCATCTGGTAAATCTTCAGCAGTTGCAGATGAACGAACGGCAACCGCGATATCAGGGTTGCCGTTAGAAAGTGCTGTAAAAGCGGCGCGAATTTCTTGTTCTAAGGTTGCAGTGAGTGGAGTCTCTACAATCCATTGACGAATTTTTGCGCCTGTTTCTGCAAGAGCATTTACGTCATCGACGTTGAGTTGAGCAAGTTCTGCTTGAATTCGAGCGTTAAGACCACTTTGGTCTAAGAACTCACGATAGGCAGCAGCAGTAGTTGCAAAGCCACCAGGTACCGATACACCAGCATTTGATAAATGGCTGATCATTTCACCCAAAGATGAGTTTTTCCCACCTACGAGTTCGACATCGTGTTTCCCTAATTTTTCTAGACCGATTACGCGCGCTTCCAAAGTTTTCACTCCACTTTTGCAGTATTAATGTCTATCTTGGCATGAAATTATAAAAATAAAGTGCTTAGTTGAGAATTATACTAAGCGACAGTCATGTAAGATCAGTTTACTATAAAGATTATATAGCACTAAGACAAATGTTTAAGGAGAATTTTAATGTCAGAAAGTAAACAATTTAAGCGGAGTGTTTTTTTTATTTCTGATGGAACTGCAATTACTGCCGAGACTCTTGGACATTCGTTATTAGCACAATTTCCCAATGTAGATTTTGATATTCACATCATGCCGTATATTACAACTGAAGAGGCGGCAATGGATGTGGTGGTTGAGATTAATCGATGCCAAACTAAAGACGGTTGCCTACCTTTAGTATTTGATACTTTAGTCGATCCGCATGTGCGAGAGATTATTAATACGGCTAAAGCGGTTAATCTGGATGTGTTTGAAGGTTTAATTAGTAAACTTGAACAAGAGCTTGGAACACCACCAACAACATTGGTTGGGCAGACTCATGCTGTAACCGATTCTGAATATTATAAAGCCCGTATCGATGCTGTTCATTTTGCGCTTGATAATGATGATGGGGCACGTACTCGTCATTACGATAAAGCGGATTTAATCTTAATTGGAGTTTCCCGTTCGGGTAAAACACCGACTTCTATTTACTTATCTCTTCAATTCGGTATTCGTGTTGCAAACTATCCGTTAACTGAAGAAGATTTAGATGACAACCGGTTACCAGCAGTATTAAGAGCTCATCGTAGCAAGTTATTTGGTTTGATGATTGATGCTGAGCGTTTGGTCGCAATTCGTAGTGAACGTAAAGCGAATAGCCGTTATGCAAGTTTTAGCCAATGCCAAATGGAGCTAAGAGCAATTGAAGGGATTTATATTTCAGAAGGCATTAAATATTTAAACGTGACCGAAATGTCGATTGAAGAGATTTCAACTCGTATTTTACAAATGACGGGATTAAAACGTCGTATTGGTTAATTTAATCAATTGTTTATTTTAACCATTCAATTTTTGTATATTAATTTGTAGATAAGTTGAATGGTTTTTTTTATATATATCACAGAGAAAAATTAAAGTTTTATATATAAAACTAAATATTATTAAATAGTTCTTATTGGTTATAAGCCCGTAGTTATTTTGAAACTCGTTTGTAAATTTAAATAACACTATTGAAAAGAAGTGTATGTTTTTTATTGCACATAAAAATAGTAATTCTTTATTTTTTATAAATATTTTAGAAAAGCATTCATGAAAAATCCATAATTTATAAAATGTTAAATGTATCACACTTTTTTGATGTTATGTGATTGGTTTTTGATTTTAATTATAATTTCCCACCTCGATATGGGACTATCCGATTATCAAAATGCTAAAAAAATGTGTTTTTTCATTGGTATATATCTTGCCTCTTAATTTATATGCTGCTCAAGTAGATGAATTGCGAGAGCAAGCTATTCACACTTACAAAACTGGGCAAACTCAACAAGCAATATTGCAATTAGAACAATTGCTAAATAAGTACCCGCATGACCAAAAATTACTAGCTGATTATTTAGTTGTCATGTCAAGTGAAAAAAGAGATTTATTAACCTTTTCTCAGCATTTAGCAAATGTTAATTATGTGAATTTTCCAGAATATGGGCAAGTACCATTAATACGTAATTTTCGTGATTTTAAACACTTTAAAGATGCAATTGAGTGGTCGAATAAATTTAATATTCAAAAGACATCTGATGGGCAGATTTTATTAGCGGTTCTATATGCTGAGGCTAAAGACCCTGTAAATGCTAAGGTGCATTTATCAGGTATTAAGAGTAAAAATCTTACAGCTGATCAATTTGTTCAAATTGCTTATGCATATCGACTCATTAATTCACCTGTAGATGCTTTATCTGCAATCGAGCAAGCTTATCAACAACAACCAAAATCTTTTGCGGTTTTGCAAGAATATAGTTACGACTTGGCGGCTGTAGGCGCTTATAAAAAAGCTCAGCAGTTGCTACTTGCCAGCGATAAAAATACGCAAACAGAATCGTTACAACACTGGTTAAAAGTCAGTGAGTTTTCTCAACGTGTAAATAACGCAATTACTCGCTACAAATATTTGAATCGGGAAGGCATGTCGGACAGTGAAGGCTTTGCCGAGCTTGATGCTGTATTGAAACAAGGTGAGCAAATACAGCCTTTGATTCAACCGTCAGACCCTAATTATTTAAGATTTCATTATGACTATTTGTATGCTTTGGACTTTCGTGGGCGTAGCCGTACGGTACTAGATGAATTTACTAAATTAAATGTACCGTTAGAAAAGCTACCGGCTTATGTACGTCATGCGATTGCTGATAGTTATTTAGCTGAAAGACAACCGAAGCAGGCTGAACTCGCTTTTAAAACCTTACTTACCGAAAAAAACTACTCAGATATGACGGTATATACGGGGCTTTATTATTCTTATATTGAACAAGAAAAATATAAACAAGCTGATCAACTTTTGAATGATGTTGATAGGTTGATCCCTATGTATAAATATAGTCAAGCCAAAGGGGTGGATAAATCAAGCCATCCTGATCGTGATGATTATATCGCTTTACAAGGCATGCATTTAGCTTATGCAAATCATTTGGATCAATCAGAAAAGCATTTCCAAAAACAAGTAGATCTTGCACCTGCTAATGAAGGTTTAATTAACAACCTTGCTCGTGTTGAGCGCTGGAGAGATAAACCTTTACAAGCAAAGCAAACAATTGCTCGTTTAAATGGTTTAACACCCGTTGCTAAAGATACGCGTATTAACCAAATGCAAAATGCTCAGGCTTTAGGAGATATTCCTGAATGGCGCAAAAGTACAGAAAGTCTTTTGCAATATTATCCTGAAGATAGCGGTGTAGTTAAAAGTCGAAAAGAGTTGGATGATCGTGATAGAGCAACCATCTCGCACTCAACGACTTGGGGCCAGAGTAAAGCAGAAAATAGTGATTCTGTGAGTGGGCAAAATGGCTTAAAAGATCGAGAAATGGAAACTCGTATTAATAGCCCTTGGATTAAAGATAATTATCGTCTATTTGCTTGGCATCAAGATCGTTACGGTGAGTACCGTTTTGGTGATGTGCATGACCAACGTTATGGTGTTGGTGCCGAGTGGCAAGCAAACCGTAAGGCATTGTCGGCAATCTTGTCGCAAAGTACTGATGGTGGCCAAGCAGGTGTTCGTCTTGATTGGTCGCAATGGTTAAACGACCACTGGCAATATCAATTGCAATATGACAGTCAGGCTAATATTCCATTACAAGCAATTGATGCTGGTGAGGATGGACAAGCTTACCGTGCTGCTTTGACATGGCAAAAAGATGAGTCACGCCAAATTGGAGCGAGCTATGGCTTAACCGATATAAGTGACGGTAATAAACAACAAGAATTTTCTACTTTTTGGCGTGAGCGATTATTCGATGCGCCTCACCATATTACTTACGGAACCGTTCGTGGATTTTATGGCAGCAATAGCCAAGATCAGACTGCTTACTTTAGCCCAAGCAATCATTACAGTGCCGAGTTGAATTTAAGCCATGACTGGGTCACTTGGCGAGAGTACGAACGCTCATTTAAACAACATTTTGAAGCTGGAGTAGGGCTATATAAACAAGCAGATTACTCAGCTCGACCAACATACTCTTTGCAATATCAACATCAATGGCAGCTCTCACGGACTTGGCAACTTAATTATGGAATTGGTTGGCAATACCATCCATACGATGGTCATGATGAACAACATACCTACGGTATTTTCGGATTTGAAGGGCGTTTTTAATGAATAACATGATGTCAAAAATGTTGAGCTGTGTGTTTGCCTCAACATTATTACCCGTACAATTTGCCTATGCCCGCATTGAAACTGAACTACCAAAAAATCATACGGTTTCGTTAACTTTTCATGATGTACGAGATGACGTACTCAAGGAAGGTGATCGTGATATTTATGCGATTCAGACCAATAATCTGGCGCAGTTTCTCGATTGGCTTAGTCAGTCGGACTGGAAACCGATTCGACTAAAAGACATTGAAGAGGCGCGCAAGCAAGGTAAAGAATTACCTCATAACTCTATTCTACTGACCTTTGATGATGGTGCTTTAAGTAGTTATAGCCGAGTATTTCCTTTGCTTAAGCAATATAAAATCCCAGCAGTTTTTGCACTTCCAACCAGTTGGTTAAATGGTAATATAAAAGCGGGTTATGAAGCCTATGGTCAAGGTAATTTGGTGAACTGGGCTCAAGTTCGTAAAATGCAAGAATCTGGTTTAGCCGAGTTTGAAAGCCATAGCGATGATTTACATCATGGTGTATTAGCCAATCCTCAAGGCAATGAGCAACCTGCTGCTACTTCTTATGCCTATTTAAAATCGCAATCACGTTATGAAACCGATGCGGAATATCAACAGCGCATTTTGCAGGATTTAAAAAAATCTTATGCAGTTTTAAAAAAAGAAGTAGGGGTTAATCCTAAAGCAATTATTTGGCCTTATGGCGCCGTGAATGAACAGTTAGAAAAGCTAGCACAACAGGCGGGTTTCCAGTTTTCATTCAGTTTGGGACGTGATGGTATGAATCGCGTGAGTGACTCAACTTTTAAGCGTAGCTTAGTCATTGATAACCCTACAGCCGAACAACTGACAGAAGGCATGTTAAATATTCTGAGCTTTGAAGAGTCAGATTTATTTAAGCAATCGCGTCATTTTGTGAGTATGGATTTAAAGCATTTGACAGCACAACAAAATGCTCAAACTGATGAAAAACTTGGGCAGTTGTTATCAAAATTGTATAGCTTAAAAAACAATGCTTTAATCTTAAAGCCTTTAGAAGACAAAGATGGAGATGGGCAATATGATGTTGCTTATTTCCCTACAAATAAAATGTCTGTTCAACAAGATATTTTAAATCGTAGTTTATGGCAGGCTCAAACTCGTGCAGGCCAATCGGTAATATTAGAATTGCCTGTTTATCCGCAAAAAGATAAACCATTTTTAACTGTAGATTTAGCTAAAGATATTGCGCGTTTTAACAGTAATTTAAGTGGTATTCAGCTTAATGCAGGGTCATCTTTAAATTGCGCAATGCAAAAAATAACAGTGCAAGAAAGTTGTATTGAGAAATCAAAACAGCTCGAACAACTGAGTCAACTGACTAAAAAAGCGGTCAAGCCTTATTTAAATATGAGTAATCAGGCGCAGTTTAGTTTATTGCTTACACCAGATTTAGATCATGTGGAAAATCTACCTGAGCTTATCAAAACGCTTTTAATGCAACATGACTTAGTCAATTTGAAGTTTGATGTGATTGGTAAGAAAAAACAATTTAATCAGTTGTTAACGCTCTTAAATACACTCGATAAAAATGATAAGCAAAGAATAATGCTGACTTTAGTATTACCAGAAAATTCGCAAAAAAATGCTTGGGAAGAGGTTCAGCAAGGACTCTTTTATATTCAGCGAGTAGGAATCCAGAAATTCGGTATTGATGGCTATGATTTTGAAAAATCAAAAGATGTTCATCAATATTTATATAATCCGCTTAGTCTGAATGCTAGCCCTGTGATGTATCAGCCTTTTGCTGGATTGGTAGAGGGGAAAAAGTAATGAGGGTATTACTCGATATTCTGTTTGCTTTTGCCTTTTTATATCCCTTACTGATGGCTTGGACATGGATGGTAGGCGGACTTTGGTTTTTCTTTAAAAGAGAATACCGCGAACAAGCGCTCCCTGAACCCACAAATGAAGGGTGCAGTATCATTATTCCGTGTTTCAACGAAGAAGCACAAGTGCGCCAAACTATTCGTTATGCGCTACAAACCAAATATCCTAATTTTGAAGTCATTGCTGTTAATGACGGAAGTAGTGATAGGACCGCCGAAATTCTAGATGAATTATCAGCGCAAGATTCACGACTTCGGGTTGTACACTTGGCAGAAAATCAGGGGAAGGCTGTAGCTTTAAGATCGGGAGTACTGGTTAGTAAATACGAATATCTTGTTTGTATCGATGGAGATGCGTTGTTGCATCCGCATGCGGTACTTTGGTTAATGCAACCATTTATTAACTTCCCGCGAATTGGTGCTGTAACTGGTAATCCACGAATTTTAAACCGATCTAGTATTTTAGGAAAATTACAAGTTGGTGAGTTTTCTTCGATTATTGGTTTGATTAAACGTGCACAACGTACATATGGTCGTATTTTTACCGTATCTGGTGTGATTGCAGCATTTCGTAAAACTGCACTCGCTCGAGTCGGGTTTTGGTCAGACGATAAAATTACCGAAGATATTGATATTTCATGGAAGTTACAGCTCGACCATTGGGATATTCAGTATATTCCACAAGCGCTTTGTTATATCTATATGCCTGAGACATTTAAAGGTCTATGGAAACAGCGTCTTCGCTGGGCGCAAGGTGGGGTAGAGGTTCTTATAGAATATATTCCACAAATGTTCAAACTGCGTGTTCGCAGAATGTGGCCGGTCATGATTGAGGCGCTAGTCAGCATTATCTGGTCTTATGTGATGATCATGATCTTCACGCTATTTTTTGTGGGATTATTTGTTGAACTGCCTCAGCAATGGCAGATCAAAACGCTTATGCCACAGTGGTACGGTGTAATATTAGGCGGAACATGTTTGATCCAGTTTTTAGTGAGTTTGTGGATTGATCATCGTTATGACCGAGGGCGTTTTTTTAGAAATTACTTTTGGGTGATTTGGTACCCGTTGTTTTTCTGGTTACTGACTTTGTTTACAAGTGTTGTGGCGGTACCAAAAACTTTATTTAACACAAAAAAACGTGCCCGTTGGGTAAGTCCTGACCGAGGCTTCCGTGGAGATAACCCATGAAACTTGAGGAAAATAAGGATATAGAGACTTTAGATATTCCTGAATATATTGATCAGCCGGAATATGTCAAAAATAAAACAGCAAACTATACATTACAAACCATTGGCTGGATTTGTTTAATGTGGCTGCTTTTCCCATTGGTTTCACTGTTTTTATGGGTTTTTGAAGGTCACTTAATTTATGATTACGTCTGGGTAGACCACTTATCAGAAGTTAAGACCTTATTACATCTAGCATTAATGATCGGAATTAGCGCACTTATTTTAATTTTATGGGCAAGTTATAACTGGATTAGGTTTAGTGGTGAGGACCGACGTGCTAAGGCACCTAATAGTTCTGTAGAATTATTAGCGGCCCAATTTTCAGTTACTTCCGACATGCTAAATGATTTGCAAGAAAAACAGCGCATCATTTTGCATTACGATGATCATGGTAATTTGCAAAAATATGAGTAAATAAAAAAGCATGGCCTAAAACCATGCTTTTTTACTTTTATGGGATTGCTCTGATAATAATATCAACAGGTTGTTCTATACCATCCATGCTGTGAACAGATGTATTGGTAATTTTAACAATTGGCCATGTTTGCAATTTACAGTTGGGTTTCTGAAGTGCCGCATAATAACTGTCCGATTTAAAAAATACTTTTTTTGTGGTTGCAGTATTGGGAGTCAAAAGACGCTTAAGCCATGGTTCATTTACTTGAGTTTCTAGAAAACGTAATGCCAGAATGCTTTTAACACGATTGTTAAATAACCTGCGGTTTTTGATAATAAGTGGGTGGGTAATTAACTTATGCGTACCCATCTGACTATGGGGCAAAATAAAATGAGGGGTGATTTGGAAGACAGTCACAAATTTTGCTTGCTGGCAGATTTTTTCAAGATGAGTCACGCTATCTTGATTTGTACCAATAATCGCGACAGATGAATGTGAAAAGTCAAACTCTTTAATTGATGTTGAGGAAATCACTTGACCAGTAAAGTCTTCGAAATCTTGAGAGATATTCTGAAAAATTACTGATTTTGAAGTGTTATTTTTAATATTAATACTCATTTTCCAAAAGTCCTTTTGGTTTTTTAAATCATGATGTTTTTATCGTTTTAATATAAATAACCAAGCAGGAAGTTGGGGTAAAGTCTTTTCAGATAGATGGTCATCCCATACTCGAAATCAATTCAAGTATGGGAGCTTGAAGTAGAGTTTAATGTTCTGTTTTTACACTCATGAGTTGTGTAAAGCTTTCTAAACGTTTAGCTGTATCGTATACATCACATGTAAAAATAAATTCATCAACATCATACGTCGCTAATAACTTTTGTAAGCCAGAGCGAACCGTATCTACAGAACCAATTTGCGCCATTGCATAGAAGTTTTCGACAGAAAGTTGTTCTGCTGTATTCCATAATCCCTGCATTGATTCAACTGGTGGTTTCAGCTTCAAGCTTTCACCACGGATTAAACCTAATACGCGTTGGTAAGCACTAGTTGCTAAAAATTGTGCTTCTTCATCTGTATCTGCTACAACAACAGGCACACCCATTGAAACATACGGCTTATCTAGATACTCAGAAGGTTCAAAGTTCTCTCGATAGAGTTGAATCGCTTGACCTAACATACGTGGTGCAAAATGTGATGCAAATGAGTAGGGAAGTCCAAGTTTTGCCGCGAGTTGTGCACTAAATAGGCTAGATCCAAGTAACCAAACAGGAACATGGGTGCTTTGTCCTGGTGTTGCAATAATTTTTTGTCCTGCTTGAGGTACATCGAAATATTTTAAGATTTCGACAACATCTCTCGGAAACTGATCTTCTGTTTCTTGATGGCCACGACGTAAAGCTCGCATGGTAAGTTGGTCTGTACCAGGAGCACGGCCTAAACCAAGTTCAATACGATTTGGATATAAAGTAGCAAGTGTCCCGAACTGTTCTGCGACAACTAAAGGGGCATGGTTAGGAAGCATAATTCCGCCTGAACCTAAGCGAATATGCTGTGTATGTGCTGCAATAAAACCGAGTAAGACAGCGGTAGCTGAACTTGCGATTCCATCCATGTTGTGATGTTCAGCAAGCCAGAAACGTTCATAACCTAGTTTTTCTGCATGTTGTGCCAATTCTAATGCGTGACGTAATGAGAATTCGATGGTTTTATCATTACGAATAGGAGCAAGTTCCAAAATGGAGAACTTGGTATCTTGAAGTGATCGCATGCGATATTCTCGAATAAGGATATATCGAAATAATACGATATATGGGGTGTGATGTATATCGTTTTTTTTCGATATTAATTTTTAGCTATAAATAAAAAAGCACCCGAAGGTGCTCTTTTGATTCATCTGTGAATTAGCGGTTTTTATACCAACCACGGTGTAAGCCATTGTCATGGCGACGGCTACCACCTTTATAATAACGACGGTCACCATCGTAATATCTGCGGTCATCACGATCGTAACGATCACGGTCATAACGGTCATCGTAATTACGATCTTCAGCAACTTTACGACCTAATGCAGAACCACCAGCTGCACCTACTGCTGCACCGATGTATCCACCGTTGGTGCCGCCCATATTTTTGCCGACTGTATAACCAGCACCACCACCTAAAGCACCACCAATTGCAGCTTCTGTACGATTACGACGATCACTTGCTGCTGCTGCACCACCAGCACCACCTAAAGCAGCACCGATTGTTGCACCTGAGGTACCACCAATACTTTTACCAATTGCAGTACCCACTACACTACCTAAAGCAGAGGTTGCAGCAACACGTGTACCATTGTCAGCATGTGCAACTGTTACCATAGAAGATGTTGCAATTAATGCACTAGCCAACCAAATATTCATTTTCATCGTAGAACTCCATGTCCTTTTTACTGGAAGGACAGTTATCTTTATCTTGGGGTAAATGTAATAAAAAATTTCGTGATAATTATGGAGAACCCCAAGGGTGATACAAGTGTTTTGTGTCTGTTTGTAGTGTTTGTATTAATTTGTGGATAAATCATGAGCATACGAAATATGAGTGTATAACTTCATCACAATAAAAAAGCCCCCGAAGGTGCTTAAAATTGTTTCATCAGCTTAATTAGTGATGACGACGGTGTTTTTTCTTCCAGTGCTTAGAAGATCTGTCTGCATCACGGTCTTTAGAGATTTTATTACCCAAAGCAGAACCACCCGCAGCACCTAAAGCAGCGCCTACATAACCACCATTTGTACCGCCCATGCTTTTACCAACCGTATAACCAGCACCACCACCTAAAGCACCGCCAATCGCAGATTCAGTACGGTTACGACGATCGCTTGCAACAGCTGCACCACCAGCACCACCTAAAGCAGCACCAATTGTTGCGCCAGATGTACCGCCCATGCTTTTACCAATTGCAGTACCTGCTACGCTACCTAAAGCAGAAGCGGCTGCTACATGTGTTGTATTGTCAGCATGTGCCACAGTAACCATTGAAGTTGCTAGAACAGCGCTACATAACCAAGCATTTAATTTCATTTTTGACTCCGTGTCCCTAGTTGCAGGACCCTATATCTTTTGTTACGGCAAATGTAACAAAACACTTCTCCCCAAATATGGAGAACCATCTTTTGATTATTGCAGTTTAGTGTCTGGTTTGTATGTTTTCTATTAAAATAGAATATTTAATACTCATATAGATAAATTAAGCTTTATTTAGTTTTGACGGGGTTAGTCACGATCAGAACATAGAAAATTTATTAAAGCTCTTGTCGCAGACGACATATGTTTATGTTGTGCGTACAGTAAAGAAAAGGGCCGTGTGTGACCTGCATAACCCTCAAGTAGGGGCTGCAATTTTCCTTGCCGAATCTTTTCATTAACAATAAAGCTATAACTCTGACATATTCCTAATCCACTTTCAGCAAGAGAAACTACTCCCAAAATATCTTCTTTCACTAAAATCCGATTTGATGGTATCCATTGAATTTCATTATCACCATTTTTAAAAAACCATGGAGTAACCTTACCCGTGCTCGGTAATTCAAAGGCAATACATTGGTGATGGTTTAAGTCTTCCAAGGTTTGAGGAACACCCAAACGTTTTAAATATTCGGGTGAAGCAACAAGTTGAAGAGGGGCAAGCTCCAAAGGTCTGGCAATGAGAGTGCTATTAGGAAGCTGACCTTGACGAATAGCTAAATCAAATCCTTCCGCAATTAAATCGACATTTCGATTAGAAATACTGACTTCAATTTGAATATCTGGATATTGCAAAAGAAATTTTTGTAGTAAGTCAGGAAGGCGATAGTGTCCATAGGTGGTGGGTACACTTAATTTAATTTTGCCGGAAATTTGCAGTTGCTTACCTTGAATAGCACGCTCTGCATGGTCAATTAACTGAAATGCATGTTGCATCTTTTCATAATAAAGTTGACCAGCTTCAGTCAGGCTCAAATGACGAGTTGTTCTTCTAAAAAACTGAATACCAAGTTTTTTCTCTAGCCGCGTAATTGTTCTACTAATGACTGAAGGAGTTGTTGCTAAATATATTGCAGCTGCACTTATAGAAAGCTTCTCAGCCACAATTAAAAACACTTCAATATCGGCAAGATGGTCAAATTGACGTGACATTTAGTCCTCAAACGCAAAAAAGATTTGTGAAATGAGTTGTTTTTCTACCTCTGGGGTAAAAATAGAATATATCTATCCAAAATATAAATCCAGCAAATGGTTGGAATGAAGGTCGAATAATGAAGAAGTTAAATCAAATAATGTTTGCAATAATTGCAGCTTCGGCAGCATTAAGTGCAAATGCCGCTCATGTATTGGTTGTATTGTCTGATGAGGCGCATTTAGAGCTAAAAAAAGGTCATATTTTTAAAACAGGCTTTTACTTAAATGAGTTGATGCAACCTACAAAAATGCTTTTAGATGCAGGTCATACAGTAACTTTCGCTACACCAAAAGGGAAAGCTCCAACCTTAGATGAATCATCAAATAATGCGATGTATTTTAACCAAGATGAAAAAGCATTAAGGCAATATGCAAATTTATTGCATGATCTAAAATTAACATCTGCTCAAGATTCTCAAGTTGTGAGCCTTTCTCGTATTGAGCAAATTGGTGCGGGTCAGTTTGATGCTATTTATATTCCAGGTGGGCATGCACCTATGCAAGATCTATTAAAAGATAAACAACTTGGAAAAGTACTTACAGCTTTCCATAAAGCTGGTAAACCTACTGCGTTGGTCTGTCATGGTCCTATTGCATTAATGTCTACTTTACCTAATGCCTCGGAAGTAGTTGGTCAACTCGAACAAGGCAAGCCAGTAAAAACTGGCGAATGGATTTATAAAAATTATCGAATGACGGTGATTAGTAATCAGGAAGAAGAGCAGGCTAAAGCTTTATTAAAAGGTGGAGAAATGAAGTTTTATCCACAAACGGCTTTACAGTCACTTGGCGGTAAGTATCAAAGTAATACCACTGCATGGACTCCAAATGTGGTGGTGGACCGTGAACTTATTACAGGACAAAATCCAGCGTCGGCTGTTTTGGTGGGCAAAACCTTATTAGAAAAATTAAAATAAGTAGGCTGGCAAAGAGGTTTTTTAAACAAAGCCTCTATTGTCATATAGAGGGAAAATATAACTTATTATTTTCTACAGAACAGCCAAATTATAGGCAAGTAATAAATCTTATTCGAAATCATTATATTTATACGCCTCTACTTATTGGGAAAGTTGATGAATTGGCTGATTATATATGTCATTTAAGCAGCATAATCTGTAAACTATGCGCTATTTTTACGATTTTGCTTATCTTCTATACTTACATAGCCTTCGATAAGCTTTTTGGACTTTTGAGATATTTCCTCTTATGAAAGCGTCACTCCGTTTACGACTTGATCAACTCTGTGATCGACATGAAGAACTTACTGCATTGCTTGCAGATGCTGAAGTGATCTCCGATAACAAACGTTTCCGTAAATTGTCTCGTGAACATAGTGATTTATCTGAAATTACCGAAGTTTGGGGCAAATACCGTCAAGCAGAAGAAGATATTGAAACTGCTGAAATGATGAAGTCGGACCCAGACTTTAAAGATATGGCAGAAGAAGAAATTCAAGCCAATAAAACATTGCTTGAAGAATTAGAAAGCCAGCTCAACATTTTGATGATTCCAAAAGATCCGAATGATTCTAATGCGGCTTATTTAGAAATCCGTGCTGGAACAGGTGGTGATGAAGCTGCGATTTTCTCTGGTGATTTGTTCCGTATGTACAGCAAATATGCCGAGACACAAGGCTGGCGTATTGAAGTCCTTTCTGAAAATGAAGGCGAGCATGGTGGCTTTAAAGAAGTTATTTGCCGTGTAGATGGTGATGGCGTTTATGGTCGCTTAAAGTTTGAAAGTGGTGCTCACCGTGTACAACGTGTGCCAGCAACTGAATCACAAGGTCGTGTGCATACATCAGCGTGTACAGTTGCGATCTTGCCTGAAATTGATGTTGATACCAACGTTGAAATTAATCCGGCAGATTTACGTATTGATACTTACCGTGCGTCAGGTGCGGGTGGTCAGCACATTAACAAAACCGATTCGGCCGTGCGTATTACTCACATTCCAACCGGTACAGTCGTTGAGTGCCAAGAAGAGCGTTCACAGCATAAAAACAAAGCTAAGGCGATGGCATTGTTAGTATCGCGTTTAGAAAATGCTAAACGTGCAGCAGCAGATGCAGCAACTTCTGAAATGCGCCGTGATTTGGTTGGTTCTGGTGACCGTTCTGAACGTATCCGTACTTATAACTACCCACAAGGTCGTATGACGGACCATCGTATTAACCTAACTTTATATAAGTTAGACGCGATTATGGAAGGTGATTTAACTGAACTACTTGATAGCTTACATCGTGAATATCAGGCAGATCAGCTTGCGATGCTTGCACAGGAAAATGGCGGCTAATGAATATTGCTCAAGCGCTTGCAATTCGTGGTGAGCCTGACAGTTATGAACGGCAAGAAAATGCTTGGTTACTTGAGCATTTTCTAAAAATCAATTCGCTTGAATTAAAGTTTAGACTTGAGCAAGAGTTAAGTGCCCAACAAAAGCAAGATTACTTGACTGGTCTAGAACGTATCCGAAATGGTGAGCCTTTAGCTTATGTGACGGGTTCACAGCCATTTTGGACGCTCGATTTAAAAGTAACGTCTGATACTTTAGTGCCAAGACCTGATACTGAAATTCTAGTTGAAACCGTTTTAAATCTAAATTTGCCAAATACTGCAAATATTGTTGATTTGGGAACGGGAACAGGTGCAATTGCGCTTGCATTAGCAAGTGAACGTCCAGATTGGCAAGTCACGGCAACTGATATTTATGCGCCTACTTTAGAAGTCGCAAAAGAAAATGCACAAGCACATGATTTGCAACGTGTGAAATTTGCCTGCGGCGCTTGGTTTGATGCACTTGAATCACAAAAGTTTGATTTAATTGTTTCTAATCCGCCGTATATCGACCCTGACGATGAACACATGCAAGCTTTGGCTACAGAACCACGCCGTGCATTGGTTGCAGATCATCAGGGACTAGCTGATATTGAAATTATTATTTCCCAAGGTAAAAACTGGCTAAAACCACAAGGCTGGATTGCACTAGAGCATGGTTATGATCAGGGGCAAGCTGTTCGAAATATATTTGCTGAGCATGGTTTTAGCCAAATTAAAACTATTCAAGACTATGGCCAAAATGATCGAGTCACTTTGGCATGCTGGATTTAAAGTTATTTTTGTAGTGTATCTCGCCAGCGTAACAACCAGTTTTCTATAAGTTTCATTAAGGCATCGGTCATTTTACCCAATAGCGCCAATAAAATAATTGCAATGATAACAATATCAGGCCGAGACGTTTCTCGGCCATCACTGAGTAAGTAGCCAATCCCTTGTGTGGCTGCAATCAGTTCTGCTGCAATCATAAACATCCAAGACAAACTTAAGCTGTTTCGTAAGCCAGTTAAAATGCCTGGAGATGCTGCTGGTAAAATAATAGATATAATCCGCTGAAAAGCATTAAGCTGATAAACTTTTCCAACTTCAATGAGCTTTTTATCTACATTATGAATTGCTGCAACTGTATTGGTATAGGTTGGAAAGAATGCTCCGATTGCAATCAATGTAATTTTAGAACCTTCATCAATTCCTAACCAAAGCAATAATAGGGGAATCCAAGCAAGACTTGGAATTGATTTAATTGCTGAAAAAGTTGGTTCTAAATATGCTTCTGCTTCTTTACTTAATCCCACCCAAATCGCAAAAACTAAACCTAAACTGCTTCCTATAATAAAGCCCAACAGAACACGCCATGTACTAATATAAATATGGGAAAACAGGTCGCTATGAGCTAAATCTAAAAAAGATTGCCATAAACTCGACGGTGCAGGGAGTAGATAAGCATCGATATAGTCATTTCTAACTAAAAACTCGCAAGCCGTTAAAAAGATGAGGGGGATGAGTAGCGCTTTAAACCAACGAGTAAATTTGTGGTTTAAATACTTTTTCTGAGATTTTAAAGCCTGCTGAGCTAAGAACTGATTTAGCTCAGCTTTGTTAAGTGAATCACTCATATACTATTTCACGACTTTTTGAGCAAAACGTGGGTCTAACAGCTGTTCAACCACTTGATTGACGTTGGTACCTTTTCTAACCAAGTCTTCTTCTGTCAAAATTTTCCCAGAACGTTTTAGCGCTTGTGTTTGAGTTGCTGATGGAATGCTTTGATCGAAGTTGGTTCGGCTCAGTTGTAGTTTAGCCACAGGTAGAGGAAGTTTTGATTCTTGAGCTAAAAGTGCTGCCACTTTATCTGGATTGGCTTTTGCCCATTTTCGGGCTTGTTCATAGGCTTTAATAACGGCCTCTACCGCTTCAGGGCTTTGCTTTGCAAAATCTTCTTTAACGCTTAGTACGCTATAGCTATTAAATCCAACATTACGATAAAGCAATTTGGCACCCGATTGAATTTGAGCTGAAGCCATTAATGGATCAAGTCCAGCCCAAGCATCTACTTGACCACGCTCTAATGCAGTTTTGCCGTCTGGATGTTGTAGATGAACCAGTTGTACATCGCGTTTACTCAAACCGACAGTATCTAGTGCTTGTAGTGTAAATAAGAAAGGATCTGTTCCTTTGGTAGCTGCAATTTTCTTACCTTTTAAATCTTTTAGGCTTTTAATTGGTGAATTTTTTGTGACAACAAGCGCGGTCCATTCCGGTTGGCTTTGTACATAAACCGTTTTAATTGGACTACCATTCGCTCGACTTAATACAGCAGCTAATCCAGCGGTAGAAGCAAAATCGATGCTGTTACTGTTGAGATATTCTAATGAGCGGTTACTACCTTGACTAAAAACCCATTTAATTTGGGTATTTGGTAGTGCTTTTTCGAGAAGTTTTTGATCTTTAACGACTAAACTGGTCGGTGCATAGTAAGCATAATCAAGTTTAAGCGTAGTCGGAATTGCTGCAAAAGCAGATGAAGCAAATACAAACCCCAATGTTGATGCCAACAAAGTCTTTGGTAGAGAAAAATTTGATTTTAAAGACATGATAAAAATAAAACCGAAATGAAATAGGAGATCATCCTTTCACGTGTTTAGAGGCTTATGAACTTAGTTATTTTGATTTATAAATCAGTTTGAAAGATAAAAGTTTGAATAAAACTATAAAACACTGTTTTTATGACCATTGTTAAATTTTAAATAAAACGTTTATCTGAAATATTGAATTTAAAATACATAAATATCATAAGCTTAAACTCTAATGCCTTAAGCTTTATTCGATATATATGTTATTGCTTGTGTCCAGTTAAATTATCTCGATATGCACCTGGGCTGACACCTGTCCATTTTTTAAAAGCGCGGTGAAATGCACTTGGGTCATGGAAGCTTAAATCTTCACTAATATCTTGAATTGAGTCATTCGTTTTGCTTAAGCGTTGAACAGCAATATCACAGCGGATTTCATTTTTAATTTGTTGATAGCTTACACCTTCATGTTTCAGTCTACGTTGAACGGTGGCTTCTGAAATATTGAGTTGGTGAGCTACATCTTTAAGTTCGGGCCATTGTGCAGGGTGGAGTTTCAATAAATGGCGACGAATAAGTACACTTAAGGCATTTTCATTTTTAAAGCGAACTAAAAGATTTTGCGGAGTTTGCTCTAAAAAATCATAAAGCGCTTTTTTATCTTTCTTAATTTTAATATCTAAATAGTGGGCATCGAACTCAACTCGATTTATCTCAGCATTAAATTGAATATCTTCACCAAAACGAACTAAATAGTCCTGAATATCTTGAGGTTTAGCACAACGTACCATAATAGTATTTAAACCAATTCGCTGGTCTACCAACCAGCACATAAGTCCGTGTACTAATATTAAAAAGGTTGCGTAGGTAAACATACGTTTAGGTTGTTCATGATCATGAATCACTAAATAAGCTTTTTCTTGTTCTCGAATGAGTTCTCCATGCATGTCATCTAGAACAAAGTTAAAAAACTTCAAAATATCGTAGAGTGCTTTTTCTAAAGTTTCAGCCGTACTGACGAGTTTAGTCAGTAATTTATAGCTTCCACGACGCATGGGGTGGCTATCCATCCCAAAAAACTCATCATTCATGGCATTGGCAAGCTCTATCCACAATTGGGCATATGTCGTAACAGGCACACGTGCCTTTGGAGACATCAGTAATTCAGCGGGGATGCCTGCTTTATTTAGAATTATTTGTGTATTTAGGCCTTTGGCATAAGCCGCACTCAGTGCTTCATGTACTAGTGCAATCGAAATTGTGCCTTTACTTAAAGAAGATTGGACAACCATGTCAAAGACTCATATTTTCTTCATATATTTCAAGTGAAATACTGAATATTTAAAATTTGGATTGATCAAAAGCTGCAAACATTTTGAAGCTTTTTGAAATTGTATCGGAAAACAACAACTTTTACTCTCATTACTAAGTTTAAAGAACATTTCTATAGGACATTACATAATGAAAATTCAAGGAAAACATTTCGTAATTACAGGTGGTGGCTCTGGTTTGGGTGCTGCAACAGCTGAGTATTTAGTCCAGCAAGGTGCTTCAGTTACCTTGGTCGACATGAATATAGAAGCAGGTGAGCAGCAGGCGAAACAGTTAGGACCAAAAGCTGACTTTGTAAAACTTGATGTAACCGATGAAGCAGCTGCTGAGCAGTTCTTTAAAGATGTGTTGGTTAAACATGGTCATTTGCATGGTTTGGTTAATTGTGCCGGTATTGGCCCTTCTGCAAAAGTAGTTGGCCGTGAGGGCGTTCATGACTTGGGGTTATTTGCAAAGACTTTAAATATTAATGTCACAGGTACATTTAACATGTTGCGTTTTGCAGCAGATGCAATGAGCAAAAACACGGTTGAAGAAGGTGAAGAGGACCGTGGCATCATTGTGAACACTGCTTCTGTTGCAGCATTTGACGGTCAAATTGGACAGGCAGCTTATTCTGCATCAAAAGGCGCTATTGTGGCGATGACTTTGCCGATTGCTCGTGAGCTAGCACGACATGCCATTCGTATTATGACCATTGCACCGGGAATTATGGAAACTCCAATGCTTAAGGGTATGCCACAAAATGTACAAGATGCTTTGGGGCAAATGGTGCCGTACCCATCTCGTTTAGGAAAACCAGAAGAGTTTGCTCGTTTGGTTGCCCATATTGCTGAAAACTCTTACTTAAATGGTGAAGTCATCCGTTTAGATGGTGCAATTCGCATGGCAGCAAAATAATAAAATAAGGATGTTGAAATGATTCTAAATGCTGAACAAAGTATGGTTCAGGAGATGATGCGTAACTATGCGCAAAATCAGTTAAAACCAACTGCTGCACATCGCGATAAGACCCATGAATTTCCGGCTCAGGAATTAAAAGACTTAGGCGCCCTAGGCGCTATGGGGATGACTGTGCCCGATGAATGGGGCGGTGCCGGAATGGATTATGTATCTTTGGTACTCGCAATTGAGGAAATTGCCGCAGGCGATGGTGCTATTTCAACTATCGTCAGTGTACAAAATTCCTTGATTTGCGGTATTACACTGGCATACGGTTCAGAGCAGCAAAAACAAACATATTTACCAAAATTTGCCTCTGGCGAATGGCTAGGATGCTTTTGTTTAACTGAACCACATGTCGGTTCAGATGCAAGCGCGATTTTATGTAAAGCTGAACGCGATGGCGACCATTGGGTGCTCAATGGCGTCAAACAATTTATCACTAGTGGTAAAAATGCCCAAGTGGCTTTGGTGTTTGCGGTTACAGATAAACAAGCTGGTAAAAAAGGGATTTCGTGTTTTCTTGTACCTACCAATACACAAGGTTACTTGGTCACTCGTATTGAAGATAAAATGGGCCAACATGCTTCAGACACAGCAACCATTACTTTTGAGGACTGCCGAATTCCTTTGGAAAATTTGGTGGGGCAAGAGGGTGAAGGTTATAAAATTGCATTATCTAATTTAGCGGCTGGACGTATTGGTATTGCTGCTCAATCGGTGGGTATGGCAAGAGCGGCTTTTGATGCAGCTGTACAATATGCAAATGAGCGTAAAGCTTTTGGAGTCGAATTAGTTCAGCATCAAGCAGTTGGTTTCCGTTTAGCCGATATGGCGACCCATATTGAAGCTGCGCATCAGTTGGTTTTGCATGCTGCAACTTTAAAAGATGCTGGGCTGCCTTGTTTAAAAGAAGCCTCAATGGCAAAGCTATTTGCATCTACTATGGCTGAGCGAGTATGTTCGGATGCGATCCAGATTCATGGTGGTTATGGCTATGTAAGTGATTTCCCAGTAGAGAGAATTTATCGTGATGTTCGTGTAAGCCAAATTTATGAAGGTGCTTCTGATATTCAACGTTTGGTGATTGCTCGTGAAGTGGCTCAAGTTTAAGTATTAGATTTTAAAAAATGTCGTTGACTGCAAAAAACCGCAATTGTTATGCGGTTTTTTGCAATTAAATGAAACTCGCTTTTTAATGATTAAATTTGAGCTTTGACTTCCTCACCAATCAAATAAAAAGTTCCACCTGCAATATAATGCAGGCTGCGAAGTTCTTTCGGCGCATCTTGAAAGTGCCAGTGCCCATCTCTAAAAACGCGGCTATCTGCCCATGCACCTACAACAGAACCAATAAATAAATCATGAGCTGACTGATTATGTGGTTCTGGAATAAGTTTACAGACAAGCCATGCAATGCAACCTGATACAAGCGGGCTGGTAAGGCCTTCTTGATAGAATAGCTCAACACCGCAATGCTCAAGTTTTTCTGGATCATCCAACTTACTAATGGTTCCAAGTTGATGAGTCAGATCGAGCTGTGCATAGCAGGGAACTTGTAGTGTGAAATAGCCACTTTGCTCAACGAGTTGTCGGGTTTTAGTGCTTTTGTCGAGAACTACGGACACTTTAGCTGGTTTGAACTCTAAGGCACATGCCCAAGCGGCAGCCATCACATTGCGGTCATCACCATGTTGTGCAGAAACAAGCACAGTTGGGCCATGATTTAATAAACGATAAGCTTTTTCTAACTCTACAGGTGCAATATATGATTGCGTCATATTTAGCCTAAGTAATAAAGAAAATAGATATTTCTATTGTTGCAGAAAGCTTGATAGATGCAATGTTGATAAATAAGCTTTATTAGAATAAAAAAGTTGTTTCTATTTTATAGCTTTCCTAATGACGAACTTAGTCATAAAATCATTTGGCTTCTAAGTGAAAGGATTAACGTGTGACCGAGCTTCAAGATATCGATTTTGTAGAGTTAAGTGATGAAGAAATGTATCTCTATAGCCGTCAGATTTTACTTGATGGATGGGATATTGAAGCTCAGGAAAAACTCAAACTTGCCAATGTACTGATTGTTGGTGCTGGCGGAATAGGATGTAGTAGTGCAGAGCTACTAGCGCGAGCAGGGATTGGGAAAATTACACTGATTGATGCAGATACGATCGAGATAAGTAATTTACAACGACAAATCGCATTTGGTCATGAAGATGTTGGTCGCTATAAAGCAGAAATTCTAGCTAAACGGTTACAGAAAATTAACCCTTATATCTGTGTTGAATACTACAACGAACGTTTAGACGAACATAACATTGATAGACTTGTTGAACACCAAGATGTGGTTTTAGATGGCTGTGATAATTTTACAACTCGCTATTTGGTAAACGCAGCTTGTAAGAAACATCAAGTCGCATTAATTAGCGCTTCAGCAATTGGTTTTCAGGCGCAAATGTTCATGGTTGAAGGAGATTCAGCTTGTTATGAATGTCTTTTTCCGAAAGAACAGCATACCAATGAAGGGCTGCGCTGTGCAGAGTCAGGGGTACTTGCAACCACTCCTGTAATGATAGCGTCATTACAAGCACATCACGCTTTGCTGTATTTAGGTTTAAATCGTGTACCTTTAAAGCAGAAACTATTATTGTGGGATGGCTTAAATATGACACAACGTATTGTTAGTTTTGATAAAGATGTAAATTGCCCACTTTGTCAGGCAAGCTAATCAGTAAATTAAACAAAATTTGCTACACTCAACCTGAATGATTTGGTTTTGAAGAAATATGAAAAAAAATATTTTGTTTGATGGGCTGCGTTCAGTCGCCCGCATTGGTGAAACAGCAGTGGTTGCGGCCAAAGCTGGAATTAAATACGCAACTGAAAAACCAAGTAATGCCAAACTCATGCGAGAGACTTTTGAGTCACTTGGTTCAACTTATATTAAGCTTGGTCAGTTTATTGCGAGTACGCCATCGCTTTTCCCGCGAGAATATGTAGAAGAATTTCAAGGTTGTTTAGACCAGACACCAACACTCCCATTTAGTTATATTCAAGGTGTGCTTGCATCTGAGTTTGAAGGGCGCGATTTAAGCCAGATTTTTAGCTATATCGATGAAAAGCCATTAGCTTCTGCATCAATTGCTCAGGTTCATGCAGCTAAACTGACGACAGGTGAAGATGTTGTTATTAAAGTACAAAAGCCTGGCGTTGAAACCATTTTATATACAGACTTAAGTGTGGTGCATTGGGCTGCCAAGCTACTTGAACGTGCAGTACCAAAGATTAAATTTGCTGCTCTTTCTGAAATTGTTGATGAAATTAAAAGTCGTATGGTTCGTGAAGTCGATTTCATTGAAGAAGCACAAAACTTAGATGATTTTGTGGAATATCTTAATATTTCACAAAATAAAGCAGCGACAGCACCTAAAGTTTATCATCAGTTTTCTACACGTCGTGTCTTAACTATGCAACGTCTATATGGTGTGTCTTTGACAGACTTTAGTGTTGTAAAACAATATGCTAAAGATCCTTCGCAAGTACTGATTACTGCCATGAATACATGGTTCGGTAGTCTCATGCTGTGTAAGAGTTTTCATGCTGATTTACATGCTGGGAACCTAATGTTGCTTGAAGATGGGCGTATTGGTTTTATTGATTTTGGTATCGTCGGCCAGTTAAAACCTGAAGTTTGGACTGCATGTATTGCATTTATGGATGCCTTACAAAAAACTGATTATCAGGCAATGGCTGAAAATATGCTGAAAATGGGTATGACCCATAACAAAATTGACGTTCAGGTGTTGGCTCAAGATCTAGAACGTTTGTTTAATGGCGTATTAATGGCCGATCCGCAACAGATCTTGTCTTCAAATCCAGCCGATTTAAATGACATCATGATGGATATGGTAGGTGTAGGCGAACGCCACGGGATTAAATTCCCACGTGATTTTGCTTTATTATTTAAGCAAATGCTTTATTTCGATCGTTTTATGCGCGTACTCGCACCATATACTGATATTTATGCAGACCAGCGTTTGAAAATGGTTCAAAATATGGAACCTGCTTCGTTATTAAAGCACTAAGGTCAGTTTAAGTTTATGGATGCCATTATTATTGAAGGCTTGAAAGTTGAGACAGTGATTGGCTGTTTCAACTGGGAAAGACAAATCATTCAACCTTTAATGTTGGATTTAACCATCCATAATGATTTGAGCCGAGCAGCAGAGTCTGACAAGCTTGAGGACACTCTCAACTATGCGCAGATTTGTGAGTTATCGGCTCAAGCCATTCAACAAGCTAAACCTGAATTAATCGAGCATGCAGCAAATTTGGTTTTACAATGTTTGTTTGAAACCTTTCCATCAATTGAAAAAATTACCATAACCATCCGTAAGCCAGCCATCATTGCAGAAGCAAATGCTGTAGGAATTCGTCTTGAACGCACCAGAAACAATTTTTGCGCTCGCCCTAGCGAGTAATTTAGACGCAGATCAGCACTTTACTTTTGCTTATACGCAATTGGCAACATTGGGGAAAGTGCAGTTTTCATCTGTTTATCAAATTCCATGCCGAGATGGTATTGGAGATGATTATTGGAATTCGGCATGTCTATTAAAAAGCAATTTATCGTGTGACCAAATTGAATCTTTTCTAAAGAAACTTGAGTCAGATTCGGGGCGTGTTCGTCCGTCGCATCATATTTCTTTAGATGTAGATTTGATTGCATGGGGAAGTGATCTGGACCATATGCAATTTAATTCTAAAAAGCTACCTTTGGCACTCGATGTAAAAATTCCTTTATATGAACTTTGGCATTGTGAAACCTTAAAGGTTGATAGCATGATTTATCCAGTCGTTAATTTTAAAGTTTAATACCCTTCAAACTAAATTTTACGCAAACTTTACGCGGGCTTTGACTTCCTCAATAGAGAATTTACGGGCATTTTATCGATACTGAAATTCACTAAATTAGTGTTATTTCAGGACAATAAAGATGCTTATAAATTCTCAAATGCGCATCTTGCATCAGTCTGGCATTGTCTTATGCGGACTTAAAACAAATGATATTTCTCCATCTCTCCTTATTTCCAGTTTGGCAAATCAAGCCAAGGGGTATAGAGGAGAATAGCCATGTTAGAACTTATACTTGTTTTATTTATTGCTATTTTTCTAGCATGGTGCCTCAGTAAATATCTATCCAAAGTGATGGCAAATCAGCCGATGTGGGGTGATGGATTATTTCGTTGGATTGAAAATCCTGTATACCGCTTATTAGGTGTATCTCCACAACAACAAATGAATTGGAAACAATATTCTCTAGCATTTGTTGTGAGCTGTATTTTTCTTGCAGTGGCTATTCTTGCTATTTTTATGACGCAAGCATGGCTACCATTAAACCCGAACCATGCACCAAATATGAGTTGGGATTTAGCGCTACACACTGTTATTTCATTTTTAACAAACACCAACCAACAGCATTATTCTGGTCAGGCTCAATTATCTTATTTGTCGCAAATGACAGGTATTGTGGGCTTGCAAGTCATTACTCCAATGATGGGACTGGCTTTGGTGGTCGCGACCTTAAGAGCTTTTTTTTATCAACGTCCAAGCCATATTGCAGCCGATGTTGCCGAGCAGCCAGATCAAATTTTAATTGGTAACTATTGGGCGGATGTAATTCGTCCTACAGTTCGCTTTTTGCTTCCACTCTGTTTTGTCTGGTCTTTATTGCTTAACAGCCAAGGTGTGCCAGCAACTTTCCAGGGTGGGCCAGAAGTACAGCTTATTGATAAAGCCAATAGCATTGAAACTCAAAAAATTCCTTTAGGGCCAGTTGCACCAATGGTAGCGATTAAGCAATTGGGCAGTAATGGTGGTGGTTGGTATGGTCCAAATAGTAGTGTGCCTTTAGAAAATCCGACACCACTTTCTAATTTATTAGAAATGATTGCGATATTACTTATTCCAATCACAGTCATTTTTATGGTCGGGCATTTTACTCAGCGTAAAAAATTTGCCTACTTTGTCTTTGGCAGCATGCTTTTCATGTCGATTATTTCAGGTGCAGCGGCTGTCTGGTCTGAGAGTATGTCATCGACAGCATTTCAATTTGCCGTAATGGAAGGTAAAGAACAACGATTTGGACCAGCAGCATCAGCAGTTTGGGCAGCGCTTACTACACAGGTAAATAACGGCTCGGTCAATATGATGCATGATTCTTCTGCACCGCTTACCGGTTTAGTCGAACTCATTAACATGCTGATTAATGCCATTTGGGGTGGTGTGGGCTGTGGTCTGCAACAGTTTATGATTTATCTTTTACTCGCAGTATTTATTGCAGGTTTAATGACAGGTCGTACCCCTGAATTGTTTGGGCGCAAGATTGAAGCGGCAGAAATTAAGTTGCTCGCGATTATTATCTTGATTCAACCTTTAGTCATTCTTGCATTTACCGCATTAAGCCTCAGCATTCCAGGCATATCTGGAATTAGTAATCCGGGACCACATGGGATTAGCCAAGTATTCTACGAATATGTCTCTGCATTTGCCAACAATGGTTCAGGTTTTGAAGGTCTTGGAGACAACACTGTATGGTGGAATGTCACTTGTAGTATTGCTCTTCTTTTAGGACGTTTCCCGACATTAATTTTGCCATTAATGATCGCAACACGTTTAGCAGCAAAAAGAAAAGCACCTGAAACAGCAGGTAGTCTTCAGGTTGAAACTCCAACTTTTGCTTTAACGCTGATTACGATTGTTGTGTTGCTTACCTTATTACAATTTATGCCAGTTCTTGTCCTTGGGCCAATTGCCGATCAACTTTTGTTGGTTAAAGGCTAAGGAGGCGAGTGAAAATGAATACACAATCTCATGTAAATAGCCATAAACAAACCATGGCAGTGCCAAATTTTGAAGTTTGGAAAAATGCATTTGTGAAACTGCTACCGCAGCATGCAATTAAAAACCCTGTGATGGCAATTGTATGGCTTGGAACAGTGGTTACAGGCATTAGTACAGTCTTGGGTTACACCACGCTGTTATTTGGTTTCGCAGTTACAGCAATTCTGTTTATTACCATTTTATTTGCTAACTATGCTGAAGCAGTTGCAGAGGCCAGAGGTCGTGGACAGGCATCTTCATTACGTGCAGCAAGAGAAAATTTAACAGCTCGAAGACTCAACTCTTTGACAGACCGTCAAGCGACTCAAGTTGCAGCGACTGAACTTCATTTAAATGATTTCATTGAAGTACATGCAGGAGAGCTTGTTCCAGCTGACGGTGAGATTGTAGAAGGCTTTGCAACTATTAACGAATCGGCTGTTACAGGTGAGTCTGCACCTGTGCTACGTGAAGCTGGAACAGACCGTTCAGGTGTTATTGGCGGAACCAAAGTTCTTACAGATCGTATTGTTGTGCAAGTGACTGCTGAATCTGGTCAAAGTTTCTTAGACCGTATGATTGCTTTGGTTGAAGGTTCAAATCGCCAGAAAACTCCGAATGAGATTGCGCTTGGCTTCTTGTTAATGGTAATGACAATCACGTTTTTAATTGTCGTGATTAGCTTGCCATTTATTGCCAAGTATTTGCATATTGAGCTTGATCCAGTTGTGCTCGTGGCGTTACTGGTCTGCTTGATTCCTACAACCATTGGTGGTTTGTTACCTGCGATTGGTATTGCGGGGATGAACCGTGCACTCAAAGCCAATGTTTTGGCGAAATCAGGTAAAGCGGTAGAAGTTGCAGGTGACATTGATGTGCTTTTACTCGATAAAACAGGAACCATTACCTATGGTGACCGTCAAGCGACCTCATTTTATCCTTTAACTTCGGTAACTGAGTCTGAGTTAAGAGTGGCTGCTTGGGTAAGTTCACTTGCCGACCCAACACCAGAAGGGAAATCGATTGTTAAGTTAGCAAAAGAACAAGGTTTAAAACAGCAAGAACCTGAGCAAGCTGAATTTATCTCTTTTAGTGCTTCGACTCGAATTTCTGGCGTGAATTTACCGAATGGTGACCAAATTCGTAAAGGTGCTTTAGATGCAATCTTGAAGTTTGTAGATGAAGATTATTCTCAAGATTTAGAGTTAAAAGCACGTGTTGAGCAAGTTGCCAAAAAAGGGGCAACACCATTGGTTGTCGCAAATCAACATCATGTATTAGGTGTGATTGAACTCTCTGATGTAATTAAACACGGCATTAAAGAACGTTTTGCTCGTTTAAGAGAAATGGGCATCAAAACCGTTATGGTTACAGGTGATAACCCATTAACTGCGGCCGCGATTGCTGCTGAAGCTGGTGTAGATGATTATATTGCCGAAGCAAAACCAGAAGACAAATTAGCTTGTATTCGCACCGAACAACAACAAGGTCGTTTAGTTGCAATGGTCGGTGACGGAACCAACGATGCACCAGCATTAGCTCAAGCCGATATTGGCTTAGCCATGAATTCAGGTACACAAGCTGCAAAAGAAGCTGGCAATATGGTCGATTTAGACTCAGACCCAACCAAACTACTTGCTGTGGTCGAGATTGGGAAACAGCAGCTGATTACCCGTGGCGCTTTAACAACATTTTCGTTGGCAAACGACGTCTCTAAATACTTTGCCATTTTGCCTGCATTGTTCGCTGCTGCGATTCCACAAATGCAAGTATTGAATGTAATGCACTTGGCAAGTCCAAACAGCGCGATTTTATCTGCATTAATTTTTAACGCGATTATTATCCCGCTATTAATTCCAATCGCACTACGAGGCGTCAAATTTAAACCTTCAACTGCAACTCAGTTATTACGTCGAAATATGTTGATTTATGGTGTGGGCGGTGTGGTTCTGCCATTCCTTGCCATTAAAGCAATTGATGTAGTGATTGTTCAATTATTTGGTTTGTAATCTGGAGTTTGAAATGAAAACTTATGTACAAAATTCAGAAGCAAATTTGGGTCAGACCTTAAGAGCATCTTTGGGATTATTAATTTTTACCTTAGTTGGCTGTGGTGCTGCTTATAGTGCGATTGCTACAGGTGCGGGACAGGTGTTATTCAACAATCAAGCGAATGGTAGTTTGATTGAAATAGATCATAAAGTTTTAGGGTCAAAATTAGTTGCTCAGCCATTTGTTGGAGAGGCTTATTTTCATCCACGTCCTTCAGCAGTCGCTTATGACCCGATGGCGATAGCAGGTACAAACTTAGCGCGTACTAATCCTGAGCTACAGCAACAAATTGATGCTCAGATTCTTGCGGTAAAAAAACAAGATCACACAGGTAATACACCTATTCCAAGTGATTTGGTGACTAAATCTGGTAGTGGTATTGATCCGCATATTAGTCCTGAATCTGCTCAGTTACAGGTTGCTCGAGTGGCTCAAGCTCGTCATTTAGACCCTAAGATTGTGGAAGAGCTTTTGCAAAAGTATGTTGAACCGAAGCAGTTTGGTGTATTGGGGCAAGCTCGTGTTAATGTATTACAGCTCAATATTGCTTTAGATCAATTACAATCTACACATTAACTTAAAAATAAAGTTGTTAGTTTACCGGATGATATCAAGTGCAAAGCAATCGCGAAAATCAGGCTGAGGCCTTATTAAATCATGTCAACAGATATCAAGCCGGTCGACTAACGGTCTTTCTTGGTGCGGCACCTGGTGTAGGAAAAACTTATGCCATGCTTGCCCGCGCCAAAGAATTATTTCAACAGGGCACAGATGTTGTTGTTGGTATTGTTGAAACCCATGGAAGAATCGAAACTCTAAAAATTTTGGAAGGGTTGCCTCAGATTGCTAGAAAAGAAATGCAATATCAGGGGCATATTTTAGAAGAAATGGACTTGGATGCTATTTTACTTAGGCATCCGCAAATCGTTTTGGTTGATGAATTGGCTCATCGCAACGTTCCAAATAGTCGTCATGAACGACGGTGGCAAGATGTTAATGAGTTGCTAGACGCAGGTATTGATGTATTTACCACTATAAATATTCAACATTTAGAAAGCCTGAATGATGTGGTCTACCAAATTACGGGCATTCGAGTAAATGAAACGGTGCCAGATCGGGTATTTGATCGTATTCGAGATATTCGCTTAATTGATTTACCCGTCAGTGAACTCATTGAAAGGCTCCATCAAGGAAAAGTCTATGTACCAGAGCAAGCAAATCTGGCATTACAAGGCTTTTTTAGCATTTCAAATTTAACGGCATTACGTGAACTGGCAATGCAATGCGTTGCTGAGCATGTCGATTCAGACTTAAAAGAGAGTTATACCTCAAAGGGTTTGAAATCTATATCGTTGCAAAATGAATTGATGATTGCGATAGATGGGCAAGGCTCTTCTGAATATTTAGTGCGAGCAGGCTGCCGCTTAGCAGAACGTAATGGGGCTACATGGACTGTAGTGAATGTTGCTAAAAGTCTGGACTTTGGACAGAGTTCAGTGAGTTCTTATAAAAAAGAATACATTGAGATTGACCGTGCGTTTGAGCTGGCTCGGCAACTCGGTGGTCGAACAGAAGTCTTATATGGGCATCGAGTTGCGTCAGTGTTAATGGATGCCGCCGTTGACCGAGGAATTTCGAATCTAGTCATTGGCAAAAGTATTTCGCCGTGGTGGTTAACGTTATTTAAGAAAAATTTAGCTCAGCAATTATTAAATCAAGAAAACTCGATTGCTTTAACCATTTTGCACCCAGAACAGGGCACTAAAAAGATTAATCAGCTTGAAAAGCCTTCATTTTTATCATTAAAAGAAAGCATTTTTGTTTTAGCTGTGACGTGCGGTAGCATTTTTCTAGCTCACTTCGCCGAAGTTCTATTTGGTATTGAAGACTTCTCTGTCATTTTTATTATTTCTGTTTTAATTGTTGCAACTAAGACCCGAATGTTAGCTGCAGTAGTGGCAGCCTTAATATGTTTCTTAGCCTATAATTTTTTCTTTATTGCCCCGCGTTATACCTTTCAGATTTCAGCACACCAAGGGGTAGTCACCGTTGTGGCTTTTTTTGCAGCAGCTTTAATTGCCGGGCGTTTGGCCTCTCAATTACGCCAGCAAGTTTTATCTTTAAAAGCTGCCAATGCCTACACTACGGTAATGCAAGACTTGGCACGTAAGCTTTCTAGTGCTGTCAACCTTGAAGAAGTCATGCAAACAGGACGTATGACTTTAGAAACACAACTTCAAACTAAAGTGTGGATTTCTATTCGAGATAAGGTAATTTCATCTGATATTGAGCTAAATGATAAAGAAAAAGTAGCCGCAGAATGGTGTTTGAAACACAAGCAGCCATGTGGGCGTTTTACCGATACTCTGAGTCAGTCAAACTGGTGGTTTTTACCTCTTTTAGAACAAAAAAATAGCCTAGGTGTTGTGGGAATTTACTTTAAGGATGAAGTGGTTTCCTTAAATTTTGAGCAAAAAAAATTGACTGAAAGTGTAATTGAGTACATTGCACAGGCAGTACTTCGAACCCAATTGGTGAATGAGCTTGAACAAGCAAAAGTCACCAGTGAAACAGAGCGCTTACGTTCTGCTTTATTATCTTCGGTATCGCATGATTTACGTTCGCCACTTGCTTCTATCATTGGCGCAGCAGACACGCTTGCTAATTTTAAAGCTGATATGTCAGAACAAGACCAACAAGATCTGCTTGAAACAATTCATTTAGAAGGTGAGCGTTTAGACCGTTATATTCAAAACTTGCTTGATATGACCCGTTTGGGCCACGAAGGTCTAACTTTAAAAAGAGATTGGATTGGGGTAGATGAATTAATTGGTTCGGCAACTCGCCGTTTAAAGCGTTATAAACCAGATACACAAGTGGTCGTTCAGTTACCTGAGCAACCGATTAGTTTGTATGTTCACCCAGCATTGGTAGAACAAGCTATTTTTAATGTTTTAGAAAATGCTGCAAACTTTTCACCTCCAGATGAACCAGTCATGATTCGTACTCATCTTTTGTCAGAAGATGAAGTAAAAATAGAAATTGAAGATAAAGGTGCAGGAATCCCTGAAGACGAAAGACACCGCATTTTCGATATGTTTTATACTATGGAGCGTGGAGACCGTGGAAAATTCGGTACAGGTTTAGGGCTAACAATTGTAAAAGCGATTATTGGTGCTCATATGGGTACAATAGAAGCATTTTCAGGGCGCCAAAATAAAGGTACTTTAATTCAAATCAAATTACCCATTCATCCAGTAAAAGAATAAGTTGTAAATTCATGATAAGTCCAGAAACATCACCTGTAGAAACACGTATTGTGATTATTGATGATGAGCCTCAAATCCGTAAATTTTTAGACATTGCTTTAAGAACTCAAAAATACAAAACCACACTCTGTGAAACGGGTTACAAAGGCCTAGAGGCATTGGCAACCCAAGGGGCTGATTTGGTTATTTTAGACTTAGGCTTACCTGATTTAGATGGGAAAGAAGTCCTCCAAGAATTACGTAGCTGGTCGAATGTTCCCGTTATTGTGTTATCTGTACGCGCTGATGAATACGAAAAAGTTGCTTTGCTAGATGCTGGTGCAAATGACTACATGACCAAGCCTTTTAGTGTGCAAGAGCTTTTGGCGCGCATTCGTGTCATCTTAAGAAATCAACCGATTCAGCAAGAAGCACATGTGTATGACGATGGTTATCTCAAGGTTGATGTCATGCAACGTTTAGTTTGGATCGAGCAACAACCAATTACTTTAACTCGAAAAGAGTTTCAACTTTTGACACTATTAATGCGCTATCAAGGGCAGCTTTTAACACAGCCTCAGCTCTTAAAAGAGCTATGGGGACCCACCCATCAGGAAGATACGCACTATTTACGTATTTTAGTGGGCAAGTTACGCAGTAAACTCGGGGATAACGCGATTCAGCCACGCTATATTGCTACTGAACCTGGTGTGGGATTACGTTTTTTAGCTAAACAGAAAAATCATTAATTAGATATAAAAAAAACCTTAGGGTATTTCTCCCTAAGGGTTTGCAAAGTGGTTTATAGTTTTTTTGCTTTTTTTATTTATATATCCCAATGTTGTTCTGCTTCAGTCATTTGACTATAAATGTTTTGATATTCAGCCTGTTTAACCGTGTACCAATGTTCTACAAAGTCTGCCCCTAAATACCCTTTTAAAATAAGACTTCCTTTAAATATTTTTAAGGCTTCCGGCTGATTATTGGCTAATAAAATGTGCTCGTCTGGAAATTTTAAAAGATGTGCAGGTTTTGGTAGCGGTAACTTATGAGATAAGCCATAAGACGCGCCCGCTAAAATAGTCGCTATAACGAGATAGGGGTTACAGTCAGCTCCAGCAACACGATATTCTAAGCGTTGATTTTGTACATCTGAGCATGGAATTCGGATTGCAACATTTCGGTTGTTAGTATCCCAATTGGCTTCTAATGGCACGTGATGACCAATTTTAAAACGTCTATAAGAATTAATATTAGGCGCTAAAATCGCCATAGATGCAGGCATTAACTCAATTAGGCCACTAATCGCGTTCAATAATTTGGCTGAAAGCCCATCTTTTTCTACTTCTGAACTAAATATATTTTCATGGTATTGATTAAGCATACTCATATGAAAATGCATGCCACTGCCAGCCTTTGATAAGTTGGGCTTTGCCATGAAACAAGCGGTTAAGTCATGCTTTCTTGCGACTTGTTTTACAATTCTTTTTAAAGCATTAATTTGATCGCAGAGCTTTAAAATATCATGGCTGTGTTGAAGATTTAATTCGTATTGTCCAGGGGATGATTCCGCAACAATAGCGGTAATTTCAATAGATTGAAGTAGGGCTGCTTTCTCAACTTCATCTAGGACTTGCTGATAGTTATTTGGCGCATCTATATCGAAACATTGGTTTTCTATGCAGGTTTCAGACTGATGATGAGGTGAGAAAAGGTAAAACTCTAGCTCGGCAGCCATGATAGGGAAATAATTATTAGTATGTAACTGATTTAATAATTTTTTTAATATATTGCGTGGTTCATAGCGACAGTCTGAACCATCTTCTTCTTGCATGGATAGGTAAAGCTGAGCATTTAATTCTGGGGATAAGGCACTTGGTTGCAAGCTGCCTAAAATGGGCAGGCAAAGTCTATCTGGTTCACCAATATATTTTCCCAAGCCTGTTTCTTCAATCACTTTTCCATCAAGGCTCATGGCATAAACAGAAAGAGGAAAATAACATCCATTAGATAGATTTTTCAGACTCTTAACATCAATACGTTTGCCACGAATATGCCCGTTTAAGTCATGTAGACAAATATCAATGTGCTGAGTGTGAGGATATAAACTTAAATATTCATCAACTTCTTTTAAAAAAAGATCTGATTGGAAAGTACCAGATTGTGTCGGAGGAATAAAATTATCTGATATTTTAAATGCCTTAAAGTGAGGATCTTTTAAGTTTAAATTTGGGTAAATAAGCGTACTCATTATAAAAAACCTTGGTGGTTATTTAGCTAAAATCCTAACGTAGCCTTTGACGTTAATCTCGTAAAAAAAGAGTAAAATGATGAAAGGTTTTTTTATGGGTTTTATTGTTTTTATTTATTAATAATCAATGTTTTGAATCTAATTTTTATAATCAATTTTTAAAGTAAAATTAGCGTATAAGATCAGTTGGCGCATTATAAAATTCTACTGATTTCTCTTTTTAAAATTAAACAAAGCTAAAAATTTAAGCTCCTCATTTGGTGAGATGGCCAAACTGCTTTAAACTTAAATGCTTATCCAGTTAAACATTTATTTATAAATCTTGAATTGAGCAAGGCTTATATAGTACATGTACTGGAATTTTATTTTTTGCGTTTTTTAATTTTATTTTTGAGTTTTCTTAATATGAAAAATATCGGTTTAGCCATTTTAGCAATCAGCCTTTCAGGTTGTGCTGCAATGAGCGTAGAAGAATGTAAGACTGCGAATTGGTCATTAGTGGGTGAGAAAGATGGTTCAAAGGGGTCTTCGCCACGTTTAGATCAATATTATAAAGCGTGTGGAAAAGCCAATATTGTTCCAGATCAAAAGTCATATGAACGTGGGTATAAAGAGGGCTTAGGGTATTATTGCCAGCCATCAAATATTTTTTATAACGCTTTAGAGGGTAACGGCAATATTAATGTATGCCCAATCGAGCAGCGTAATCGTTTAAGACCTTATTATCGAGCAGCTTCCGATTACTACAATGCAAAAAATGAATATGACCGTTATGATGAAAAGTTTAAGCAATATTCTGATAATGCTTATAACGAAAAATTAAAGCCAGAAGAGCGCGAACGCTATCGTAAACTTTTAAGAGAATTACAAATTGATCGTGACCGTATTAACAGAAACTATTGGAACTCAATTCGAGATATCGAACGTTTCAAATATGATCACGGCTTAAAATAATATTTTAAACAGGATTGATCTGAATGAGATCAATCCTTTGGTTTTTAAAGATAATAACTGGTTTTTGTCATTAACTTTGAAATAGCAGTCATCGTAATTTTTACTGTATATGGTAATTCAACACCGCCTGCTTCAAGTGCAGTATGACGGTGATGCAATTCATCTTCATTCATTTGCTCTAAAATTTTACGAGAGCGTTCATCTTGAGCAGGTAATTGGTTTAAGTGATCTTGTAAATGCAGACTAACCTGACGTTCAGTTTCAGCAACAAAACCTAAGCTATATTTATCACCTGCAATACCGGCAAGGGCACCCATGCCATATGACAACCCGTACCAGATTGGGTTTAACAAACTTGTATGACTGTTTAATTCTTTTAAACGATCTTCACACCAAGCTAAATGATCTTGTTCTTCAATCGCTGCTTGTTGCATTTCTTGGCGTACATTTGGCAATTTCGCCGTTAATGCTTGCCCATGGTACAGTGCTTGAGCACATACTTCACCACTGTGGTTAACACGCATTAAACCTGCGACATGGCGAGCATCTTCTACACCAAGTTTTGTTTCTACTGTTTCAGCTGGATTTTGACGCTGTGCTGCTGTTGCACCCGGAACAAGACTACGCAATGCCTGATCAAATGAGTTAATAAGTTGATCAATTCCAGTATAGTGGCGCATAAATTAGTCCTCTAAAGAAAGGTGGGCTGTGGCAAGCATTGGTTTTAGTCTAGCGAGAAGCCAGATACTAAAGATTGCACTAAGTACAGCTGTAATAATAAATAGTATTTTAATATCAATTTTTAAAACACTTAAGATTAAGATTGAAAAAATTGCAGAAGAAACCATGAATACAGCATTTAAAATGTTATTCGCTGCAACAACACGTGCACGATGTGAACGTGGTGAATAAGCCTGCATCATGGCATATAGGGGAACAATATAAAACCCGCCACTAATACCCAATAAAGTCACCGCTAACATTACGTGGTAGTAAACCCAGCCTTGGGTAAAAACATCTTTTAAGGTAAGTAATGCCCCAGTTCTTTCTGGTACAAAAGCTAAACTGGCAGCAAGGTAGAGCGCAAAAACAGTAAGGCCAATTGCACCAATCGGCACCATTTTAATATTAATTTCTGAACCACCAATTTTACGGCAAAGAAGAGAACCCACACCAATACCGACTGAAAAGAAAGTCAGTAACAGGCTAACGACATTTTCTGATGCATGAAGGTTTTGCTGGGTAAGCTGCGGAATTTGAGTTAAATAAGTCGCGCCATAAAACCAGTACCATGAGTTGCCTAGCAAAATTGTGAATACTAACGGTAAGCTTTTGGCATATTTAATGGTTTGAAAGCTGGTACGGATGAAATTCCAGTCAATCTTTAAGTCAGGTGCAGCAACTTTTTGCGGCAAAATGAAGCGACTAAATAAATAGCCTATGCAAGCAATAGCCACTACGGTGATACTAATCCACAATAAATTACCATCTGATGAGGCAATTACGGCGCCACCTAAGATCATCCCGAACAAGATCGCCATGGATGTGCCGGATTGAAATAGCGCATTACCAGACATTAACTCGTTCGGTTTTAAGATTTCAGGCAAAATTGCGTATTTAATCGGGCCGAAGAACGTCGAATGTGTACCCATCAAAAATAAAGCAAAAAGAAGTAGCCATAAGTTTCCTAACAGGAAACCTGCAGTACCGATGAGCATAATGATGATTTCTAAAATTTTAATACCACGGACGAGTTGAGATCGTTCGTATTTGTCGGCGATTTGTCCAGCTGTGGCTGAAAAAAAGAAATATGGCAGAATAAACAAGAGGGCTGCCAAATTATTAAGAGTACTTACGGGAGCAGATTGTTGCTGAATCCATCCATAAGTAATCACCAATAATAAAGCTTGCTTAAAAACGTTATCATTTAATGCGCCAAAAAACTGGGTAAAAAACATCGGTACAAACCGACGTGAGGTCATCAGGTGCTCATCTTGTTTCATCATGTGCAAACTTCATTGTGTTTTATAAAAAAATGTGACCGAGTGTTAATTTGCATCGAAAACCATGTATGATATTTTTAACGCTTGATTAAATGAAAAATCAATGGTTTTGAGTGAGTTTTACACTCACATTGGTGCGTTTTATTAAAAAATAAGTCTAGAGTTTTCTATGCCTTCTAAAATTAAGTTTAAACAGTCAACTCTCTCACATTCTATGCATTTAATTTTAAAAATGCAGGGCATTCCTAAACTTATTTGTAGCAGCTTGTTGTTAAGCGTTTGCGTAACGCCAAGTTTTGCTCAAACTTCTGTTGAGAATAGTTCATCAACAACTTTAAACCAGACAGTATCTGATGAGTCAACTGAACAATCAGCTCAGGTTAACGAGCAATATACTGCTCCAGTTACAGATATCGCTACACTTGTAACCCAAGCTCAGCAGCAACAAGATAGCTTGGCTATATTGCAACAACAAGAACAATTTCCAAATCAAATTGATGAATTTAAGCCAATTACTCTTGATAATCTTGAAGATTTACCCGATATGCCTGTTGATCAAAACATGGCAAATGAAATTTATAGGGTAGCGGAAGAAGCGAAGAATGAAGCACAGAACTTTCAAAATGGGACTCAGAAACTCCCTGAAGTTACTGTAAGCGATGCAACTCAATCTGAATTAAATCAAATTAATCAGGCGCCAGTAAATATCGATCAGCTTATGCAAGAGATTAAGTCTGATAGTAAGATTGTAGTGGAAGCCAATGAGACTGGAAAAACACTACCTGAATTGACACCAGAGGCCGAAGAACCACCTGAGCAAGCTGGTTTCTTTAAACGTATTTTAAATAAAGTACGTCCGCCGCGTGCAATTCCGATGGAACAAGTACCGCGTATTAGCGCAGAGGTAGAAGGCGCTTCAGATGTGTTAGCTAAAAATATTAAAGGTAAGCTTTCAACATTTACTCAAGAATCTTTTGAAGACTTTAATGCTGCTTTACCGCAGCTTAGAACATTAAGTAATCAGGCTGCTCAAGCTGTTGGTTACTATAATGCTGAGTTCCGATTTGAAAAATTAAGTCCGAGTCGTGTTCGTGTCAGAGTGACACCAAATGAACCAGTACGAATTAATGAGCAAAATATTGAGTTTACAGGTCCAGGCGAAAAGCAGCCGCAATTTCAGGTTATTCGCTTAGTTCCTGATCAAGATGTTGGTGATATCTTTAATCACGGTTTATATGAAACCACTAAAACCCGTATTGTCGATGCAGCATCTGATAACGGTTATTTTGATGCTTATTGGCGATTGCATGATGTAAAAGTAAGTCAACCAGAAAATAAGGCCGATATTAATTTACGCTACGAGACAGGTGAGCGTTATAAATTAGATAAGGTCGAGTTTCGTATGAGCGATCCTTCGAAACCTTTGCCATTAAATCAAAATATCTTAGAAAGTATGGCGCCTTGGAAAGAAGGTGATGACTATGCTTTCTGGCGTGTAAATGTGCTCGCGAATAACCTAACCAACTCGCGTTATTTTAATTACACATTGGTTGATAGCATTAAGCCAGATCCAATTGAAAAGCCACTTGAATTACCGCCAGATTTACAAGCTTTGGTCGATGAGCAAAATATTGATGTTGATGAGTCTAATTTACTTTCACCAGAACAACGACAACTTGCAAAAGCTCGTCAATTAGCGACATCCAATAAAGAAGTTACGCAAAACGTAGTCGATGAAAAACAGTTTGCCGGAACACAAAATGCAAAACAGGCAGAGCCTCAAACTGCGATGTTGCAAAGTGCCGCAGCTCAGCATGATGAACAGGAAACTGAACAGGATCGTTTACAAGCTCAAGCACGTGAAACAAAAAGAATTCCAGTTATTGTGACTTTAAATGCTGACAAGCTAAATAGTTTGGAAACTGGTATTGGTTATGGAACCGATACGGGGGCGCGTTTACGTAGTCAATATCGCCGTTCTATCGTAAATAAATATGGTCATTCTTTTGATGCCAACTTAGAAGTTTCTGAAATTCGTCAATCGATTGATGGTCGATATAGTATTCCTTATAAACATCCGTTAAATGACTATTTTAATATCGTTGGCGGTTATGAGCGTGAAACACGGGATGATATTGGTCCGGATGTAAGCCTGTTAACCGAATCTGCTGTTGTGGGCGGGGAGCGCGTAATCAAACGTCCATTAGGTAATTGGCAACACACTATTGGTGTTCGTTATCGTTTAGACCGTTTGACCCAAAAAGGTAATGTTGATATTTCTGAATTACCAGATGCTTTTAAAACAGCTGCATCTGAGCAAGAAGCATTATTGTTTAGTTATGAAACATCTAAAACTTCAAGTAATACACGTTTAAACCCAACAAAAGCTTTTAAACAAACTTATAAATTAGAATTAGGCAGCGAGAGTTTACTGTCTGATGCCAATATGGCAATTGCGAGTGCAGGCTGGAGATTTATTTATTCTCTAGGTAAAAATGATGATCACCAATTTGTTGGAAGATCTGACCTTAGTTATATTTTTACAGATGACTTTGACAAAGTTCCATACAATCTTAGATTCTTTACGGGTGGTGACCAAACGATTCGTGGATTTGACTATAAAAGTCTTTCTCCAGAAGTAGATGGATATAAAATTGGGGGCCAAGCTTTAGCTGTAGGTTCTTTAGAATATAACTATCAGTTCAAAGATGGATGGCGAGCAGCTATTTTCTCTGACTTTGGTAATGCTTACGATAAAGATTTCAGTAATCCAGCAGCTTATAGTGTTGGGGTCGGAATTCGCTGGAAGTCTCCAATTGGGCCAATCCGTTTAGATGTCGCTTCGGGTATTTCAGATGAGAACCATCCGATTCGTTTACATTTCTTTATAGGCCCACAACTTTAAAAATAAAATTTTATTAGGTTTATTTTATGGCGGAAGTAGAACAGCAGCCCACTTCGGCACCAAGCTCTCCTAAGAAGAAGCGTCGTATTTTGCGTAGCTTCTTGCTGACGATATTGATCATATTGTTATTATTGGCTTCTTCGTTAGTCATCATGATGTCAACGGATCGCGGAAGCCGTTTTTTATTAGATCGGGTTTTAGAAGCTCAGAAAATAATTAAATATGAATACGAAGGCGGGAACTTATTGCGAGGCATTATTCTCAAAAATGTGTTGGTGCAATTAAAAGACGTTGATGTTTCATTAGATCGAGCTGATGTAGGCTTAGGGTGGCGCTCTTTATTATTAGAAAAAGAAGTGCATTTAAGCCATGCAGATGTACGCAACTTACGTATTATTAATAAAACTCCGCCCTCTGGTAAACCGTTTGAATTTAAACCAATCAAATTGCCATTCGTTTTACGTATAGATGAAGGTGATGTTGATCATTTAGAAATTAAGTTAGCAACCTCAGATGTAAGTTTTCATGATGTCCATTTGCAGGATGCACTTTGGTCAGAGACCAAACTGGAATTTGAAAAATCTAGTATGGATATGGGCTATCTTTCAGTCCATAACGCAACAGGTAAAATGGATTTCAGTGGTAAATATCCATTAGATGCCACAGCAGATTTAAGAATCCCATCTTTAAAAAGTCTAAATATTCAAAATATTAAAGTGGCTGCTCGGGGAAGTTTAGATACTATAAAAGCTGGGGTTGCAACAACCACTCCCGATCTATTAACAGGTTGGGTAATATTGCATCCTGTTCGCGATGAAGTTCCAATGCAAGGTGAACTATTATTAAAAAACTATCATTTACCTTTGCTTCAAGAACAAAAACTCTTTGCAAAAAATGGCGTGATCAAGTTTCAAGGTGATATTAAACAGCTTAATTTGGCACTTGATACAGATTTAAAGGGTGAGAATTTACCTGAAGGCCAGTACAACGCTTTAATGAATACTGATTTAGTTCATCAGCTTAATATTACCGATTTCAACGGCCAAGTTATGAAAGGTGCCGTTAATCTTAAAGGTCTGGTGAATTGGAAAGATCATGTGACTTGGGACATCAAAGGTCGTTTAGATCGCATTAATCCTAAAGACAAAGCGATTCCTCAGGTGGTTCAAGACTTTTTACCGCCAAGTTTAGATGCTGCTATTGCTTCAACTGGTTCTTTGGAAAAAGGCACAGAAGTATTTGCTAACGTTGATTTTGACCGTTATGAGTCTTGGAAACTCAAGCTTAATCAGGCGCCTGAAAAAAATAATAAACCTCAACCAATGCTCATGAATGTGGCGTGGGCGAATATAGACCGTGCAATGCCTTATATTGGATGGTTAAGTAGTGATAATGGTCAAGTCGATTTAACATTACGTGACGGTCAACAAGATATTAAGGTTGCTACAAAAGTATATCAGCATGAAAAAACTTTATTGCCAGCAGGACAATATCTAGCCAACCTGAATGTTAAAGATAATATCTTAAATGTTCCTAATTTTAGTTTTGCTGCTGAAAAAGGTAGCTTAACAGGTCAGGCTAAAGTTTTATTACCTACTGAAAAACGACAGCTGGCTTGGAATGCTTTATTAAATGCAAAAGATTTTAATCCGCAAAGTATTCATGCAGCAGCGCCGGTCAATCTATTAAACGGTTCGATTAAGGCAAATGGTTTCGCTAAACCAAACCAGCAAATTATTCAGTTTGAGAAAATTGATTTAACTGGTCGATTGGCTCAAGCAGGTCAAGAAACTGTAAGTTTAGGTGGAAAAAGTACAGCAGCATTATTATTTCATGATGTTAAAGCTGGGGGCGGTTTTAAAGGCTTTGCGGTTAATTATGACGGGTCTTTAAAAGCCTTAAAACAGGCAAATGGTTTGTTGAAGTTTTCTATAGCGGGCACGCCAGATTTTATTCGAATTAGCCAATTACAACACGATGGTGTGGCTGGAAAAATCTATGCTACTGGTTCTGTCAATTTAAAAGACCGCATTGCATGGGATATTAATAGTTCATTAGTACGCTTTAAACCTCAATATTTTGCCTCAACTGTTAAAGGTGAAATTTCAGGAAATCTGAAAACTCAAGGGGTTTGGTCTGATCACTTGAAGCGAATTAATATTCAACAATTGAATCTTGCAGGCTTTTTAAATAATAAACCTGTTCGGGGTAAGGGTAATCTATCTCTATTGATGGATTCTAATCAAAATGGCTTTTTACCTCAGCAATTTGAAGCGAATAACTTATTTTTAGTGTATGGACAGAACCAGCTACAAGCTACTGGCAATGCACAAAATCTAAAAATTAAGCTGAATGCGCCAGCACTCTACGAGTTATATCCGGGACTGCGCGGTCGAGCTTATGGTGATTTGAATGTTCAATCACAACCACGTTTAAAAGCAACAGCGAATATTGCCGTAGATAATTTTGCTTTTAATACACTTGTAAGTGTGAAGAGATTGAGTATTCAGGGTGAGCTTCCAACATCGGAAACAACACCGACTCAATTAACCGCAAAATTAAATAATCTACGTAGCGGAAATAGAGAAATCCAGTCTGCTGAAGTGAATTTGACAGGAACAAGAAAAGCACATTTATTGAAAGTACTTGGCAATAATAGTGTTTCCAAGTTCTATGTTCAGTTGGCAGGTGGATTTAATCAAAAGAATGATTGGTTAGGTCAAATCCAGAAAGGAAGTTTTGATTCACGACGAATTCGTCTGGCACAAAATCAAAATGCTCCAGTAATTTTTTCTTCGGCGAAATCTGAGCTATATGTGGGCCAACATTGCTGGCAAAGTACCAATAGTCAGCTCTGTTTTGATCAGCCTGTCCGAGTGAGTAAAGCACGAGGTAATATTTCTTTTGTAACTCAGAACATGGATTTAAGCGACTTCGCGGCATTTATGCCAGAAGGCTTAGCGATGACCGGACAATTAAATGGTTACGCTAAGGCATCGTGGGCAAATGGTGGTAATCCAAAACTTGATGCACGTTTAATTACGCGTAAAGGTGAAATCGGTTTAGCTGCTGAAGATCCACAAGATCCTGCAACGACTTTGGCTTATGATGAGTTAGGGGTGATTGCAAAAAGTGTATCAGAGGGTTTGTTATTCCGTATTGATGTGAAAACACCGGATATTGGTACGGGTTATGCGAATGTTATTATCAACCCATTCCAGTCGTCAATGCCAATGCATGGTGAAGTGGCCTTTAATGATGTTCAATTAAAAGTCTTGAAACCATTTATTCAAGATGTTCGCTCAATGAGTGGGACGTTAGCCCTGGCTGGTAAAGTCAACGGTACATTAACTCAACCTCAATTTACTGGTGAAATGCGCCTGAAAAATGGTGCGATCAGTATGATTTCTCTGCCAGTAAATCTAACCAATGTTCAGGTGTATTCATCAATTCGTCAGGATATGGCAACAATTGATGGGGCATTTAACAGTGGGCAAGGTGTAGGCTTGCTTAAAGGTAGTTTTGAGTGGAAAGATGCCCCACGCCTTCAATTAAATCTTAAAGGTGATAATTTACTGGTACGTCAAGCGCCATTAATTACCGCAATTGCCAATCCGAATCTGACACTTGATATGTATCCTTTTGATAAGCGGTTAAGCTTAAAAGGATCTGTAGATGTTCCTCGTGCACGTATTTCAATGCCAGAAACAACTGCTCCAATCATTAATACCTCATCAGATGTTCGCATCGTGCGCCAAGGTCAAGCCCCACTTGCATTTTTAGGAGCCGCTAAACCTTGGGATATTCGAGCTGATATTTCTGTTAATATTGGAAAACAAGTTATCTTCCAAGGCTTTAACAGTAATATTCCGTTAGTTGGTCGTCTAAACTTAAGCCAACGTGGCTATGAGACTGCAATGAGAGCTAACGGAGCGATTGGTGTTAGCCAAAAAGTAAAAATTGAAGCTTATGGACAAAGTCTAGACTTGAACCGAGCAATTGCCCGTTTTAATGGACCATTGGCTAACCCGACTTTAGATATCGATGCGAACAAAAATGTTCAGGGAAGCATGGTTGGCGTACGTGTTACAGGTACTGCGACATCACCAAACATTCAGGTCTATAACGATGCAGGTCTATCTGAGCAAGAAGCATTGAATGCGCTTGTTACTGGTCGTATTAATGAAGGTTCGAGTGGCTTGAGTAATGCAGAAGGTTTTAAATCTGATGTAAACAACACCATTGCTGCTGCGGGTATTAGTATGGGCTTGGGTGGTACACGTGCTTTAACTAACCAGATTGGACGTACGTTTGGTTTGAGCGGTTTAGCTTTAGATGCACAAGGTACAGGTGATGATACACAAGTGAGTTTAACGGGTTATATCACACCAGATCTGTTTATTCGCTATGGTGTTGGGGTGTTTACTCCTGTAAACAAACTCACTTTACGTTATCAAATGAATCGACGTTTATACCTAGAAGCAAGTCAATCTCTAGAAAGAGCAATCGATCTTTTCTACAACTGGCGCTTTTAGTTAGTTTAAACCAATAATGAATGAATTAAGAGCTCACTATTGTGGGCTTTTAATTTAATAACGCCTTCATAACATTTAAAAAAGTTTAGTATTTATGATTTAAAGTATCGCTTCTCTTAAGAGTAAGGAAGCCTTGGATAGGTATTGATTAAAGAAAATTCACTTGAAAATTGCTGTTTTATAAATTAGTTTTCAGAAACATTAAATGAAATTAGATTGATATACCTTGTTGATAAATGCAAATAAGGTGGGTTTTTTCAAGGATATAGTAGTGAATATAGATACTTATGTTGAAATTAAAAATGGCAAGGAAAACGATATCAACGTTAAATATCGTGGCCTAATTCAAAAATTAACAGCAACATTGTCATTGACGCTTTTGTCATTTGGATCGTGCTCCACCGTAAATGCTGCACAACAACAAATTGCTTTAGTCGGAACATGGACATCAATTCCTAATGCACCGCTTGCGCAAAAACCAAAACAAGCCAGTGAGGGCTTGTACCAGCTTCAAGTGAATAAAGATGGAACTTTAACTCCTGTTAAAGTGTTGAAAATGAAAAGTCCTTCTTGGATTGTGAAATCGAAAGATGGCCGTTTTGCATATACCACTAATGAAGAAAACGAAGGTGCGGTGACCGCATTATCTATTCAAAATGGAAAGGTGGAAGTGTTGAATACAGTGGATAGTCATGGTGGACATCCAACACATGCAACAATTAGTTTAGATGGTAAGTTCCTGTTTGTGTCGAACTATTCTGCATTCGATAAAGGCCGTGGTGGGGTAGCTGTTTTGCCAATTTTGCCAAACGGTCATTTGGGCGAAAAAGTACAAAATATTGTTTTTGAGGAAGGTTCTGGCCACGTTAAAGGTCGCCAAGAAAGTGGACATGCTCATTCCACAACTTTTAGTCCGGATGGTAAGTATTTATATGCTAGCGATCTTGGAAATGACAAAGTCTATGCATTTCGTTATAACCCAAATAAGCCTCAGCCACTTGAAGCGGATACCAACCGCGATGTAACTTTTACACATGGTTCTGGCCCGCGTCATATGGTCTTTTCACCAAATGGCAAACATGTGTATGTTACCGCGGAAATGCGAAGTGAAATTGTGACATTTAACGTGCAAGATGGTCATTTGAAAAAAGTGGCCGAGCTAAAACTAATCCACGAGGACAAAACACCTGAATTTAAGAGTGCGAGTGGAATTATCCTTAGCCCAAATGGTAAATATGTGATTGCTGCCAATCGAGGTGCAGACAACAAACTTTTAGTATTTAAAATCCAACAGAATGGATTGCTAGCTAAGCCAGTTGTTTATAAAGCGAATGGTATTGAACCACGTGCTTTCTCATTCGATGCATCTGGTAAATATCTATATGTAACCAATGTTTATAGTAATAATATAAGTTTATTCCGTTTTGATGAAAAAAATGGGACCTTAAAACCAGCTGGTGATGCAGCAAAAATATCAACACCTACGGATATCAAATTCTTTAATTAATCCAAATCATGAAACTGGCATTTCTAATGCTTAATATAAAAGACCGAGATTTTGTTATCTCGGTTTTTTATAGCAGTTTTGGCAAAAACGATGATTTTCCGTATGATATGGACAGCAATAATTAGTGTAGTGAAATGATGAAAAAGATTTTATTGATTGCAATGAGTTTGCTCTTTGTTGGTTGTTCAGAAAAGAAACCATTAACACCAGAAGAGCAGTGGCATGGCTTTTGTACTAGCGTAGGAAATGCTGCAAGAAGTATTGTTTTTGATCGTCAGCAAGCAATTGAAAAAACACAGGCAGTTGAGCATGCAAATAAAATTGAAGATGAGATAACTAAAAAATTCATTCTTAATATTATTGAAAAAGTTTATGCGATTCCAAAAGAAGAACTGACAAAAGATCCTCAAGCAATTCAAGAAAAAGTTAGAAAGCAAATGATGGATGAGTGTTTGGCAACCCCTCATGACAAAATGCCAAAATATAAATCGTTTTAATTGTGGATGAGGTTATCGAATTTCTATCCAATCAAAGCTTAATTTGTTCAAAAAAAGCTCAATTTAGCCTAATATGCTCATTATTTAAACACAGGTATTTAGATACAAAATAATGGGCATCACGGAGAAACACCCCGCGCTCATTAACTTTTACCTTGAACTCTAGTAAACTTTTGTAGTCCATATTACTTGTGAAGCTTTTAAGAAAGCTGGAATTTGCAAGTAATTTTTCAAAAAAAGAGGAATGAACACCGTGCTAGAAGCTTACCGCCAACACGTTGAAGAACGTGCCGCACTCGGAGTCCCACCGAAGCCACTTGATGATGCTCAAACAGCTCAGCTTGTTGAACTATTAAAAAATCCACCAGCAGGCGAAGAAGCGTTCTTGGTAGATTTGCTTGAAAACCGTGTTCCTGCAGGTGTTGACCAAGCAGCTTACGTAAAGGCAGCGTTCTTGGCAGCGATTGCAAAAGGCGAAGCAACTTCACCACTCGTTTCTAAAGAACGTGCAGTTTACTTACTTGGTACTATGCTAGGTGGTTATAACGTAGCACCACTTGTTGAACTTCTTGACAATGCTGAACTTGCAGGCTTAGCTGCTGAAGCATTAAAGAAAACTCTTCTTGTATTTGATGCATTCCATGATGTAGCAGATAAAGCAAAAGCTGGTAATGAAGCTGCTAAAGCTGTTTTACAATCTTGGGCTGAAGCAGAATGGTTCACTAGCCGTCCTGACGTTCCAGAAGAAATCAAAATCACTGTGTTCAAAGTAACTGGTGAAACAAACACTGATGACTTGTCTCCAGCTCAAGATGCTTGGAGCCGTCCAGACATCCCATTACATGCAAATGCAATGTTGAAAAACGAGCGTGATGGTATCAACCCTGAAAAACCAGGTGAAGTTGGTCCATTAAGCCAAATTAAAGAACTTATCGCGAAAGGCAATCAAGTTGCTTACGTTGGTGATGTTGTTGGTACAGGTTCAAGCCGTAAATCTGCAACTAACTCTGTTCTTTGGTTCTTTGGTGATGAACTTCCACACATTCCAAACAAAAAAGACGGTGGTGTGTGCTTAGGTTCTAAGATCGCTCCAATTTTCTTCAACACTATGGAAGATGCAGGTGCATTACCTGTAGAAATCGACGTTGCTAACATGAACATGGGCGACGAAGTAGTATTGAAGATTGACCATGCTGCTGCAAAAGTAACTGCTTTTAAAGATGGCGTACAAATCTCTGAAGCAGAACTTAAAACTCCTGTACTTTTAGACGAAGTACGTGCTGGTGGTCGTATTAACTTGATCATTGGTCGTGGTTTAACTGCTAAAGCACGTGAAGAATTAGGTCTTGCACCATCTACATTGTTCCGTACACCAGTACAACCTGCTGACACTGGTAAAGGCTTCACACAAGCTCAAAAAATGGTTGGCCGTGCATGTGGTTTACCAGAAGGTCAAGGTATCCGTCCAGGAACTTACTGTGAACCTAAAATGACAACTGTTGGTTCTCAAGATACAACAGGTCCAATGACTCGTGACGAGTTAAAAGACTTAGCGTGCTTGGGCTTCTCAGCTGACTTAGTAATGCAGTCTTTCTGTCACACTGCTGCGTATCCAAAACCAGTTGACGTAACAACTCACCATACATTACCTGACTTCATCATGAACCGTGGTGGTGTATCTTTACGTCCAGGCGATGGTATTATCCACTCTTGGTTAAACCGTATGTTACTTCCAGATACAGTAGGTACTGGTGGTGACTCACATACTCGTTTCCCAATCGGTATTTCATTCCCAGCGGGTTCTGGTCTTGTTGCGTTCGCAGCAGCAACTGGTGTTATGCCACTTGACATGCCAGAGTCTGTACTTGTTAAGTTCAAAGGTAAAATGCAACCTGGTATCACTTTACGTGACCTTGTACATGCAATTCCTTACTACGCAATTCAAGCGGGTGATTTAACTGTAGAGAAGAAAGGTAAGAAAAATATCTTCTCTGGTCGTATCCTTGAGATCGATTTATCAGAAATGGAAAATGACTTGACTGTTGAGCAAGCATTCGAACTTTCTGATGCGTCAGCTGAACGTTCTGCTGCTGGCTGTTCAATCACACTTTCTGAAGAGAAAGTTGCTGAATACCTACGTTCTAACATCACGATGTTGAAGTGGATGATCGCAGAAGGTTATGGCGATGCACGTACACTTGCTCGTCGTGCTGAAAACATGCAGAAGTGGTTAGATAACCCAAGCTTGTTAAAAGCTGATGCTGATGCAGAATACCTAAAAGTTTACGAAATCGATCTAGCTGACATCAAAGAACCAATTCTTTGTTGCCCGAACGATCCAGATGACGCGAAACTTCTTTCTGACGTTCAAGGCGACAAGATTGATGAAGTATTCATCGGTTCTTGTATGACTAACATCGGTCACTTCCGTGCAGCTGGTCAGTTACTTGACAAAGTACCTGGTGGTTCATTGTCTACTCGTTTATGGTTGGCTCCACCAACTCGTATGGACGAGCACCAATTAATGGAAGAAGGTTTGTACAACATCTATGGCCGTGCTGGTGCACGTACAGAGATGCCGGGCTGTTCATTATGTATGGGTAACCAAGCACGTGTAGCGCCGAACACAACTTGTGTATCGACTTCTACTCGTAACTTCCCGAACCGTTTAGGTCAAGGCGCAAACGTTTACTTGGCGTCTGCTGAGCTTGCATCTGTAGCTGCGGTTCTTGGTAAATTACCAAGCCCAGAAGAATATCAACAGTACGCATCGCAAATCGACAGCGCTTCTGCTGACATCTACAAATACTTAAACTTCGACAAGATGAGCGAATATACTAAAGAAGCTGATCAAGTTGATACTAAAAAAATCCAAGCTGCTCAATTGACTTAATACGTCGATTTAGTACAAAAAAGGAGCTGATTATTCAGCTCTTTTTTATTTTAAATGAGACTTTGTAAATTATTAGACTTAGAAAATAATAAATAGATCAAATTTTATTTAATGAAAATGTAAAAATAAATATTACTCTAGATATTAAATTGATTTTTGTTTTAAAATATTTGAACGAACTTGAAAATAATTAAAAAAAATATGAGTATTTTATATAGGGAACTTAAGAATGCTAAAGACAATTGTTGAATTTAAATTTGATGATTATCAATTATATGACCAAAAAACTTATGCTGATGAAGGTGGTATTTTAGTTCAAAAAACTGAAGATATTGCACAATATATTTTTAGTATATTAAAGAATAGATATCATTTAAATGTAGAGTTATATAGTGAAAGCTGGGGGTGGGAAATTGAGATTCCCTTAGCTGAAATAACAATGTATCTCGGAATTAGTGTTTATGAAGAATATAGTAATGGATTCGCAATTTTTATTTCTCCAAATACTCCGATTTTAAGAAAATTTCTATTTAGAAAAATTGATATTACTCATCATATTATGGTGTTGCAAAATTATATAAATATTATCTTAAAATCGCATCCAGGCATCTTCGATGTGATGTGGTGGGAAGAGAATGAATTTCGATGTGTAGCCACGAATTGATGAAAAAAATTAAGGCTTAAATCTTGGGGTAAGTAAAACAAAAATTGTTAAAGACTATATTGGTGAATAGAGGCGATGAGCTTACTATATCTACAATATTAAGTGGTCAGATCAATATGCATAATTCAGCTTGGAAGGGATTACGTAAGTTTTTTTATAATAATCTTCACAACCATGACTATGAAACGACGGTAAGTAAATGCATTAACTATTTTTTAGTTATTTTAATTATTGGTAACGTTGCTGCTGTTTTATTGGAAACGGTAAATGATTTGTACTCAAATTATCGTATTTGGTTTGACTACTTTGAGAATGTTTCAATCGCAATTTTTAGTATTGAGTATTTATTAAGGTTGTGGAGTGTTGCAGATCGAGATACGACACAATCCGCATGGAAAACTCGCTTGAATTGGATGAAAAGTGGGGAAGCAATTATTGATTTGATGGCAATTTTGCCAGCTTACCTGAATTTCTTTGTACGAATCGATCTTCGTATGCTTCGGATTTTACGTTTACTTCGTTTATTAAAATTAACACGTTATTTTATCTCGCTACAGATATTGTTATGCGTGATTAAACGTGAGAAGGGCTCTTTTCAAGCAGTTATCTTTATTTTAATTATCATGATTATTATGACTGCTTCTGGAATTTATGTGGTTGAAAACAAAGCTCAGCCAGAAGCTTTTAGTTCAATACCTAAATCTATGTGGTGGGCAGTGGTTACCTTAACTACAGTGGGGTATGGCGATGTCACTCCTGTAACTAGCCTAGGAAAGTTATTAGGGGCGCTTATTACTATTTTAGGTGTGGGTATTGCAGCATTGCCTGCTGGTATTTTGGCGTCTGGACTTGCAAATGAGCTTAATCAACGGAATCAGAGACTAGAGCAAGAGTTTCGTGAGCTACTTCAAGCACGAGGTATTGATATTTTACATGATGAAATTGAAATAGAGCGGGTCCGTCAAAAAGTAGGATTGCCAAAAGAGCAAGCGCATAACCTGATTATTCAAATTATGCGTGAAAAAGTATTAGAGGAAGAAGAGACGGTTCGAGAGAAAAAATGTTATTGCCCGCACTGTGGTGGAAAGTTAACTGATTAGAAGTAATAAGTTAGCCTTTTCTTTAATTAAGCTTTTTTGTTAGCTTTTTCTACTGCAAATGCGATAAGTAAAATAATCAGACCGCCAAGGCTTAAAACAAAACCTACCCAGATTGGAGCGATCCAACCCATTTGGTGGCTGAGTACCCAGCCCCCTAAGAATGCACCTAATGCATTGGCCATATTAAATGCAGAGTGGTTGAGTGAGGCAGCTAAAGTTTGGGCGTCACCTGCGACATCCATTAGACGAGTTTGTAATGCTCCACCTAACCCCATTACCGTGAGACCAATTAAGAATAAAGATGCGATGGCAGTATAGATATTACTCATTAAAAAACTAGCGACAACAAAAGCGATAGCTGAGCTAATTAATACACCCACTATAGTTTTGTTGAGGTTCTTATCTGCAAGCCATCCTGCCGCTAAACCACCAATAACCATACCTATACCCCAGATAGCTAAAGCGATAGGAACGATTTGGATATTAACTTCTGTGTATTCAGTCAAAATTGGTGAGACATAGCTATAAACTGAAAACATGCCTCCAAAACCGATTGCACCCACTGCTAGTGTTAACCACATGTTGATATTTTTAAGGCCAGCTAATTCAGTTTTTATACTGGCAGTAGCTTGAACTGGGATATTGGGTACAAAGAAGCCTACAGCAATTAAAGTGACGAAAGCAATAGTTGCTGAAAACTCAAAACCTGCTCTCCAACCAAAGTTTTGGCCTAACCAAGTTGCTAGAGGAACTCCAATTACTGTTGCCACCGTAAGGCCCATCATCATTTGGGCAACTGCAGAAGCTCTTCTTGACGGACCCGCTAGTTCAGCTGCAACTAACGCACCGACTCCAAAATATGCTCCGTGTGGTAAACCTGCAATGAAACGTGAGACTAGAACAGTTTCAGGTGTATGAGCTAAAGCAGTACAGGCATTCGCAACACCATAAAACAGCATTAAGCCGAGCAATAAAGTTTTTCTAGGTACTTTGGCTCCGAGAATAGCGATGATAGGAGCACCAATAACTACACCCAATGCATAAGCACTAATAAAGTGACCAGCTTCAGGTACTGTAATATTTAAATTATTTGCAATTTCCTGAATTAGTCCCATTGCGACGAATTCAGTGGTTCCAATACAAAAACCACCTACAGCGAGTGAGAAGATTGCTAAAAAGAGAGAGTAATGTTGAGGTGTGGAAAGAGGAGATTGCGGGGACGCCATAATAAGTTAAAGGAAGACACAAAAAGAGGAGTATAAGGGAAAAGAGAACAGAATAATAAAAAACTAAAATATTGAGGGAAAGTTTGCGTATTTCTTTTTTAGTAAAATTAAATTTATTAATGATAATAAGAATTATTTTTATTTGTGTATACTATATCCGCTTATATTTTGTCTGAAATTTTTAACTTTGCGTATAACAGGATTTTGTAATAATGAATAGATTTCTAATGACGTCACTTGCATTGATATGTACAACAGGCTTTGCTCATGAACCTTATGTAGCTCCTGTAGCTTATAAAACTGAACAGACTCAAGTACCCGTAATTGCTGGTTATGCGGAAGAAGCATTAAATAGTGAATATGCTTTAAAGGATGCTAAGCTTACTGTAATTACACCTAAAAATGAGCTTAAAACCATCAATTCAGAAGCCCTGCATAAGTCTGCTACTGTTTTTGATGTAGATCTACCTGAAGAAGGCACATACATTGTTCAAACTCAGGCAAGTTATCCTTTGAAATATGTATACGACCAAAAAGCATGGCATTTATTTTTTGATATGCCAGCTGATAAAGCTCCACCGAAAGCAGAACGTGAATATTTGATTCCGACTGACCTTAAAACAAAAACAATTAAAACAGAACAAGTAACACGTGAGTGGATATTGCAGAGTTATCTTTCTAAAGGAAAAGTTTCAGATATTCAACTTCCGAATACACCGATTAAAGTTAGTTTCTCTGTACATCCTAACCAGATTAAAGCTGTTCAACCTGTTAAATTAACCATAACTGAAAAAGGACATCCTTTAGCTTATGCTGAAGTGAATTTAAGAGAAAAGGGTGCAACTGACAAGCAAGCGCAGCAGTTTAAGGCGGGAGGCAACGGTCAAGTCGAACTTACGTTTCCAAAAGTTGGAGAGTACCTAGTAGAAGTAACAGCTCCTCTAAATTTGAAATTAAAACCTAAAGATCAGAGCTATACGATTATTAGCTTAAATGTTTTAGCGCAATAGTTTTTAGTGTTTTAAAAAATAGGTCTTTATTAGGCCTATTTTTAGTTTTCATATTCTTACTCATTAAAAAAACTTCATTAAAACGTTTAATTTCACTTTAGTTTCAGAGGAAACAAAAATTCATTGCAAGTAAAAGATAATGAAATAAAATTCATGTTGAGACAAACTAACTAATTTTATGTTAAAGTGAATAAAATTCATTAATAAAGATTTGTCGAAAGTTTTATGGAAAAGCAAAGATGAGCTTTATCCATTTATAGATAAATCTGTTTTTTAGGCTTGGGCCCATGTTAGAAATACGCCACCTTAAAACTTTAGTTGCTTTACGTGAGCATGGTTCATTAGTTTCCGCAGCTAATGACCTTTGTTTGACGCCATCTGCTATTTCCCATCAATTAAAAGAATTAGATCATTGGTACGGGGTGGAAGTAGTTAATCGTCGAAGTAGACCTGTTAGTTTTTCTAATGTTGGACAGCGCTTATTAAAATTGGCTGATGATGTTTTACCACAAATCCAGATTACACATAGTGATATCACACGCATTGTGCATGGACAGACAGGTAGAATTATTTTTTCATCGGAATGCCATAGTTGCTTTGACTGGTTAATGCCTTTATTAAATCAGTATCGCCAGCAATATCCTGACGTCGATTTAGACTTTGCATCAGGTTTTGAAGCCAATCCGCATGAACTCTTACAAAATGCAGAATTTGATTTACTGATTACAGCTGATCCAATTGCGTTAAAAGGAATTGAGTATTTTCCGATTTTTGAATATGAGTCACGGTTAGTCTTATCAAATACTCACCCTTTGGTGCGGGCTGAAAATATTACAGTTCAAGAGTTGGCCGAAGAAGTTTTAATTACTTATCCGGTTGATAAGCACCGTTTAGATATTATGTCTAAACTTTTCATCCCCGCGAATATTCAGCCTAAACAAATACGGATAACAGATTTAACTCAAATGCTTATTCAACTCGTTGCAAGTGGACGAGGTATTGCTGCTTTACCTGATTGGGTAGTCAATGAATATGAACAAAAGGGATGGGTTACTAGTCGTCGTTTAGATTGTGTTTCTCCTACAGGTTTAAGACGAACTTTATATGCAGGCTACCGAACTGAAGAAAAAGAGAAAAGTTATTTTGAAGGCTTTTTAAAGCAGTTGGAAAAGTTCTCTTTAAAACGAAACGCCTATTATTCTGGCTAAAAAATAATTTAGCCTAAGTCTTAAAAAGGTGCTTTATTGCACCTTTTTCATGTTGATTTTTTATTTGCCAATAAATAAAGAGAGTAAGCCTGCTGCAATTAGAGGACCGACTGGTACACCACGGAGTAAGGCGACGCCAGCAACTGTACCAATGAGTAAACCTGCAACCACGTCAGGTTGGCTCGACATTAGTTTTACTCCGCGACCACCTAGCCAGGCGACTAACAGGCCAATTGCGATAGCCATAATAGACTTAACACTAATAAAGGATTTTAAAATACTCTCTCCACTGAGTTTCCCACTGGCAATTGGAGTGAGTACGCCAATGGTTAAAATAAGAATTCCTAAATTAAGACCATGAGCTTGAATATAAGGGAAAAACTCATTTAATGGTGTGATTTTAACGACAATCAATACACCTGCTGCAATAGTTACAGCTGCATTTTGACTTAATAAGCCGCAGACAAGCAGAACGAGTAGAACAACTAAATTAACATCAAATTGGGCAAGCATGGCGAGCGGAGGGCGTTATAAATAAATGGAATTGTATAATATTTAAGAGTTGGAATGTGAAAGCTTTAAAAGATACAGCTGATTTCAGCTCTTCTTAATTAAAAATTGAGTGTATATCTCTCAATGATAAGGAGTTTTAATTTTTGGTTACGCTTGGACACAATGTTATATAAATTAACAAGTTAAAAATTATAGTGTTTAAAAATTATGATATAAAAATAATCATTACTCATGAGTACGGGATATTTTTATGGACATTATAGATATCAAGATCAAAGATCAGTTTGATAAGATTCATGATGCAAAAGCACAACTAAAGAAAAATTTAGTGGAACATGAAAATGAATCTTTAAAACTAAGCCAACGTATTGAGCATATTATTGTTGATAATGAAATTATTTTGCCTACTACAGAATTATTATTTGAAAGCGAACAGAACGAAAATATTTATCGAGTCGTTGAAGAGTAAGGTTGCGAGCTAGTTCAAGTAGATGAAAACAGTAGCGAGTAGTGTTTAGTAAAAAATGGAAACTACGTTAAAATAACAGCTTAGTTCTAATGAGAAAACTTCATGCTGCTGGAAAAAATTTTACAATCACAAGGGTTTGGTTCTCGTAAATATTGTCAGCAGTTAATAAAAAACGGATCTGTAAGTATTGATGGAGAGGTTGTAAGTGACCTTAAAAAGCAATTCTCTCCAGAAAATTTAGAATTTTCTCTTTTTGGGGAAACTTATCAATATCGAGAAAAAGTTTACCTTGCGTTAAAGAAACCGAAAGGTTTTGAATGTTCACACCAACCTCACCATCATCAAAGCGTATTTAGCCTTTTACCCGAAATTATGATTCAACGTGGTGTGCAAGCCATTGGCCGTCTAGATCAAGATACAACAGGCTTACTTTTACTTACTGATGACGGTAAATATCTTCAAGCTTTAACTCATCCCCGTAAGCATGTTCCAAAGGTTTATCATGTTACGACTATAGATCCGGTTACACCAGAGCAAATTGAAATGCTGAGCCAAGGTGTAAGCCTACATCAGGAAAAAGGTGTTTTCGCTGCAACGGATGTAGCGATATTAGAAACGCATCAATTAACCATGACGATTCATCAAGGTGTTTATCATCAAGTAAAAAGAATGATTGCAGCTGTGGGAAATAAGGTAGAAGCATTACATCGCCATCAAGTCGGGCAATTGGTTTTACCTGAACTTGAAGATGGAGAATGGGTTTATTTATCTGAACAACAAAAACAGCTCGCTCAAAATATCATTTGAGAAAACAATGGAAGGTTTGGAACTCACTATCTCGAATAAATCCCATTTGTTCATATAGGCGATGAGATTCATGATTGTTACTTTGAGTTTCCAAACTAATCCGCAAAGCATTCTCTTGCTTTGCAAATAAGATTGCTGTATCGATTAGCTGTTTAGCAGAACCTTGACGACGAAAAACGGGCGTAACATATACATCATCTAAAATATAATAAGTGGAACAAGCAACTGAAGAAAAACCTAAATAGAGTAAAATAAAACCCGTAATTTTATCGTCTTTAATATGAATGAAGAACACACTTTCTCTATTCTCAAAACGTTGTTTTAGGAAGTGAAGGGATTCATTAAAATTAGAAGAGGCCCCATAAAATTGGCGATATTCATCAAATAAAACGGCGAGTTGCTCTAAGTCTTCAAAAGTCGCTCGTCTAACGATCATTTGGCACTCCTTGTAACTTATCATTATGTTTTTACAAAGAGAGCATAACGAAAAAAAGAGCTTTTTGACGTTAAAACTTGTTTATAAATGCAACAGTGTTAAGTTTTGTCGCTTTCACCAAGAAGTGCATTAAGTTCTTCAAATAGATCTTCATGGTCATCATCTTCAGCTAAAGTTGATGAATTTGGGTTTAATGAAGATGCTTTTGCTTTTCTCAGTTTTAATAATTGTTCCATATTAATATTCTGATTTTCGATCGCAAAAGGAATAGATTTAGTTAATACGACCTGTTTAAAAAAAAGTCGTACTGCTTGGGCAGGGGTAATTCCCAGTTGTTTAAAAACAGCAAAAGCCTGCTTTTTTTCTTGGGAGTCAAGTCGAACCTGATAAACTTCTGTTTTTCGCATGAATAACAAAACCAAATGATTTTAATTTTTAGGAATTTATTTTAAACCATCGCAATGTAATTTCAATGCTTTTCGGCATAAAAAATAATCTTTTTGTCATTACGATTACATTACAATGTCAATTCAAACTCGGAATTAAAAGACATTCCCTCTTTTGTGAGGGGGTCTGTAAATGAAATATGCTTAGCCAGAAGCTGTAATGGTTCCGAGAAGTCATCGTCAGCTTTGTGCTGAACTACGGGATAAAATGGATCATTTTTAATCGGAATTTCTAAGTAATTAAGATGCACGCGAAGTTGGTGCTGTTTGCCCGTTGTCGGTGTTAAGCGATATTTTGCCCAAATCTGGTTATGCTCGATAAGCTCAATATCAGTCTGGGTATTGGCTTTTGCATTTTCTATAACTTGCATAGTGTAAAAAGGATGACCTTTATCTAAATGCAAGTGTAATGTCTGAGGAAAATTTAAATCTTTTTTATAAGGTGCAACAGCGTGATAAATTTTATTGACTTGGCGCTCTGCAAATAATTGTTGGTAAAGACCACGCGACTCAACCCGTTTGCAAAATAGAACAATACCAGCAGTTTCACGATCTAGACGATGAATAGGGGTTAAAAATTCATTTCCTGTTTGTTTTTTTAGCCGCACTAAAAGCGTTTCTTGAACATATTGTCCAGTCGGGCTAATAGTTAAAAAATGGGGTTTATCGATCACCAGTAGATCATCATTCTCAAATAAAATTTGATGCTCAAAAGGCACATGTGGTTCATATGCAAGAAAGCGATAATAAAAAATATGGGTGTTGCCTACATAGGGACTGGTTAAAGTTAATTTATCTCCATTTGCGGCATATATAAGGCCGTCCTGAAATCTTTGCTTCCACTCATCTGTTCTAATATGTGCAAAGTGACCACATAGATACTCATAAATCGTTTGAGTATCTTTTTGTGGAGGAAGATAGACTTGACTCGCACTTACTCCATCAATCATGGGCGGCAGAAATTCGTTCGGACTAGACATAAAAAAGTGTAAATATGTAAGAAAATTGATATAAAAAAAGCCAACTTCTAGGGCTTAAGTAGGCTTTTAAGGCAGGGCAATGTTATCATATCGATTATTTTGAATCATGTTATGTGTGCTATGTCGTATTCATTGAAATTGGTCTTAAATCATGAAGAAGATACTGAGCGTCTAGCTCGAGCTTTGGCGCAGCATGTTCAGTCGGGTGTAATTTATTTAATTGGGGACTTAGGTGCGGGTAAAACCACACTTACGCGTTATTTCTTGCAAGCTTTGGGCCATAAAGGTTCTGTTAAAAGCCCAACTTATACGCTCGTTGAACCATATAAAATTAATGATAAAGAAATTTTTCATTTTGACTTATATCGTTTGAATGATCCCTATGAACTTGAATTAATGGGAATCCGTGATTATTTAGATATCACAGATGCGTTATTTTTATTTGAATGGCCCTCTAAAGGTGGTAATAAAATCCCAAAAGCCGATATCATCATTGACATTCAAAAGTCAGATGATGAGTTGACTCGTTTAGTAACCTTAACTTTACCAACAGAAAATTTATACCAGACTTTGCAGGAACAGCTTCATGACTGATGAAAAGCTAACACAACGTCGTATTCATACATTAGACGCAGCGTTAGCGAACCAGATTGCAGCAGGTGAGGTGATTGAGCGTCCTTCTTCTGTGGTCAAAGAATTATTAGAAAACTCAATTGATGCAGGTGCAACTGAGCTGATTGTACGGATTGCTCAAGGTGGTTCGACTTTAATCGAAATCATTGATAATGGGCATGGTATTCATCCGGATGATTTAGCGCTTGCTGTCATGCGTCATGCCACAAGTAAGATTAAAACTGCTGAAGATTTACATGCGATTGTGAGTTTGGGGTTCCGTGGGGAAGCCTTAGCTTCGATTGCTGCTGTCTCAAGATTGACTTTGACCAGTAGCCAAGATGAAAGTGGTATTGGTCATCAAGTTGAAGTAAACGGTACAGCATTTGATCATCAAGAAGTACAAGCTGTTGCAGCGCAAAAGGGCACCCATATTCGTGTTCAGGATTTATTTTTTAATGTTCCTGCACGCCGTAAATTCTTAAAAAAACCAACTACAGAATTTGGTCATATTGAAGAGATTGTTCGCCGTCTAGCCCTAACACATTTCGATATACGTTTTGTGCTTGAACATAATGATAATATAAGAATTAATTTACCTATAGCGGATAGCGGAGAGCTACGTTTTCAGCGAGTTCAGCAATTATTAGGCTCACAATTTGTTCAAAATGCATATTGGATTGATGCTGAAAGTATTAGTATGCGTTTATCAGGTTGGCTTGGTCATCCTTCAGATGCACGTGCACAGGCTGATATGCAATATGTCTATGTAAATGGTCGTATTGTCAAAGATAAAACGATTTCGCATGCGCTACGCATGGCCTATGACGGTATTTTACATGGTCATCAACATTCATCTTATTTACTTTTTTTAGAAGTTGACCCTGAAAATATTGATGTCAATGTCCATCCTACTAAACATGAGATTCGATTTTTAAATCAAAGAGAAGTGCATGAGTTTGTAAGACATTATGCAAAAGAAACTCTCGCACAATTTCAGACAGCGAGTGCTGATCTAGCTCAAGCGATGAAAGCAGATGAAAGCTCAGATTATTCAGTGCAGCCACTGCCCAAATATCAAGAACAATTTTCATTGCACCGCGCAAATGAAACTTTAAATTCAGACAGTGAAGCACGAACTCAGCATGCACCGACAGAATTATTAACCGATTTTAACGCTAGTCGTCCGCAAGCTGTTCACTATGCAGATCAAACACCAAAATATAATGGTTCTGCTCAATTAAATAATGCTTTAAAAACTTATTTAGCCCCACTTCGCGACCAACCTACTAGTTTTTCGGTAAATGAGGATGTTGAGCCAGTTGCTAAAGTAGATGAATTTCCGTTAGGTATCGCAATTGCTCAACTGCATGGAATTTATATTTTAGCGCAGAATACCGAAGGGCTTATTATTGTTGATATGCATGCGGCACATGAACGTATTTTATTACAGCAAATGAAAAACGCTTGGGATAAACCTGAATTTTGGACATCTCAGCAATTGCTTATACCTAAGGTGATTTCCATTAGCCGTATGCAAGCCGTTAGGTTAGAGGAGTTAAAACCTCAGCTCGAGCGCTTAGGTCTGGAAATTGATTTATATGGTGATGAGCAAGTTATTGTTCGCGGTGTGCCAGCCATATTACAAAAAGCTGATTTTGAAAATCTTATTCCAGAGCTTTTAAATGATTTAGATCCAAATGATGAAGCACAAGGATTACTTCAAAAAAGAGATGAGTTGTTAGCTGGAATGGCATGTCATGGAGCCGTACGTGCACATCGACAACTTAGTCTTTCAGAAATGAATGCTTTACTTCGTCAAATGGAACAAACCGAATTTGCGAGCCAATGTAACCATGGGCGGCCAACTTGGCGTGCATTCCCATTATCTCAATTAGATAAATTATTTGCTCGAGGAGAGTAGTTTTACATGTCAAATCAATTGCCCGTCATCAATTTAATGGGACCAACTGCGAGCGGAAAAACCGCTTTGGCATGTGAATTATACGAGCGTGGAAATTTTGAGCTAATTTCTGTTGATTCCGCTCTTGTCTATAAAGATATGGATATTGGTACGGCTAAACCAACTCGTGAAGAGCAAGAACTCTATCCTCATCATCTTATTGATATTATTACTCCTCTGGAAGTCTATTCAGCTGCTCAGTTTGTTGAAGATGCATGTAAATTGATTGATGAAATGCATTCACGTGGCAAAACTCCTATTTTAGTAGGAGGGACAATGTTATATTTCAAGGCACTGTTAGAAGGATTGTCTGGTAATTTACCAAGTGCTGATACTCAAGTTCGGGCAGCCATTGAAGAAAAGGCTCTAAATGAAGGATGGCAGGCAGTTTATGATGAGTTGGTTTCTGTAGATCCTGCTGCCGCTATAAAGTTTAATGTAACTGATAAGCAAAGAATTATTCGGGCACTGGAAGTTTATAAAATTACGGGTGAACCAATTACTAAATTGCAGGCAGAACAACCAAAAAACGTACCATATCGATACATATTTCATAACTACGCTTTACTTCCGGATCGGGTAGAATTACATCAACGCATTGAGCAAAGATTAAGCAAAATGTGGGATATCGGTTTTTTGAGTGAAGTTGAATCTCTAATTGAAAAATACGATTTAGATGAAAATTTACCCTCAATGCGTTCGGTGGGTTATCGACAAGCACTAGAATTTCTATTAAAAAGTGATCTAAGTCTCAAAAGTAAACGTGAAATGGAGGATAAAGCTTTATTTGCAACACGACAACTTGCCAAACGTCAATATACGTGGTTACGTTCTTTGCAAGAAATACACGATTTTAAAACTTACTTGACGATAAAGCAGGCGAAAGAAGACTTGCGAAACTCTTATGGATAAAGCAAAATTTGCACACTGTCTTTTTATAATTTTTAGTTGAAAAATAAAGATAGTTTTTTTGCGCTGATTTAAAAATTTTTTTTGGAGTTAAAAATGTCTAAAGGTCAAACTTTACAAGATCCGTTCTTAAATTCTCTCCGTAAAGAACGTATCCCTGTTTCTATTTTCCTTGTGAACGGTATTAAATTACAGGGTCATATTGAATCTTTTGACCAATATGTTGTTTTATTAAAAAATACTGTAAGTCAAATGGTTTACAAACACGCGATTTCAACTGTTGTTCCAGCACGTAACCCTCGTCCAGCAGGCGCTCAAGGTACAGGCTTCCCAGCACAAGGCGGCACTCAAGGCGGTTTTGGTGGTCAAGGTAGCGGCTTTGGCGGAGGTCAAGGCGGTGGCTTCGGTGGCGCTCAAGGCGGCTTCGGTGGCGCTCAAGGTGGCTTCGGTGGTCAAGGTGGCTTCGGTGGTCAAGGTGGCTTCGGTGGTCAAGGTGGCTTCGGTGGTCAAGGCGGTTTCGGTGGTCAAGGTGGTTTCGGTGGTCATCAAGGTGGTTTTGACAACGATTCTAAATTTGAAGATGGTCAAGACGACGAAAATAATCGTTAATTGAAATCTTAAAAAAGAAACCAGTCAGACAATGACTGGTTTTTTTATGTGTATTTAAAAGTTGATTCAGAATATTTAACTGGTCATGGAGAATGATCTGCCATGATGACTAATTTTATTTAAATAAATAGGGCTTTAATGAATGCTATTAATATTAGCTGCTGCTTTTAGCAGCGTCTTGGTATCTATCCTATTAAAAAATTTAAAGAGAAAAGGTTATCAACCACTACAAATGATTGCATGGAACTATGCAAGCGCAAGTCTTCTTTGTTTTTGGTGGTTTCAGCCTGATATTCAACATGTTTCAATACAACATACTCCTTGGTGGTTAATCTTTGCTTTAGGAATAATTTTACCTAGTATTTTTTTATGTCTTGCTAAATCATTAGAGTATGCAGGAATTGTGAGAACCGAACTTGCACAGCGTCTTTCAGTTGTTCTTTCCTTACTTGCGGCATATTTCTTTTTTCATGAACAATTTAATACCTTAAAACTGTGGGGTGTAGGCCTAGGGATTTGTGCGGTCTTACTCGTATTATTTGGGCAAATAAGTTCTTCAGCAAATCACCAATCTCGAAAAGCGATCTTTGCTCTTTTAAGTGTATGGTGTGGTTATGCAGCAGTAGATATTCTCTTGAAATATACAAGTAGTTTAGGTCTGCAGTTTACACTTACTTTAAATCTTATTTTTATTACTGCTTTTATATTGTCGATTTCATATTTATTGCTACAGAAGACTCAAAAGTGGCAGTTTAAAAGTACGATAGCTGGGTTAATATTAGGAATACTCAATTTTTCAAATATTGCTTTATATGTAAAAGCTCATATTCTTTTAAAAGATTCTCCTGCAATTGTTTTTGCGAGCATGAATATTCTTGTTGTGTTATTGGGAATTTTAAGCGGAGTGATTTTATATAAAGAAAAATTAAAATGGCCTACCATTTTGGGGATTCTTTTAGGAATAAGTGGAGTAGTTTGTTTAGCTAGCGCAATGGTTTGATAGTTCAAGAGAATAGAATCTCTTGAACTATAGAGATTTTTATAAATATGTGAAAATCACTTCATCTGGCAGACGTGATTTAGGAAGCTTAGCATTAAAGTCATTTTCACTACGATAGCCTAGAGAAACAATCACAGAGCTTCGTAAGCCTTTTTCAGTTAACCCGAGCTCAGTATTTAGAACTTCTTCATCAAAGCCACCCATTGGAGTCGCATCAATGCCTTCTAAGCCAGCAGCAAAGAGTAGCTGTCCTAAAGCAATGAATGTTTGATTTTCCATCCACCCGAATAAATTCTTCTGTTCATTTCGGTAGAACTCGACGTAGCCATGGCGAGTATCTTTTTGGCCTAATTTTGCTTTTTCATCTTTAAAACGGCCACTTAAATCATCTTGCTCAAGTAGTTGATTTAAGTACTCAGATGTAATATCCGTTTTTGTACAGAATACAAGTGTATGTGATGACTCAAGCACTTTAGGAGCATTGTAAGCATACTTTCCTGTTAATGCTTTTGCGATTCGTTCTTTAGCTGCAAGATTGTCTGCAACTACAAAGTGCCAAGGCTGAATATTTACTGAAGAAGGGGTAAAACGTAAAATTTCTAATAATTTATTAATTTTTTCTTGAGGAATTTTCTTTTCAGAATCATATGCTTTTGTTGTATAGCGGCTTTTAACAGAATTCAATAAGTCCATAGCTGTGCTCCATATCAATCTTATGGCAATTGAGAGAATTTAATCTTTGCCATCATACGCTATTTTATTCAAAAACATTTCGTATATAGTTTGATAAAGAAATATAATGTTTATATAAAGTTTTAGTAATCTATTGAAAATGATTGATTTAATGCCAACAGATGCGAAGAGTAAGCTGCGGGAAATTAGAATTGTTAAAACTTTTATTATTTTTGCATTGGTTTTGAGTCTTCTGATTTTATACATCGAGTATCAAAAGTATGGACATATAAACTGGAAATTTGTATTTATTGCCAGTATATGTGTGATTTACGATTTTGATTTAAATAACAAAATTAAAGAATTGAAAGTTCAAATAAAAAGTTACTAACTTCTAACTAATAATTCCAGATAATCAATTCAAGTTGTTGCATATTTGAAGACGGATCAATTTCTAAAATATAAGCTTGATCTTCACGCCAATCGCCAAGAACAATTCGTTGTTTAGCTTGTACTTGGTGAATTGCAGGGCGATGGGTATGCCCATGAATCAGTATATCTGCATCCTCTAAAGCAGAAATAACAGCTTGTTCATTCACATCCATAATTTCATAGCTTTTTTGCTGTTTATCAGCGGAGCTTCTTTTTCGAAAGCCATTAACCAGTTTGGTTCGAAAACTCAGTGGTGTACGACGTAAAAGAGCAACTAAGAGCGGATTTCGAATAATCTTCTTAAATCTTTGATAAGAAATATCATCTGTACATAGGGCATCACCGTGTTCTAAACGGTACTGATGTCCAGCAATATTAAGATAATAAATGTCGGGTAGTAATACACCGTTAAATTTATTAAGGAAAATCTGATTTAAAGCAAAATCACGGTTACCTACTTGGAAGTAAACCCGATTTCCTTTTTTGTTAAAGTCTTTTAATGCCTCAACAATTTCATCAAGCCATGGTGCTGAGTAATCATCGCCAATCCAAGCGTTAAACCAGTCACCTAGAATATAAAGCTGTGTTTGTTTATTTTGATAATGCACCAATAAATCTAAAAACCCTCGAACAAGTCGAGGGTGTTCAGGTGACAAGTGTAAATCAGAGATAAACAGATAAGTCACAGCTTATTCCTAAAATTATTCAGAAATAATTTTAGCAGATTCGATTACAACGTTTTCTAAAGGAACGTCAGCGTGGTAACCACGGTTGCCAGTGCGAACGCCTTTGATCGCTTCAACAACATCCATACCTTCAACAACTTTACCAAATACAGCATAACCCCAACCTTGAGCAGTTTTAGAGGTATGGTTTAAGAAAGAGTTGTTTTTTACGTTAATGAAGAACTGTGCAGAAGCAGAGTGAGGTGCTTGAGTACGTGCCATAGCAATCGTACCAACATCATTGCTTAAACCATTGTCAGCTTCGTTTTCGATAGAATCACGAGTTGCTTTTTCTTTGAAGTTTTCATCCATCCCGCCACCTTGGATCATGAAACCATCAATGACACGGTGGAAAATAACGCCGTCATAAAAACCGTCACGTACATATTCTAAAAAGTTTGCTACTGTTTTTGGTGCTTTTTCAGTATTTAGTTCAAGAACAATACGACCTTTATTGGTGTTTAATTCGACTTGAGGAAAACTCATTACATTAATCTCCTAAACATGGGCTTATGACCATGGGTTTTTGGTTGAGAGAAGCATAAGCAAACTGTAAACTACAAGGCAAGTAAAAAACGTTAAAATCTTTGTGAAAAATGAAGATAGCGTTTAAATTTTTCGAAATTTATCTACAAAGAAGTGATTGATACACTATGAAGCCTAATGATGTTGTCTCGAGCCTGCCTAATAACCCGACACCGAATACTCATGCCTCTGTCGATTCTGCGCAGCAAGAACAACAGGCTGGCTTAGATTTTGTTCGCCAAGTCATTACTGATGATTTGGCTACGGGACGTGCAAAGCAGATCGTAACGCGTTTTCCACCAGAACCAAATGGTTATTTACATATTGGCCATGTAAAAGCAATTTGCTTAAACTTTGGTGTGGCTGAAGAATTTGATGGTTTGTGTAATTTGCGTTTTGACGATACAAACCCTGATGCTGAAGAACAAGAGTATGTTGACGGTATTGCGAATGATGTGAAATGGCTTGGTTTTAACTGGAATGGTGAACCACGCTATGCATCGGGTTATTTTGATCAATTATATGCATGGGCAGTTCAACTTATTGAACAAGGCGATGCATATGTAGATTTACAATCTCCAGAAGAAATTAAGTTAAACCGCGGTAGCTTTGTTGAGCCAGGTAAAAACTCCCCATACCGTGATGCTTCTATTGAAGAGAATCTTGCTCGCTTTGAAAAAATGCGTAGCGGTGAGTTTAAAGAGGGTGAAGCGGTTTTACGTGCCAAGATTGATATGGCAAGTACAAATGTACATATGCGTGATCCGATTTTATATCGCGTATTACATTCAGAGCATCATCAAACTGGCGATAAATGGAAAATCTACCCAATGTATGACTATGCTCATCCATTGTCTGATGCCATTGAAGGAATTACCCATTCGCTTTGTACATTAGAATTCCAAGATCACCGTCCGTTTTATGACTGGATTGTTGAAAAAGTAAAATCTAAAGCTGTTCCACATCAGTACGAATCTTCACGTTTAAACGTGGATTACACCATTACGTCAAAACGTAAATTACGTAAATTGGTGGAAGGTGCGTATGTAAATGGTTGGGATGACCCACGTATGCCAACCGTAGTCGGTATGCGCCGTCGTGGTTTTACTCCTGAAGGCTTACGTGATTTTTGTAAGCGTGTAGGCGTGTCAAAAACTGACGGTATTGTTGATGTTGCAATGCTTGAGTTCTGTATTCGTCAATCTTTAGAAAATACTGCTGCGCGTGGTATGGCTGTTTTAAGTCCACTTAAAGTGACTTTAACTAATTTACCTGAAGATATGGATCTTACGCATGCTCGCCATCCTAATGTTGATATGGGTGATCGTGTGATTCCTTTAACTAAGGAAATCTATATTGATCGTAAAGATTTTGAAGAAGTACCGCCAAAAGGCTTTAAACGTTTAATTCCTGACGGTGAAGTGCGTTTACGTCATGCTTACGTGATTAAATGTGATGAAGTCATTAAAGATGCAAATGGTGAAGTGATTGAACTGAAATGTTCAATTGACCCTGAAACTCTAGGAAAGAATCCGGAAGGCCGCAAGGTTAAAGGCGTGATTCACTGGGTATCTGCAACTAAAGGGATTCCTGCTGAAGTGCGTATTTACGATCGTTTGTTTACTGAAGCTGCACCTGATGCAGATGATGACTTCTTGGCAAATCTTAATCCTGAATCATTAAAAGTGGTACAAGCTGTCATTGAGCCAGCTTTGGCACAAGCGAATCCTGAAGATCGTTTCCAATTTGAGCGTGAAGGCTATTTCGTTGCTGATCAATATGATCATTCACCAGAGAAACCGGTTTTCAACCGTATTCTTGATTTGAAAGATAGTTTCAAGCCTGAGAAAAAGTAAGAGATTGATTATCTCTTACTTTTTCGCAAGACGAACAACATGTTGTGAGTAAACAGCAGATTTAAAAAAGCCCAACTCAGTTGGGCTTTTTATTTAGATGTCTTCTCATATTTTCTTTTTCTTTATGATTAATATCCTTGGCAAATTAGCTTAGGTTGGATTAATCACATAAAAATAAAGAACCAAGATTATAAGGAGAATACATGAAAGCAATAAATAAGTATTGACCGTATTAAAGCTTTTAAGAAATTTCCAGATATCCATAGTAAATCAACGTATATTTTGTGTTACAAATTAATAATACACTGAAAATTTTATTAAATGTTTGTTAAAGGCGAATATAGCACTCTCTTTGTTTGAAAAATAAGCAAGCAATCATACCAAATGGTAAAATTTAGTATCCGCGAACATTAGAATCTTTATAGTTTATCCACCATAACCAATTCTTTTTAAGAATTTTTGAATAACATCAAAAGCAGCATGTTCGAGATTTTGAGCATATTGCTGATTTTCTTCGCGAAGTTTTGGAATTGAAATATTTGCATGGCGAAGTTCACATGTATGACCAATGAGCCATTTCTCAAAATTTTCTTCTGTTGTTTCAATATGAAACTGCAACGCGAGAATATTATTTCCAACTTCAAATGCTTGATTGGTATAAATCTCTGAACTAGCTAATAACACCGCGTTTTCAGGGAGGTCGAAAGTGTCACCATGCCAATGTAGAACATGGACATTATTAAGCAAAGCAGATAATACCTGATTAGCGCGTAAGCTTAAGCTGAGTGGACCCCAGCCAATTTCTTTTTGATGTCCTGCATATACTTTTGCACCAAGCGCATGAGCAATAAGCTGTGCACCCAAACAAATACCAAGTGTAGGTTTATCTGCTGCTAAACGTTGTTTAAGTAAGGCAATTTCATCTTTTAAAAATGGATAATCTTCAGTTTCATAAACCCCGATTGGGCCACCTAAAATAATAGTTAATCCATCGTGTGCAAAAGCAGCAGTTAAATCATCTACACCTGCTTCAAAATAACGAACGCGAAATCCGAGTTGATAAAAGACATCTTCTAATGAACCTAAGTCTTCGAAAGCAAGATGCTGAATGGCATAAATAGTTTTAGGGAAGGCGTTTGTTGTGTTCATACAAATGATTCATAGAAGATCAATAGATGGAGTATAGCGATAAATATAAAGAAGAAAATATCTGTATAAATCGTCAATACCTGAAAATTGATATTTTTCGTTAAGATAATATTGTTATGCGAAGGATTATCTATTTTTTAATAAATCTCTTTGCATATTCCATTGCCTAAAATAATAGCTTTTGAGTTTCTGCAAAATCTATATTTGAAAGTTGATGCTCATCTTTTAGATTAACTCCTGAGAAACCAAGTTGTTTGGATTTTTTCATTAAAGCGATTAAACGTTGTACTGCAACTGGAATACTTAAACCTGCTGAGCGAACATTAGAAATACAATTACGTTTGGCATCGAGGCAGCCTGAATATGCATTCCATGTGTAGTAAATTCCCATACTGTCAGGAGAGCTTAAACCAGGGCGCTCACCGATTAGCATCACAAGCATGGATGCTTTAAAGATTTCTGCGACTTCATCACCTAATGCAACCCGACTGCCTGTCGCAATTGCAATGGGTGCAAGAGTCCAGTTTTCTTGCTGAATTTGTTCATTCAGCATTGTAATGAATGGGATCGCATTTGCTTCAATCGCTCTTGCGGAGAGACCGTCACCGACCACAATACAAACATCATACTGTTGCGTGTTTTCTGCATATTTCTTAATTAAGGCTTCTTTTGATGGGTTTGAAAGCTGACGACCTAAATCTGGACGTTTAAGATAAATTTCTTTATTAGGTGCATTACTTTGTACATGAAGACTTTGCAGCTGCCGTTGTGCTAATTGCTCCGAGAGGTAGGAAACATCCATGTCTTGATAAACTGCATCTTTTGCTTGTGCATGCGACAACTGAAATTCAAGTAAGGCTCGTGTTGGGATACTACAACCCGCACGGCCCAGAGCAATACGAGCATCAGTAAACTGTTTAAGTTTTTCCCACTGATCTTGATGGGTAGAAGATGGATATTGAATATCACGGTTCAGTTTCATGGTGTTCTCCCTAATTCATCAGTAGACGAGAGAATTGGTCGGGCATGTGGTCTGCCCAACAGATTTGAGAGTTTTGTTGTTTAAAAATCCCTTGCTGTTCAAGCCAAGCTGAAAACTCAGGAGCAGGTTTTAAACCTAGGAGTTGTCTTAAATAGAGAGCATCATGGAATGAGGTCGTTTGATAATTGAGCATGACATCATCTGAACCCGGAATTCCCATAATGAAGTTAATGCCCGCGGCGCCAAATAGAGTAAGGAGAACATCCATATCGTTTTGGTCGGCATCGGCATGGTTGGTGTAACAAATGTCGCAGCCCATTGGTACTCCGAGTAACTTGCCGCAAAAATGATCTTCTAAGCCTGCACGTATAATTTGTTTGCCGTTAAAAAGATATTCGGGACCAATAAAACCAACGACTGTATTTACTAAAAGCGGATTGTATTTACGGGCGACTGCATAAGCACGCGTTTCTAATGTTTGCTGGTCAACGCCGTGATGTGCATTGCTGGATAACGCACTGCCTTGACCCGTTTCAAAGTACATGACGTTTTGTCCAATGGTTCCGCGCTTGAGTGAGCGGGTGGCTTCATAACCTTCTTGTAGTAAATCGAGTGAAATTCCAAAACCTTCATTAGCCAGCTGCGTACCAGCGATTGATTGAAACATTAAATCTATTGGCACATTTTTTTCAGCAAGTTGAATGCCTGAGCTGATATGTGTGAGAACACAAGATTGTGTTGGAATCTGATATTCCTGAATGACATGATCAAGTAATTTTAGTAGCTCTGACAAATTATGAAGATTATCTGTGGCGGGGTTAATGCCAATCACAGCATCGCCATTGCCATACATTAAACCATCTAAAATACTGGCAGAAATACCGAGCACATCATCGGTCGGGTGGTTCGGTTGTAAACGGGTAGAAAGATGGCCTTTTAAACCAATCGTGTTGCGAAACTGGGTGACCACTTCACATTTGCTGGCGACATAAATTAAATCTTGATTGCGCATAATTTTGCTGACAGCAGCCACCATTTCTGGAGTTAAACCTGACGCTAAGGCTTTTAAGCTTTGTGCAGTAGCTTCTTCACCAAGTAACCAATTTCGAAAATCACCTACTGTAAAGTGTGAAATAGGGGCAAAGGCTGCCAGATCATGTTCATCAATAATTAAACGGGTAATCTCATCAGTTTCATAATCGACCACAACCTCATTCAAAAAAGTTTTAAGTGGTACATCGGCCAAAGTCATTTGTGCCGCAACGTGTTCGGTTGCATCTCTGGCCGCTACACCTGCTAATTCATCACCTGAACGTAACGGCGTTGCTTTTGCCATCAAGGTCTTCAAGTCAGCAAAGTGATACTGTTGATTGGCGACAATATTGCGATAACTCATAGTTGCATCCTTTTTTATAGTTCTTGTTCTGCGGCTTTAATATTTGCAAACTCTTCTTCTGGTGTACCTTTAACTAAATGATAACGGCTATAGAATAAAAAGTAAGCAATAAATACGACATAAATAGCGGCAGCAATAAACCAAACTTTCGGATTAACAACAAAGCCTGCGACCACAGCAGCGACTGCTAGAACTAAGGCAATACTTGAGGTAACGATTCCTCCAGGAGTTTTATAAGGACGAGGCATGTCGGGTTTAGATAGGCGTAGTTTGATGTGGGATAAAAGAATCAACACATAAGAAATGGTTGCACCAAAAACCGCGATTAAAATCAGAGAATCACCTTCTTTGGTAAGTGAAAGCAAGAACCCAATAATGCCCGGAATAATAATTGCGAGATAAGGGGCTTTATTTTTATTGGTTAAAGAGAGTGAAGTAGGTAAGTAACCAGCTCGTGACAGTGCAAAAATTTGACGGGAATAGGCATAGATAATTGAAAAGAAACTCGCGATTAAACCTGCTAAACCAACAAAGTTAACAAAAGTCGCAAGCCAAATATTAGTGCCATACACTTTAACCAGAGCATCGACGAGGGGAGCACCAGAGTTTTGTAAAGTACTTGCACCCGCTGCACCTGCACCTAAGAATAAAATGAGCATGGCAAAGGCCGTTAAGATGAGCATTGCTCCGATTAAACCGCGTGGCAGGGATTTTGCTGGATCTTTTGCTTCTTCGGCGGCTAATGGCACACCTTCAACTGCAAGGAAAAACCAGATTGCAAAGGGAACTGCGGCCCAGATGCCTAAATAGCCATGAGGTAGAAAACGACTTGCACCAGCTGCTGTGCCAACTGGAATATCAAATAAATTTTGTGCATTAAAGTGTGGAATCATTGCGACAATAAACACAACCAGAGCAACAGCTGCGACAAGTGTAATTGCGAACATAATTTTTAAGGCTTCGCCAGCACCTTTCAGATGTATGCCCATAAAAATGGCGTAGCAGGCGAGGTAAATCATCCAGCCATTAATGCCAAATAAAGATTCGCAATAACCACCAATAAATACGGCAATAGCAGCAGGGGCAATTGCGTATTCAATTAAAATGGCTGTTCCTGTTAAATAGCCCCCAAAAGGACCAAAAGCAGCACGCGCAAAACTATAACCGCCGCCTGCTGTCGGCATCATGGTGGACATTTCTGACATAGAAAGACATAGACATAAATACATCAATGCAGCGAGTGCAGTGGCAATAAACATCCCACCCCAACCACCTTGGGCTATGCCGAAGTTCCAGCCAGCAAAATCACCCGATATCACATAAGCTACGCCTAAACCAATCAGGAGTAACCAACCAACGGTACCTTGTTTGAGTTGACGCTGAGCAAAATATTCTGCTGACGAGACTTCTGTCTTTGAGGAAATAACGGAAGCTGTTTCTGGTTGATTCATACAATACTCCTGCGAGTGGGTTTGTATGAATCAATGCAAAAGCAATGCCTAAATGAAGCACTTTAGAGAGTAGATGGAGCTTTTTTATTCTAAATGATAAAAATTCAAGCTTAACAATCTTAAATAAAGAAGCCAGCAATCTAAATTACTGGCTTCTTATATAATTAGTCATCTTACTTCTTTCTAGTGTTGATAGTTTGGTATCAACTTGGTGCGAAACTTAGAAGAAGCCCATTGGTTTAGTTGAGTAGCTTACCAACAAGTTTTTAGTTTGTTGATAGTGATCTAGCATCATCTTATGGTTTTCACGACCAATACCAGACTTCTTGTAACCACCAAATGCAGCATGTGCAGGGTAGATGTTATAGCAGTTTGTCCAAACACGGCCAGCTTCAATAGCACGACCAGCACGATAAGAAATGTGAGCTGAACGTGACCATACACCTGCACCTAAACCATACATGGTGTCATTGGCAATTTTAATTGCATCGTCAAAGTCTTTGAATGTTGTCACAGCAAGTACAGGTCCAAAAATTTCTTCTTGGAAAACTTGCATACCGTTGTGACCTTTAAAAATAGTCGGATCGACATAGTAACCATCGCCTACTTCTTTACGGCCGCTACCGCCAAGTAAGAGCTCTGCACCTTCTTCACGACCAGTGTTAATACAACGTAAGATTTTCTCTTGCTGTTGTAGAGATGCTTGAGCACCAATCATCGTTTCAGTATCAAGTGGATGACCAGTTTTAATACGTTTTACACGTTCGACAGCCATTTCTAAGAACTGATCAGCAATGCTTTCTTGTACTAAAGCACGAGAAGGGCAAGTACATACTTCACCTTGGTTTAAGGCAAACATAGCAAAACCTTCAAGTGTTTTTTCTAAGAAGTCATCTTCTTTATCCATGATATCTTCGAAGAAAAGGTTCGGTGACTTACCACCAAGCTCTAGCGTGACTGGAATAATATTTTCGGTCGCATATTGCATCACCATTTGTCCAGTTTGAGTTGAACCTGTGAACGCGATTTTTGCAATACGTGGGTTTGTCGCTAAAGGGCGGCCGACTTCTGAACCGAAACCATTGACAATATTAAGGACACCCGGTGGTAAAATGTCTTGGATGAGTTCAGCCACCAACAAAATACCCACTGGCGTTTGTTCAGCCGGTTTAATCACGACACAGTTACCAGCTGCTAAAGCAGGTGCAAGTTTCCATGCAGCCATCAAAATCGGGAAGTTCCATGGAATAATTTGACCAACTACACCGAGTGGTTCGTGGAAATGATAAGCAATGGTATCTTCATCAATTTCAGAGATGCCGCCTTCTTGAGCACGAATACATCCAGCGAAATATCGGAAATGGTCGATCGCGAGCGGAAGGTCAGCTGCTAAAGTTTCACGTACTGCTTTACCGTTATCCCAAGTTTCAGCAACAGCAAGCATTTCAAGATTTGCTTCTAAACGATCAGCAATTTTTAAAAGGATATTTGAGCGTACCGTTGGTGATGCTTTATTCCATGTTGCTTTTGCTTTGTGTGCTGCATCTAGCGCGAGTTCGATATCTTCGGCACTAGAGCGTGGAATACGTGTAAAAGCTTTTCCGTCAACAGGAGATACATTGTCAAAATAAGCACCTTTTACAGGTGCTACCCATTCACCGCCAATAAAATTTTCGTATTGTGATTTAAATTGAACTTTTGAGCCTGGTTGATTTGGATCGATATAGCGCATATAAATATTCCTTTGCTTTTTAGGACTAAAGACTAACAAGAACCCTGTCAGTAGGTACTTTCGTACTTTGTATAATTAGGATATAAAGAAGAAGGTTGGAGAAAGGTTGGAATAGAAATGTGGATATATAAGGAATTTACAAATGTTCACAAAAAAGGATTTATTGCAGCAACGGACGTTGATTGATCAACTGCGCACGCAAAATAGTCTCTCTCCTCAGAACGCTGCCAAACTCGGCCAAAGTATTGCAAGCTCGTGGGAACGATCGGCCTCTGCTGCGATTCCTAAAGAGCGTTTTGCTGCTCCATTAGTCGAAAAAAAATCTGCTTCACAAAATGCTTTAGATATAGCTTTAAGCCAATGTGCCGACGACTTACGTCATATTGCAGAGCAATCTTCAATGGTAATTGCTGTCGGTGATATCGGCAGTACGATTATTTGGACGGCACCAAGTGCACAAATGCAAAGTGCTGCTGAGCGTGTACATTTTGTACAAGGTGGTCAATGGCGTGAAGAATTTGTTGGTACGAATGCCTTGGCTTTATCTTTAAAAACTCAACAATCAAGCTGTGTTTTTTCAAACGAACATTACATGGAGTCGATTCATGATTGGGTGTGTTATGCCGCACCGATTATCGATCCATACTCAAAACAAACGCTGGGTGTCGTTGATTTATCAACCACATGGAAGAACCATAATAGTTTAGGAATTCTGGCTGCTGAACGTTGTGCATCCATTATTCAATCCGCTTTGCTAGAGCAGCAGCGCCAGCAATTACATATTCGTGCATTTTCGACACCGCAAGTTAAATTTAATGGCAAAAGTTTATTATTAACGCCGCGTCAAATTGAAATTTTAACCATATTGGCACTATGTCCGCATGGTTTAACTTTAGAGCATCTTTATCAGGCGCTCTATGGCGAACGTAAAGTAAGCATGGGCACACTTAAAGCTGAAATGTCTCAACTGCGAGATATTTTGGGTGGTTTACTTGGTTCACGTCCATATCGTTTGCTGGTGCATGTTGAAGCCGATTTTTTACAAGCTGAACAAGCGCTCGATGCGGGATATGCAGCCTCGGCTTTGCAGCTTTACACAGGTGTATTTCTGGCAAAAACTGAAAGTCCGTTTTTATGTGCATGGCGCGACTGCCTTGAGTCACGCTTGAGCGATGCAATTTTTAAAACCCAAGAAACAGATTTACTGTTAAAGCATCTAGCTCATTTCCCTGAAGCAATTGATGCGGTAGAACGCCTTATGGAGCTCTTACCGAGTGAACATCCTGCGCATCAACTGCTGGTGAAATACCTTGACTCACCTAAGCTTAGTTAAGTAATTTTTTGATCCAGCCACTGGAACAATTGTTGATAGACTTGTTCTCGTACTGGCTGGGCCGAAAGGACTAAGTCATGCAATCCATTGTGAATAGAGACAACCGAGACATCGCCTTTAATTTTTTTACCAAATTTTTCAATGTCTTTAACGTCTAAAATTACATCACTTTGAGTCGCATCTATTCCCCATTTTTTTGGTTTTTTAGTTTGATGTGAATGCATAATCAGCGCGGGAACGTTCAGTTTAACCCCACGGTGAATCTCTTTTTGTGCCGTATGAATCGCATGTACAAAGCTGAGTTGAACTGTAGGAGCAGAGGTCGGTTTCCAATCGAGGTTGAAATCCCATTCACCTTTGAGCTGCTTATGAAGGCTGGTGGTGTACCATTTGTTTAATTGGCTTGGAAATTTAACTTTTGGTAGATATTTTCCTACTCGACTGAGCATAGGAATACCAAACTTCTTTTCGACTAGACTTAAATTAAAGTCGTAAAACGGACTATTTGCCCATAGCGCTTTAATAAGAGGATGATCTGGATGATGGGCAGCATAAAGCGTTGCTGTCAAACCACCAGTTGAATGACCTGCGAGTAAAACCTGAGTGTGTTGCTCTTCGCCAATAATCTGTAATGCTTGAGTAATTTCGGCGTCATATTCTTTTAAATCAAGCACATTATAGAAAATTTGATGAGGTAGCTTTGAGCGGCCATATTTTCTTAAATCAAGTGCATAGAAGTCGTAACCATGAGCATTGAATTGCTCAGCCATTTCGGTTTGAAAGAAATAGTCTAAAAAACCATGAATATATAGTACGGCTTTTTGAGTAGATTGAGCGGCTTTTTTACGCACTAAGGTGGCTACAACTTTCCCTTCATAATCATCAGGAAAACTAAGTGTGAGCTGTTCGTAACCCGTGCCTAAAATATCTGGAACATAAGTTTGATTAGCTAAAGATGTATTCATTTTTATCGAGCTATTGTAATTAAGACATGCAGAGTATCCTTCAATGAAATGGGCGAATTGTCAATTAAGTTTGGAAAAGGTTGGAGTATAGGTTCTAAAAAAAGGGAATACCGCTGGAGCTAAGTATTCCCCAAAAAAGTAAGTCAACGGTCGGAGGGATTTGACTTACTAGAGGGATATGCCATTACATCGGTATTAAAGTGCTGCTTTGAAAATCTCCACAACTTGTGCATGATTTGCTTTACGAGGGTTGGTGAGCATACATGCATCTTTTTGAGCGTTATCTGCCATCACTGCAAGGTCTTCGGTTTTTACCCCAAGTTCGGTTAAGCCAGATGGAATACCAATTGATGAAGACAGTTTACGAATGGCATCAATTGCAGCATACGCAGCTTCCATCACTGTTAATCCGTGAGTTTTTACACCCATTAACTCTGCGATTTTTGCGTAACGATCTGGGCAAGCAATTAAGTTAAATTCACAGACGTGTGGTAACAAGATTGCATTACATACGCCGTGAGGTAGATTGTAGAAACCGCCCAACTGGTGCGCCATTGCGTGAACATAACCTAAAGATGCGTTGTTAAATGCCATGCCAGCCAAATATTGTGCATAGCTCATTGCATCACGTGCTTCGATGTTTTCACCATTTGCGACAGCAGGTTGTAACCATTGACTAATCATCGTAATTGCTTTTTCTGCACACGCATCAGTAATCGGGTTCGCCGCTGTAGAAACATAAGCTTCAACTGCATGGGTTAATGCATCCATACCTGTTGCAGCGGTTAAACCTGCCGGTTTTGCAATCATGAGTTTCGGGTCATCGATCGCAATGAGTGGGGTACAACGCCAGTCAACAATCGCCATTTTCACGTGAGTATCGGTATTGGTGATAATACAGAAACGAGTCATTTCAGATGCCGTACCAGCCGTTGTATTCACTGCAATCAATGGCGTCATCGGGACTTTACTTTTATCAATACCTTCGTAGTCGCGAATATGACCACCACCAGCAGTGACTAAACCAATCCCTTTTGCACAGTCGTGAGATGAACCGCCACCTAAAGACACAATAAAGTCACAGCCATTGTCGTTATAGGCATTTACGCCATTATGAACATTAATATCGGTTGGGTTAGGTTCTGCGCCTGGGAATATATGGCTTGCAACGCCTGCTTCAGTTAAATAGTTTGCGATAAGATCTGCAACACCAAATTTAAATAAGCCTTCATCGGTCACAATTAATGCTTTTTTTGCGCCGAGGTTTTGTGCCTTTGTACCAATTTCTTTAGCACATCCTGGTCCAAAGAGTGATACGCATGGAATATAAAAACCGTTTGTTTGATCTGCAATATTTTTAAAAGCCATGGAGTGATTCCTTCTTCCATAAATCCATTGTTTGTTATTACAGGTGAGCCTCACCATGGCCTTAGTATTGTGATGTGAAGTTTATTTTCCTACCTACCAAAAACCTACCAAATATTATTTTGTTTTTAATTATTGATTTATATGTGCTTTTTAGAAAATTTGGCACATCCATTTAATTTTTTTGGGAAAATCGTTAAGCTATGGGCTGTTGAAGATGTACATATGAGATTATGAAACAGGAAACTGCGCTTAAACTGCTTAAAGCAGGTGAAAATGTCTTTTTAACCGGTTCGGCTGGTGCAGGGAAAACCTATACACTTAATCAGTACATCCAATACTTAAAAGCACGTAAAGTGCCTGTGGCAATTACGGCGTCTACAGGTATTGCAGCAACACATATGAACGGTATGACCATTCATACATGGGCTGGCATTGGCATTAAAGATCTGTTAACTGACGACGATCTAAAACGCATGAAAGAGCGTAAATATCTCAAGGAACACCTTGAAAATGCGCAAGTTCTTGTGATTGATGAAATCTCAATGCTACATGCGAAGCAGCTCAATCTGGTCAATCAAGTCCTAAAATATTTTAAAGAAAGCGACGAAGCATTCGGTGGTATTCAAGTCATTGTGGCTGGAGATTTCTTCCAGTTGCCGCCTGTAGGACGTAATGGTGAAGCCAATCGTGACAAGTTCTGCTTTATGTCAGATGCATGGGTCGAAGCCAAATTCCGTGTATGTTATTTAACGGAACAACACCGCCAAGATGATGAAATTCTGAACCAGATTTTAAACGCTATTCGCGCGCAAAATATTCAACCCGATCATTTGCAAGCACTGCGTCAATCACGAGCACATGATATTGGTGAGACCTTTACTCGTCTTTATACACACAATATGGATGTCGATAACATCAACTATCAGCACTTAAATGAAATTGATAATGAAGGGCATCAATTCAATGCTGTTTTAGATGGTAATGAAAAGTTATTAGAAACTTTAAAATCTTCAGTTCGTGCGCCAGAAGAACTCACCCTTAAAAAGCATGCAAAAGTCATGTTTGTAAAAAATAACTTTGATATGGGTTATATCAATGGAAGCTTGGGTGAAGTCATCGGCTTTGAAGAAGATGATGAAAATGGCTTACTGCCGAAAGTAAAACTGACTGATGGCACGACTTTGCTGGTTGCTCCTGAAACGTGGTCCGTTGAAAATGAAGCAGGCAAAGTGATTGCAAGTTTTCAGCAAATCCCACTTCGTTTAGCGTGGGCGATTACTATTCATAAAAGCCAAGGTATGACTTTAGAAGCGGCTGAAATTAACCTGATGAATACCTTCGAGAAAGGTCAGGGTTATGTTGCATTGTCGCGCTTAAAATCTTTAACTGGTCTAAAATTATTAGGTATTAACGAGCAAGCTTTAGAGTTAGACAGTTTAGCTGTCAAAGCCGATCGCCGTTTCCAAGAGCTTTCAAAAGAAGCCGAAGACAACTTTGCAGATGTAGATTTAACGGCTCAGCATAAAGCATTTATTCGTCATTGTGGCGGTACCTTGAATGAAACCGAGATCTCTCGTAATGAGAAGAAACTCGCAAAAGGTGGCAAGCAAAATTATGCTACGGCAACTTTAGATGAGACACGTGTTTTGTTTGAAGAAGGCTATGAGATTGAAGACATCGCGCATGAACGTGGTTTAACCCCAGCGACAATTATTAATCACTTGGCTCGACTGCATAAAGAGCAAAAGTTAGATATTTCGGTTGCCCATCCGGGTGAAGAGGTGGTCGAAGAAATTCGTAAAATTTATAAGAAGCTGAAAAAGCGCCAAAATCCAGATCATTTTTCTGATGATGGTTCGATCAAACTAAGACCAATTGTTGAAGCAACCAGCCCTCGAATGGGATATGATCAGGTCAGATTAGCTTTATTATTTATTGAGTAAAGTTTAATTAGCTTAATGACTTATTATATAAATTGAGGTGGCTATGCCGCACGTTATAGTTGATTATTCAGAAAATTTAACTGGATTAAACGCAAAACAATTACTTGAAGAAATTAATACCACATTGATTGATACAGAGCTATTTAGTCCAGAAGACATTAAAAGCCGTGCGCGTAAAGATGATGTTTTCCTCATAGGTTTGGGAGCGGAACAGGCTTATATTCATGCAAAGGTCTATATTTTGTCGGGAAGAACGGCTGAACAAAAACAGCTTCTGGGTGAGCAGTTATTAGCGGCGCTTAGTAATAAAAAATATCTACAACCAGAGTTTCATAAAGAAATTCAATTGTGCGTTGAGCTTGTCGATATGCCAAGAGAAGATTATTTCAAGCAAGTTGTATAACACTAAAAAGCGTAATTTCGATCAAGAATAGCGATCAGCACTATGTAAAAGTAGTGCTTTCGAATGAACAGACATCTACTTACTTTAAAGTGAGTCTAGTGTGATACAGGTATAACCTAGATTATGCCTGTATCTCTAAAAGCTTAATATCTGCATATTGCTCAATCAAGTTGTCATCTAGCATGTGGATGTAATCCATGAAGATGGTGCTAAAACTTCCCATAGTTTGCGCTTGATTTGCAGCAAGTTTACCCGCAATCGCAAAATGAACATGAGCTGAAAGAGCAGCAATTGTTGGCGTCGTCACAGCGCTATATGCTGCGATTAAGGCACCTAAAGCGCAGCCCGTTGCTGTAATTTTGGGCTGTAATGGACTTCCACCGTTTACTTGAATAACGATGTCTAATTCTTTAGATAAAATATAATCTGACTCACCTGAAATAGCGATACAGTCCGTATGTGCTAATAGTGCATAAGCCTGTTGATAGGCTTGATCACTGCTTAAAGTACTATCGACACCTTTAGATTGAACTTGGTTGCCAGCAAGCGTACTAATTTCTGAGGCATTACCACGAATAACGCTTGGCTTGAACTGTAAAAGCTCGTCTGTCATTTGACTACGCCAAGCTAAAATTGGTCCATAACCGACTGGATCAAGCACCCATGGAATGCCATTGAGCTGTGCAGTCTTGGCAGAGATTTGCATAGCTTGCATTTGCTCTGAGGTTGGCGTACCCAAGTTAATGCTCAAAGCCGATGAAATTTTGGTAAAACTTTCTGCTTCATAAGGATTATCAATCATGGCAGGTGAAGCACCAGAAGCAAGTAAAACATTGGCTGTATAGTTGGCCGCAACACTATTGGTAATGCATTGCACAAGAGGAGTTTTTGCCTGCATGTTTTGCCAAGCGTCAATTACCTGCTCAATCAAAGTCGATGCTGATGTCATGTTATTATCCTTATTAAGCCAAAGTGATTGTAGATTTAGTGAGTAAAATAATGATCTTGATGCTTACATCTTTGACAAATCAAAGAAACATAATCTGCTGCATCATAATCAACACTTAAATCATTTGAACCACAATGCATACAGCGTTTAACTGAATAAAAGTTTAATCGAGGTTCAATTTTCCGCCATGCTTTCCAGACAGGTTGTACAAAGATCTGTTCGTCGTAACCTAAGAAGCGGTTAAGTAAAATATAACTCATTTTACTGTAGGGAATATTGTGAGGGCGAGGCAACATTGAGGTTTCCCACTTTTCAGCTAAGGCTCTCTCGCGATATTGCTCTAAGGTTTTCTTTAACAAATTGGTATTAATAAATTTTTCATTACGCGGCTGTAGGGCTTTCTGTTTATAAAGATACTCAAGTGCGGTTTGAATTAAATAATAAATCTGACCAATTGCCAATGAATCCATTAAACGATAGCAAAAAGTTTGAAAATTAGAGCTTCCTGCAATTTGAATGCCCCAAGTTCGGCAATAGAACTGCATAAACTGAATAATCTCTTGATAGAGCACCTGAAAAAGTACGTCTTTTACTTCATCGGCACTACGAAACGGGATACCAAGACTTAAATTTTCATAAAACCAGTAGCGTAGTTGCTGGGCTACACTAAATAAACTTGGGTCACTATAACCGTCCAAGCGAATGTTTAAATAAAAGCACTGAGGTTCATCCGCTTGATCTTGGGCATTTAAAATTCCATCTTTATGGAGTTGCTTAATCAGATAGTTTTGAAACATCCAGTTTGGTGTAATGGACTGATATTTAATTTTGTCCCAGTGAATGTATTCGTCATGAGCAATATCGTCTCGTGCATAGTCATCGAGCAGGCTAAGTAAAAAAAGTTTATGCAAAAAACTGAGCTGTTCCAGACTACGTTGTGGTTGCTCTTTTGACTTAAACTGGCGTTGTTCTTGTAGGCGTGTTTGCTGTAAAAGCTTTTTTCGTTGTTTTGTGCATGTTTCACAATGGCAAGTCATTTTTGTGTCTTTAAAAACACGGTGCTGACAATGACTGCATTCATGAAACTGAATGTCTTGTTCAAATTGCTCGGCATCTACCCAATACATTGACGCTTGGCAGAGAGGACAATGGCTACTTTCATCTAGCTGTTTCTGTAGAATTTGTAAGACCATTTCGCTCCGAATGCATAAATTAGTAAGGATAGAGCTATTATACACAGCCGCATTGCCGATAGCTGAGATTGTCTTTTTGTTTGGTGCAAAAATAGAAAACCTAAAGTCTTGTCTTAACTTTAGGTTTTCATAAGGGTTTAAAAATTAAAATTAAACAGGGCACGGCAAGCTCTCATCATTCTGTCCAAGTTTTTTGGCATTGATAAGTGCCTGCACTTTTTTACTTGGTAATTTTACTTTACCTAAAGCGTCGTAAGTATTGACGATAGAAGTTACCTCCTGAGCAGTCATTGAAATACCTTCTGCAGATAAAAACACCGCAATCACATGGTGATCAAGACCTACTGCGTTTAGATCATGAATCGCTTTAATATTTTCTAAACGATGAAAATGTGCTTTTAATTCCATACTGACACCTCTTGTTCTGATTGAAATATTTATATTGGTGTATTAATGAAGGCAAGAACCATGCCCAAAATGTAAGCTGACTCTAAAAAATGTTAAAAGCTGAAGTTGTTTTATTTTTATTGTATAGATTGATTAGATAAGCAACGATTATCGTAAATTTGGTCTAATCTGTGCTAATAAAAGACGATTCTAATTTGAAATGTATAAATGAAGTCCCATTAATTTTATAAAGGTAAACAAACACGGTATGTATGAATGTATATGATCAAGTTCATAAAATTCGTACTACGGTTTCCGAAAAGTATATAAGGAATAAAGATGAATATTGCGGCGCAGCCTCCAGTTCAGGCAGATCAAACAGTTTATTTAAAAGATTATCAAAAACCTTCATTCTTGGTTGAATCCATTAATCTTGATATTCAAGTATATGATGACAAAACAATTGTTGATTCAACATTAGTCATGAAGCGTCAAACAGCTGGGGACTTGGTGTTATTAGGTCGTGATCTTGAGTTGCAATCTATTCAGCTCAATGGTCAAGATCTTACTCCTGCACAATATTCACTCGACAGTGAACAACTGGTGATCACTGATGCACCAGATGAAGTCATTTTGCAGACTCAAGTGATTATTCATCCAGAAACCAATACTCAGCTTGAAGGTTTATATAAAGCAGATGAGTTGTTTGTAACCCAGAATGAACCTGAAGGCTTCCGTAAAATCACCTTCTATCCAGACCGTCCAGATGTACTTTCAGTCTTTACGACACGTGTAGAAGCAGACAAAAAATATCCAGTGTTACTTGCCAATGGTAATTTGCTTGAAACAGGTGAGGTAGGTGAAAACCGCCACTTTGCGATCTGGCAAGATCCGACTAAAAAACCAAGCTATTTGTTTGCTTGTGTTATTGGTGATTTAGCTGTTCTTAAAGATCGTTATACGACTTCGGAAGGGCGTGATGTTGCTTTAGAAATCTATGCCATTGAGAAAGATATTCCAAAATGCCATATCGCGATGGAAGCCTTAAAGCATTCAATGCGTTGGGATGAAGAACACTACGGCCGTGCTTATGACCTCGACAACTATATGATTGTTGCGGTGAGCCAGTTCAACATGGGTGCAATGGAAAATAAAGGTTTAAATATCTTTAATACTTCATGTGTGCTTGCCGATGAAGAATACACAACTGACGCAGCGATTATGCGTGTACAGTCTGTGATTGCCCATGAATATTTCCATAACTGGACAGGGAACCGCATTACTTGCCGTGACTGGTTCCAGCTGTGCTTAAAAGAAGGTTTAACGGTATTCCGTGATCAATCTTTCTCTGAAGATTTACAATCTGCTGCGGTTCAACGTATTGACGATGTGGCTGTACTTAAATCGCATCAATTCCCTGAAGATGCAGGTCCATTGTCGCATCCACCGCGTCCAGATCACTTTGTCGAAATTAATAACTTCTACACAGCGACAGTCTATGAAAAAGGTGCGGAAATTAACCGTATGATGTCGACCTTACTTGGTAAAGAAAAATACCGTAAGGGGACAGATGAATACTTCCGCCGTCATGATGGACAAGCTGTAACGGTAGAAGACTGGGTTGCTGCATTATCTGCAGGTTCAGGTGTCGATTTATCTGTATTTTTAACTTGGTACAACCAACCAGGTACGCCAAAGCTTGAAGCAAAAGGTGAATATGATGCAGCGATGCAAACTTACCGTTTAAGTTTTAAACAAAGCCTAAAAGCACATCCTAAATATCCAAATTTAAAAGCTGTTCCAATTCCTGTTGCTTTAGCGCTTTTTAACGCTAAAACAGGGGAGCAATATACATTGCACAGTAACAGTCTATTCGTAAATGATGTTAAAGATGGTGTGTACTTGTTTGACCAAGATGAGGCAACCATTGAATTTACAGGTGTGACTGAGCAACCAGTTGTGTCATTGCTGCGTAATTTCTCAGCTCCGGTAAATCTTGTTTTTGACTATACCGATGCTGAATTAGCATTCTTAATTCAACACGAAACCAACGGCTTTAACCAATGGCAAGCAACGCAAACCTTGCTCGAGCGTATTTTGCTAGAAGACCATTCTGCAGATGCGTACATTCAAGCTATTCAGAGCACTTTGCCTGAGTTGGTTGGTCGTGACCCGCTTTTAGCATCACGTTTGTTTGATGTACCAAGTGAAGGTTATTTGGGTAGTCGTATTGATCAGAACTATGCGCCAGCAGATATTCATGTAAAACGTGAAGCTCTACTTAATCGATTGGCACAAGAGTTGGGTTCATTCTGGAAAGATACTTACCTTACCCTTGATCCAGACTTGCAAAAAGAATTCTCGTTAGCCATGGGCGTTCGTGCATTAAAAAATATCATGTTGATGATGATGGCGCGTCAGGGCGACCAAACTGCATTTGAATTAGCACATGTTCAATACCAAAACACAGGCAATATGTCTGAACGTTTAGGTGCGCTACGTGTATTGGTTTGGCAAAACGCACCTCAAGCTCAAGAGGCACTTGCTGATTTCTATGACCGCTTTAAAGATGAAGCCTTGTCTTTAGATCAATGGTTCATGATTCAAGCTGCAAACCCAAATGCGACAACAGAAACAATTGAGTACTTAACTCAACATCCAGACTATGATTTAACAACTCCAAATCGTATTCGTGCGGTAAGTGGTGGCTTGTCAAATAATCCTGAAAATACTTGGGGCTTTGGTGTAGCTCACTTTATTAATCTTGCAGAGTATCTAGACGAGAAAAACCCGATTTTAGGTTCACGCCTGTTACAGGTGTTATCTCGTTGGTATACGCTTGCAGAGCCTCAACGTACTCAAGTACAACAAGCTTTACAAGCATTGCAGCCTAAAGTGAAATCGAAAAATGTTTCTGAAACTTTAAATAGCATGCTGAGCGTTTAATTATTTAAACTTACTAAATAAAGGTCTCTAAAGAGGCCTTTATTTTTTTTATATCTCATAGCTATTCAAGATTTAAAATAAATAAAACTATCCTTGTTATAGTTCATCTGTAGATCAATTTTTATCATTTTATCTTTATATAAATTATAATCTCTAATAGTTTTCTGAAGGTGCACTTTTAAGAAATAATATAAAATGAAAATTAAAGAGATAAATAATAAATTGGCTCTTGAAAATTATTTAATTTTTTAAAGTTAGCTAAATTTTGAAATATTTATTTAAATTTACCTTAATATTTTTTCTAGTGTTTTTATTAAAATTATTTAAATCAAATATTTATATTTTGTAAATATTGTTTTTTTGTATCCGTAAGATAGGTTTAGGTAAATTTGTTTTATTGATTAGAAATTAAAATAATAACGTGAACATGCATTTTATTTATTTTTATGTATTATGTTGGAAAGTAGGATAAAAAAATAAGCTTTAAAAGAGCAGTCAAATAAAAATGATTGTAAGAATAAGGGTTAAATTTTTTATATCTATTAATTCGACAATTTAGTTTAAAAGGTTTTGGCCATGAAAAAGACTTTTATTTATTTATCAGCAGTTGTTGCAGGAGTGTTTTCTCTCAATGCGGCAAATGCAGCTACAGCAACAGGTACATTAACTGTTAGAGCAACAGTAACCAATAGTTGTGTATTGAATACCTCTGCAACCGGTACGACAACAAATGCAGTTTTAGACTTTGGTACTTTAAGTTCGCTGGCTAGCAATGTCGATGCAGATACTACAACAACAGGTGGTACCTCAATTAAAGTCCTTTGTAATAATACTGTGCCATGGACTTTGTCATTTGATGGTGGTCAGAATGTTTTATCAACCCAACGTCGTATGATCGGTGGGGCGACTAGCAACGAATATATTCCTTACAACCTTTTTTCTGACACAGGGCGTGCCACAGCAATTGGTATTGCAACGACTGCCTACAGTGGAACTGGAACGGGTAATGTTCAAACTGTAAATGTGTATGGTCGTATTCCTGCAGGAACAACTTTACCAAGTGCTGGTAGCTATGTTGACAGTGTGACTGTCACAGTAACTTATTAATTTGCATAAATTAGAATTACGTTAGCCCTTTTGAAAGGGCTAATACATTAAAAAAGTTATATTTGAGCAAATCATGAAAAAAAATATTTTTATTATTACGGGATTATTCTTATCTTTATCTAGCTCTATTAACGCCGCAACAATCCGTCTTTCACCTGTAAATGTAGAAATATTAAGTAATCAAAATGCTGCTTCAATTAGTTTATATAACCAGTCAAATGAAAGTGCTGATTTGCAGGTGCGTGTATTTGAGTGGAGACAAAATGCCGGGCAAGATCAATTAGTCCCTACGGATGAGATTGTCATTAGTCCACCATTTTTAAAACTACAACCTAATGATTCTTATAACTTGCGTGTAGTTAGGATTAATCCAGAACCTATTTCTGGTGAAAAAACTTATCGTATTATTATTGATGAGTTACCAAAACCAATTGATAGCCGTAAAGCAGCTCAGGGAGTAAATGTATTACTTCGCTCGTCATTACCTGTATTTGTAGTGAATAAAGATGCAATTACCAAACTGAGTTGGAAAATTGATGTTAACCAGAACAATCCTTCTTTAAATATTAGCAATATAGGTAACCGACATGCGCTGTTAAATAGTCTAACGCTTGTTGATACAACGGCGAATAAAAGTTATCCGATTAAAGTAAATACTGTGAATGGTTATATTCTTGCGGAGAAGTCGAAAAGTTACTCGATTAGTAACTTTACCTACCAACCAAATCATAAATACAGCGTATCTCTAACAGTTAATGGTAAGAAAACCACACTTTAAGAGGCTTATATGAAATACATTATAGGTGTCTTATGTGTTGCGTATTTTCCTACATATTCTTTTGCCGAACAGTTACTAGATCATACGAATACTGCAGTTCCCAGTGTTCCTAAATCTGTAGGTAGCAATAGTGAATATACACAAGTAGGAACGAATGAGCAGGAGCAAGATCTTAATTTCATTCAGCTATTTTTAAATATTTCGATTAACTCAAATGCTTCTGAAGATTTGGTTGCTGTAAAGCAATCTAAGGATGAAAAACTATATATTCGTTCTAGTACCTTAAAAAATTTAAGAATAAAAATAGATGAACATATCCCAGATAACCAGTGGGTGTGTATCAATGATCTAAACGGAATCCAGTTTAAATATCTCGAGAATGAGCAGTCTTTAAACTTAAAAGTTCCATCGAACATGTTAACGGGTTACTCAGTTGACTTAAGTGGTCATCAGATTACTAGCCCCAATTTGCTAAGAATGAAACCCTTAAACGCAGCCATTCTGAATTACAGTCTGTATAACACCATAACCAATGACGAGAACGTTTTCTCAGGTACAGCTGAGGGGATCTTTAATAGTTCAATCGGTAACTTCTCATCAGGGGTTTTATATAACGGTAGTAGTGAAACTAGCTATAGCCATGAAAAATGGGTACGACTAGAAAGTAAGTGGCAGTACGTAGACCCTGAAAAGATCAGGATATATACCCTAGGGGACTTTATTTCCAATAGTCCTGACTGGGGCAGTAGTGTCCGTCTTGCCGGTTTCCAGTGGTCGAGTGCTTATAGTCAACGCGGTGATATTGTCACCTCAGCACTCCCGCAATTCTCCGGTTCGGCAGCATTGCCTTCAACACTGGATTTATACGTCAACCAGCAAAAGATTTATTCAGGGTTAGTGCCTTCAGGTCCCTTTGATATTAAACAGCTCCCATTTATTTCGGGAAATGAAGTCACACTTGTGACTACCGATGCAACGGGACAGCAGAGCATTACCAAAAAGCCGTACTATTTTTCCTCCAAGATTCTGGCAAAAGGCATTAATGAGTTTTCAGTAGATGTGGGGGTTCCACGCTACAACTATGGGTTGTATTCAAATGATTATGACGATGCCACCTTTGCCTCAGGTGCGATTCGATACGGCTACAGCAACTCACTGACCTTAAGCGGCGGTGCAGAGGCTTCAACAGATGGCCTGTCGAATCTCGGCACAGGATTTGCCAAGAATGTTTTGGGTATTGGGGTAATTAATGCTGACATCGCGGGGAGCCAGTATAAAGATGAAAACGGCTATTCTGCCTTGCTGGGTTTAGAAGGGCGCATCAGTAAGAACAT